>JBEKLU010000006.1:0-91295 GCA_050010035.1 Roseiarcus sp.
GGCAAATCGGCCCTCAATTCCAAAATACAACCACTTAATGTGATGTAGTGCCACGTCGCCTTTCCAGCGCGAAATGTCGATGTGAAACAATGTGTTAGTATTTCCAACTGTCGAAGATGAGCTTAACTCTGCAAAGCTCGCCTGGACCGCTCCGCACACTTCGGGCTGAAGCAGTCCAATAAGTCGCCATTTACACCAACTCGCAAGTGTATGCAAGCGTCGGATAACGCGCCAACCATCGGCCGCAAGTCTAGTGGTGTCAAACTTGTACCACGGCAAAAAAACTCTCTTGACGAGGTCCGTTGCGGGTGCCAAACTACCTTCAAATCTTCAGCTCGGCCGGGGTACTCCGGCCGAGCTGAAGATTTGAAGGTAGACCGACGATATTCGATTTCCGCGTATGCCCGATCGGCGCCTAAAAAAATGGCCCCCGACCTTGCCGCATCGCTGTCGCCGCAGGACTGGCAGGCTTTCTTAGCGGTCGCAGCGGTCTTCGACCGAGTTTCGGATAGCCGCGGGGCGATCAGCCTGCCACGTTCGCGGCTCCGGGCCTGCGGAGGGGGATTCCCTGTTATTCCCTGTTCCGTGCTTTAGGGAATTTTCGGCCCTCGATTAAGAAACTCTCGCTAAATCAGTGCTATAGGGGCGGCGGGAACGGTCTGGCTCCCGCGTATTGGCGAAATTCCCTGATAAATTCCCTGATACCAGGGAATTCTCTCGCAGAGACCGGTTCGCGCAGACTGCGTCCGCCGCCAATCAGTCATGCTAGGCTGTTGATATATCATTGATAATTTTCCAATTCCGAGCCCGTGCCCTAACTATTGCCCTAATTCAAGCGTGACTTGTGATTATGCGGGCGGAATCCGGCGCCGGGTTTGCGTCAAAGAAATTCATTCCGCCGGGCGACGCGAAGCGGATCATCGGCTTCGCCATGAAGCGCAAGCCGAGCGCGGATTTCTGCGGCTACTGGAAGCGGTCCAGACCGTGTGACGCGCTTGCCCGGCTCGGTGTCCGGAGCGTGCCGCCCTGTTCCGCGTTTCCCTCGGTCCCCGCCCTTGGCTCCACCGGCTCCGCCGCCGGTCGCCCGGCTTTGTTCGTCGGCTTCGCGGCTACTATGGCGGGGTCTGACTTCTCCTGCCCGTTCATCATCGGCTACAGCTCCTCACCTTCTCAAGGCGATTGCGTAGCAATCGTCCGCCGATGCGGACCGGCGCGGCGTGATGCGACGCCCGGCCAGATAGGAGACCTCCCAGGTTCCAACGCGTTCCCTTCGTGCGTGATCGTGTCTGTAACCCCGGCAGGGCGTCAGCGCCTCGCATAGCGGCGCCGCACGCGTTGCCTTCGACCTCGCATACCGCCTCGGCCCCTGCGATGTTATGCCTTTCGCAGATCAATGGCACACCCCACACAATTGCTGTGTGCGCTTCGCAGTCGCCGTCACCGACGACTACGCAACACTCGCTACCGAGCGCCCGTTACGGCCTACTCGGACCGGTCTCGCACCGGCTGGAACACGCCAGCTTCCTGGCGCACATGCGAAGCATTCGTCCGTTCGAACACAATTTCGGCCACGGCAAAGACAACCTCGCCATGATGTTGGCCGCCATGAACCTCCTGGCCTTCGCCTTTCATACCATCTGCGATTGCCTCGAAGAACAGTGGATCAAGGCCCGCGAAGCCAAACCCGCCCGCACGCGCTTCTTCGAACACATCCCAACCATCACCGCCTATCTCGTCTTTCCCTCCTGGGAAACGCTCATGACGACGCTCATCAATTCCAAACCTCCTCCCGAAATCGAAAAACAAATGGGCCTGTGAAATCCGTGCGGGAGCAGGACTCAGAATTGCGGCGTCTGTTAGCGCAACGTGAGAATGTCCCCTTTTAGCGACGTGAGAATGTCCCCTTTGGCGTTTGGCGCGGAGGGGCTTTTGCATGGCGGCGGGGGTATTGGGAATTAGGGCTGTGGAGCGGCGGCGGGGGCACGTCGTTCGAGAGGTTTGCGAGGGATCGCTGACGCAGCGGGTGGCGGCGGAACGGCTTTCGCTCGGGGTCCGGCAGGTCAAGCGGCTGGTTCGGGTCTGGCGCGAGCAGGGCGACGCGGGGCTGATTTCGCGCCAGCGCGGACGGGTTTCGCCGCGCCGGCTGGAGGCGTCGTTACGGGCTCGTATCGAGCGGCTGCTCGAAGACAAATATCCTGATTTCGGCGCGACGCTGGCGGCGGAGAAGCTCGGCGAGTTGCACGGGATCGTGGTTTCGCGCGAGACGGTGCGTCGCCTGCAAATCGGGCTTGGCCTGGCGCGGGCCAAACGGCGGCGGGCGCGGCGCGTGCATCAGCCGCGGGCGCGGCGGCCTCGCTTCGGCGAGCTGGTTCAAATCGACGGCAGCCCGCACGATTGGTTCGAGGGGCGCGGGGCGCGCTGCACGCTGATCGTGTTCGTCGACGACGCCACCAGCCGCTTGACGGCGCTGCAATTTGCGCCGGCCGAGACGACGAAGGCCTATCTGTGCGCGCTGAAGAGCCATGTTCTCGATCATGGCCTTCCGCTCGCCTTTTACAGCGACCGGCACGGCATCTTCCGCGTCAACGCCAAAGAGGCCGCCGGCGGCGACGGCCTGACCGAGTTCGGCCGGGTGGCCGAGCGTCTGCGAATCGAACTCATCCAGGCTTCGACGCCGCAAGCCAAGGGCCGGGTCGAGCGCGCCAACCAGACCTTGCAGGACCGGCTGGTCAAGGAGATGCGGCTGCGCTCGATATCGAACATGGCGGCGGCGCAGGCCTTCGCGCCGGCGTTCATCGCGCTGTGGAACGCCAAGTTCGCCATGTCGCCGCAAGACGCCGCCTCGGCGCATCGGCCCTGGACGGCGACGCCCGAGGCGCTCGACGAATCCCTGGCGCGGCGCGAGGAGCGCACCCTGTCCAAGGCGCTCACCTTCAGTTGCCGCGGCAAGCTCTATTGCATCAAGACGACCGGCCCGGGCGCGGCGCTGCGCGGCGCCCGCGTCGCCCTCCATCATTTTCTCAATGGCGAAATGCGCGTCCTCTACAAGGGCCGCGCCTTGCCCTACACCCATTTCAAGACCCGGCCCGGCCCCGCGCCCGCCGAGGACGAAAAGACCCTCGAGGCCCGCCTCGACGCCCTCCTCGCCGCCCGCGCCGCGCCGCCCCAGGCCCAAACCGCCTCGGCGCAAGGGTGTGGATAACGACGGGCTTCGCTACGGCGCTGTGGGGGCGCGCTCAGCCCGTCGTTACCCACACCCACCCCACCCGTTCCAACAGCCAAAAGGGGAAATTCTCACCTTGCTGTAAGAGGGGACATTCTCATGTTGCGTTGACACAGAATTGCGGCGTCTTGACATGTTGTCATGACAACCGTACAAATGCCGATAACCATCGCATCTCATGCGTGGGTCAAGGGATACAGCACGAGAGGGAACACCATGGAGACGCCGAGCGAGTTCATTTGTGGCGCTACGCGTCGCTTCGGTCTGAAGATCGCGATGCTTCTGATGGCGTCGGCCGTGATTTGCACGGCTATCCCCAAAGGCGGCGCCGCGCTGGCCGCCGAGCCGATCTTCGTCGGCTCGATCAATGACGTGACCGGGTTCGCCGCGGCCTATGGCGTTCCGGAGCGCGACGGTCAACGGGTGGCGGTCAAGATAATCAACGCGAACGGCGGCATCAATGGCCGCCCCCTCGAGCTTGTCGAGCGCGATACGCAGGGCGACGCCAACCGCACCGTGCAATATTTCGAGGAACTGGCCGGCGATCCGAAGATCTCGGCCATCGTCGGATTCACCACTTCGAACGACGCCAATGCGGTGAAAGCATTAGCCAACAAGCTCGAAACTCCAATGATCGCGTTCGTCGGCGCGGCAAGTTACACCAGCGGAGACATCCGCTACCTCCATCGCGTGCTGCTTGGCGACCTCTACCTGATGCAGGGCATCTTGAAATTCATGGCCGAGGAAAAAGGCTACAAGACTTTTGCGCTGTTGATGCAGAACGACGCCTTCGGCCAAGGCGCCGCGAAAGTCGCGAAGGATTCCTACGCGAAATACGGGCTCGAGCTTGTCGACGAAGAGCAGTTCTCGCCAAAAGACACCGATGTCACGCCACAATTGATCCGCATCCGGGAGAAGAAGCCGGATTTCATCATCAGCTACGCGGTCGGTCTCGTGAGCGCGGTGATCAACAAGAATCGCGAAGCTTTGGGGATGACCGACATCCCGTTGATCGGTCCGCAGAATTTGGGCCAGGCCTCGGTGATCCAGGCCTCGGGGTCGGCCGCCGAGGGAGTTCTGGTGGCGTCCTCAATGGCGAGTGGGGATCCCAAGCCGGGGACGCAGACGCAGGTCTTCAATCTGTACAAGGAAACGACCGGCGTGCCGCCGTCCGGCGCCGCCCCGATGTACGGCATGGACGCCATCGAGTTTCTGGCGGCGGCGCTGCGTAAGGCGGCGCCGGCGACCGGGAACGTGGATCGGGTGAAGCTCCAGGCGGCGCTCGACCAGACGGATTATCCGGGCGCGACCGGGCACTTTAAATTCTCGGCCAACGTTCACGAGATCGTCGATCCTTCCGAGGTCGTCATCGGCGTCATCGAGGACGGAAAGTGGATCCGTTACAGCTCGCGGAAGCAGAAATAGGGACGCAAGAGAGTGAAGGACATCGCAGGTCGTAAAGTCGTCGTCACGGGCGGAGCGAGCGGTATTGGACGCGCCACAGCCGTTCGCTTCGCCGAGCTGGGCGCGGATGTGGCTATCTTCGACGTCAATGAAACGTCCGCCCGCGAGACTGTCGAGATCGTCGCAAGCCTGGGGCGCCGCGGCGTCTTTGTTCAAACGGACGTCACCGATTTCACCCAGGTCAAGGCTTCGGTTGCGAAGACGCTCGCGGAATTCGGCCAGATCGACGCCTTGGCGAGCGTGGTCGGTTGGAACGAGCATTCCTTCTTCATGCAACAGGAACCCGAGTTCTGGCACAAAGTCGTGGCGATCAATCTCTGGGGCCAGATCCACGTCGCGCGCGCCGTGCTCGACCACATGACCGAGCGGCGCAAGGGGGCGATCGTGACAGTGGCGTCCGACGCCGGCAGGGTCGGCACCAACGGCGAGACGATCTACGCGGCCGCCAAGGGCGGCGTCATCGCGTTCACCAAGTCGCTGGCGCGCGAAGTGACGCGTTTCGGCATCCGCGTCAATTGCGTGTGCCCCGGCGTGAGCGACACGCCGATGTTTCGAGCGGTCGCGGAGCATCAGCCGAAAATATTGGAATCCATTGTGAAGCTCGTCCCGATGAAGCGCATCGCGCGTCCGGACGAGCCGGCGGAGGCCATTGTGTTTCTGGCCTCCGATTCCGCGAGCTACATCACCGGCCAAACGCTGAGCGTCAACGGCGGTCTGAACATGCTGTAGCCCGGCGGCAGGGGACGGCAGGGGAGATGTACAATGAGCATGCCGCTTGAAGGCATCAGGGTCGTTGATCTGACCCGTATGATCGTCGGACCGACGGCGACCATGCTGCTCGCGGACATGGGCGCGGAGGTCATCAAGATCGAGCCGAGAGCCGGCGACGATACGCGCTATATGCAGACGCGGCACGATCCCGAGCGTTGCCCGTTCTTTCTGGCGTTGAACCGCAACAAACGCGGCATCGTGCTCGATCTCACGACCGACGAGGGCCTCGGCGTGTTTCGCCGCCTGGTGGCTCGGGCCGACGTGCTCGTGCATAATTTTCGCCCCGGCATCGTCGAGAAGCTGAAGCTCGCGTACGACGACGTCCGTTCGATCAAGCCTGACATCATCTATTGCTCCATCTCGGCGTTCGGCGAGCGGGGGAGCTATTCCACACGGCCCGGCACCGACATCCTGTTCCAGGCGATGGGTGGGCTGATGTCGATCACTGGGGAACCCGACGGGCGGCCGCTACGGGCCGGCGCGCCGATCGTCGACGTCTCCACCGGCGTCTCGGCGGGCTTCGCCATTCTCGGCGCGCTCATTCGGCGAATGCGGTCGGGCCAAGGGGATTATGTCGACGTTTCGCTGTTCGAGCAGACAGTGTTCTTGCAGTCGCCGATGTTTTCCTGGTCGTTGATGGAGGGGATCAATCCGCCCCGTCTCGGCAATCGCTCGCCCATGGCGCTTATTCTCGATCTCGCGACCAGCGACGGCTATCTGATGGTCGCGATCCCAACGCCAAAATTTTGGAAGATCTTTTGCGAAACGATCGCCATGCCGGAGCTGTTCGCCGACGAACGCTTCCGCACTCATGCCTCGCGACTCAAGAACCAGCAGTCGATGATGGATCTGATCGAGCCGCGGTTCCGCGTCGAGACGACGCATAAATGGCTCGAGCGGCTGCTCGCCGATGGCGTGCCGTGCGGCGCGGTGCGGGATTATCAGCAGGTTCTTGAGGACAAGCAGCTCGAGGCGCTCGGGACCTTCCTGCCCCTCGACCACGAGGTCGCGGGGCGGACCAAGGTCGTCGGCCTGCCGTTTCGGTTGCGCGGCGCTCCGGTGGAGATCGCGCGCACACCGCCCACGCTCGGACGGGACACCGAGGCGGTTCTGCGCGAACTCGGGTACCAGGACAAAGAGATTCAGGCGCTCGCCGAAACCGGCGCCACCGTCCCCGAATACCTGGCGGAGCAATAGGTTTGATCCGATGAGATATCCGACCGCGATCGTTGGCATCGGGAAAACCGCGCAAGGAACGCTGCCGGGAGCGACGCCCTTGGGTCTGCAGATCGCGGCCGTCAAAGCGGCGCTGGACGACAGCGGGCTCGACAAGTCCGAGATCGACGGTCTGTTGACCCAGCCGGGGACGACGGCGCCGGAAGGCGCCGCCAACTACCTCCGGCTCGGCGAGGCCCTGGGGCTTTCGCTGCGCTACGGCGGGTCGTTCGCGATGGGCGGCGCGACCTGCTTGGCCAGCCTGCAGATGGCGAGCCTCGCGGTATCCTCCGGCGCCGCGAAGGCGGTGGTGTGCGCATTCGGCGATACCGCGCGCTCAGGCGGGTCGAAATTCGACCGGGCGGCGGGATGGGGCGATTCCTGGGGGATCTGGGGCATGTTCTCGGCGGCCGCCAACAGCGCCATGACGGCGCGGCGCCACATGCATGAATTTGGCACGAAAAGCCATCAACTGGGCGAGGTCGCCATCGCATGCCGTCGGCATGCCGGTCTGAACCCCGACGCGGTCATGCGCGCGCCAATGACGATGGACGATTACATCGCCTCGCGTCTCATTGTTGCGCCGTTGCGCCTATATGATTGCTGTTTGATCTCGGACGGCGCCGCCGCTTTCATCGTCACCACGAGCGAACGCGCCTCGGATCTGCGGCATCGGCCGGTCAGCGTCATGGGCGCGGCCCAGGCGCACAGCCCCGAGACGATCGGCAATCCGAACTGGTGGTATGTTCCGCATCAACGCGTGGCGATAGAGCAAGTCTACGCCCAATCGGGCGTCAATCCCGCCGACGTCGATTTCGCGCAAATCTACGATAATTTCACCATTTCGGTGATCGTCTGGCTCGAGCACGCCGGCTTTTGCAAAACCGGCGAGGGCGGCCCCTTTGTCGAAGGGGGCCGCATCCAGCTCGGCGGCGAACTCCCAATCAACACCGCGGGCGGAAACCTCTCGGAAAGTTACATGCAAGGCTGGCTGCATCTCGTCGAGGCGGTCGCCCAACTGCGCGGCGCGTGTGGAGAGCGGCAGGCGCCGAACGCCGAGATCGGCCTCGTCACCGGGCGCGGCATGACGCTCAATTGCTCGGCCGCAGCGGTCCTCGGGAGGGGATGAGCATGTCGGACTATCTCAAGCCGCTACCGACAATCACCGACGAGACCGCCCCGTTTTGGGCGGGGCTCAACCAGGGAGAACTGCGCTTTCAGCGATGCTGCGGATGCGGCAAGCGCCGATATCCAATATCACAAGTGTGTCCGCGTTGTCTGAGCGCCGACTTCGCCTGGGAACCCGTCAGCGGTCGCGGCCGGGTCTTTTCGTTCGCCGTTTTCCACCGCGCCTACCACCCGAGTTTCGCGGCCGACGTGCCCTACAACGTGGCCCTGATCCGTCTGGCCGAGGAAATCTTCATGTTCAGCAACGTCGTCGGCATCGCCAACGAGGACATCATATGCGACATGCCGGTCATGGTCGATTTCGAGCGCGTCACCGAGACGATTACGCTTCCGAGGTTTCGACCGGTGCGAACGCCATGACAAGTCTCGACGGAATCGTTCGATTTCTCGACTGCTGCCAGGTTTATGATCTTGGCGTGCCGCTCGAGGTTGGCATCCCGCACGGCCCCGCTCACTCGCCCTATCTCCATTCGCTGATCAAGAAGCACGGCCAAGTCATGTACCGGGACGGCGTCAGCTCGGCCACCGACCTGTTTTCGATGGGGACCCATGTCGGGACCCATATCGACGCGCTGGGTCACGTCTCCAAGGGCGGATGCCTGCACGGAGGGATCGAAGCGGCGGCGGTGCAGTCCTTCCTCGGCGGCATGGCGCGTCACGGCGCGCACGAGCTGCCGCCGATCGTCGGTCGCGGCGTGCTGCTCGATATGCCGCGGTTGCTCGAATGTGACATCTTAGACCCTGATCGCGGCATCGGGCGCGAGGAGTTGGAGAAAGCCTACCAGAAACAGGACATCGTCCCTCAGCCTGGCGACAGCGTGCTGATCCGGACCGGATGGATGCGGCATTGGCCCGATCACGAGCGCTTTCACGCGCACCTCTGCCCAGGGGTCGTCGTCGAGGGGGCGAACTGGCTCGCCGACCAAGGCGCGCGCTACGTCGGCTCCGACACCTACGCCTTCGAGAAAGTTCCAGCGTCCGGTCTTCCAGTCCACGTCGCCATGCTGGTGGAACGAGGCATTCCGATCATGGAAATGCTCGATCTCGAAGCGCTCGCGCGTGACGGCGTCTACACATTTCTTTTCATCGCGATCCCTCTCAAAATCGTTGGCGGAACGGGATCGCCGATTCGTCCGGTCGCCATCGCGGCCGGACGACCGCAGGGCGAGGACGAGTCGGCGCCATGACAATCGATACGATTTCGGAACACGGCGAACAGGTCCGGGCGATGTGCGACATGGCGCGCGGCCTGGCCGAGAAGGTGATCGCGCCGCGCGCGGCCGAGACGGACGCCACGGAGGAATTTCCCTGGCATGTGGTTGAAGCCTATCGCGAAGCAGGCTTGCTCTCGCTTCTCGTGCCGGAAGAATACGGTGGCGCGGGCGCTTCGGTCGTCCACGAGACCGCGATCGCCGAGGAGCTGGCGCGCGTCGACGTTTCGGCGGCGATCATCTTCACCAGCCACTCGCTGTGCACGGAAATCGTCAACTACATGGCGACGGACGAACAAAGACGTAACTATCTGCCTCGCGCGGTCGATGGCCAATTAATCGCCATCGGGCTGACGGAATCCGGCGCGGGCTCCGACGCGGCGGCCATTCGGACGAGCGCGAGGCGCGCGAGCGGCGGGTACGTCCTCGACGGAACTAAGCAATATTGCACCAATGGCGACGTCGCGAGCGTGATTTTGGTTTTCGCGGTCACGTCGCCGGGAAAAGGCGCGCGCGGCATATCGGTGTTTGCGGTCGAGCGCTCGAATCCGGGACTCAGGATCACCCGGCACGAGAAGAAGATGGGGCTCCACGGCACCACGACCGTCGAGTTCGTTCTGGACGGTTGCATCGTGCCCGAAAACGCCAGGCTGGGGCCGGAGGACCAGGGCTTTTACGGCGCGATGTTCGCGTTGGAGCGCGGCCGCGTGGCGATTGCCGGCGTCGGCGTCGGCTTGGCGCAAGGCGCGATGGAGCAGGCCATCGGCTACGCGCGCGAACGTCAACAATTCGGGCAGGCTATCGGCGCGTTCCAGGGCGTCCAGTTCATTCTGGCCGACATGGCGATGGAGATCGAGGCGGCGCGCCGACTGGTCCATCACGCCGCGACGCTTGCGCTGGGCGATTCCGACAGTTTCCATCTGGCGTCGGCCCAGGCCAAGTGCTTCGCCACCGATGTCGCGATGCGTGTGACCACCAATGCGGTGCAAGTGTTCGGCGGCCTGGGATACATGCGCGGATGCCCCGTCGAACGGATGATGAGGGACGCGAAGATTCTGCAGATCTTCGACGGCACCAATCAAATCATGCGAGTCCTGATCGCGCGGCGGCTGATGGGCAGACTTTAGAGATCAGGCGACGATCCATGCTTTTGCAAATTCTGGTGACGGGAACGACCTTGGGCCTTGTCTATTCGGTCGTCGCCTTCGGATTCCAAATCGTCGCCCGCGGCTCGAACATTTTCAATTTCGCCCATGGGGAATTCGTCGCCTTGGCGACGCTGATCTATTTCTCGTTGTCCGCCACGTTTGGGCTCGCCCCTGTCGTGGCCGTGGTCTTGACCGTCCTCGCCGTCGTGCTGGTGTCGTTCGTCGTCGAGCGACTGATGCTGGCTCCCGTCCGGGTGCGAGATCCGCTCGTCATCGCGATCCTGACCATAGGCATTGGCACGCTGATGCGCGGCGTCATGATCCTGGTGTGGGGCCACGACGTGCTGTTCGCGCCGCCGGTGCTCGCCGGACGGCCGTTCTCGTGGGCGGGCGCCTCGATAAGCCGGTCCGATGTCGTCCTCGTCGCGACCTGTCTCGTCGTCGTTGCGGCGCTCTACCTGGTGTTCTCCCGAACGCTTTGGGGCAAGAAGATCCTCGCGGCGGCCATAAACCCTGAGGCGGCGAGACTCGTGGGCGTGGAAGAGGGCGCCACACGCGTCAGCGTTTTTCTTCTGGCTGGATTGTTGGCCGGCATCGCGGGCGCCCTTGTCGCTCCGGTGACGTTCGCATCGTCCGGCAGCGGCTTCAATTTCGTCCTCAAGGCGTTCGCGGCGGCGCTGCTCGGCGGACTGGATCGCTTCGCGGGCCCGCTGGTCGGGGGCATGGTGCTGGGATTGCTGGAGGCCTTCACGGCAGGCTACGTGTCGTCGGCGTTCCGCGAGCCGATCGTGCTCGCGTTCGTCATCCTCGCGCTGATGCTTCGTCCCTCCGGTCTCTTGGGCGGACCGACCGAGCGGGTCACATGACGATGCGCGCGTCCTACCCGATCATGGCGTTGTTCGTCGCGTTGGCGGCGTTGCCGCTGGTGACGGCCTCTCCCTACCATCTGACCGTCGCCGGACTCGCGCTGATCTTCGCCATTCTCGCGCAGGGGACGAACCTCATCATGGGAACGGCCGGACAGGCGAGCTTCGCCCATGCGGCGTTTTTCGGCCTGGGAGCCTATACGACGGCCGTGCTCAGCGCGAAATTCGATTTTCCGTTGTGGCTGACGCTTCCGATCGCGCTTTGCCTCAGCTTCGTGGTCGGGTCGCTGCTCGCTTATCCGGCGCTTCGGGTGAAGGGTTTCTATCTGGCGCTGGTCACTCTCGCGTTCAGCGAAATCTTCACGTCCGTCGTCGGCGAGATGCCGGGCGTGCTGGGAGGAACCGAAGGGATCACCGGAATTCCGCCTTTCAGTCTCGGCGGATGGAGCGCCGAAAGTAGGATGAGCAAGTACTACATCGTCTGGGTTGGCGCGGTCCTCGCCTATGTCTCCCTCGCTCGTCTGGGCGCGTCGCATTTTGGGCGCGTCGCGCGCAGCCTGCGCGATTCGGAGACGGGAGCCACCGCGATCGGCGTCAATCTGATCGCCGCGAAGGTTCGCATCTTCGCGGTTTCCGCGGTCTACATGGGTTTCGCGGGATTTCTCTACGCGCATTTCATGCAATACATCAGCCCGACGAGCTTCGGCTTCAACGTCACGATCCTGGTCGTGTCCATGGTCGTCGTCGGCGGGCTCGGCGACGCGACCGGCGTGCTGGTGGGAGCGCTCGTGCTGAGCCTGTTGCCGCAACTGACGCGCGACTACGTCGGTGTCGAGCCGGTAATTTACGGGGGGCTTCTAATTATCATCATTCTGCTGCTTCCCGAGGGTGTGGTTCCAGCGTTGCGGAGCATCCCGCGCCGCCTTCAGCGGAAGGCGGCGGCTCCATGAGCAAGTCGCCAATTCTCTCCCTCGCGGACGTAGGCAAGAGTTTCGACGCCGTCGCGGCGGTCTCGAACGTCGGCTTCGACCTTTTCGAAGGGCGGATTTATGCGTTGATCGGCCCCAATGGAGCTGGCAAGACGACGCTCCTCAATATCATCTCCGGCTACGTCGGACGCTACAGCGGCAGCATCACACTGCGAGACCAGACGATCGACAACTGGACCGCGTCGCGCCGCGTCCTCGAGGGGATGGCGCGAACCTTTCAGATTACGCAATTGTTCGATCACATGACGGCGCTGGAAAACGTCATGTGCGGGTTCCACCCACATATCACACAGTCGTTGGCGTCCGTCCTTCTCGGACTTCGCTCGTTCATGGCGGAGGAACGGGCATTGCGCCTCCGCGCCCAGAATCTTCTCGAGACCGTCGGCGCCGGCGGCTACGCGAATGAACCGGCCGGATTGTTGCCGTTCGGCCTGCGCCGCCGCCTCGAGGTCGCGCGGGCCTTGGCGACACAGCCGTCGCTGTTGCTGCTCGACGAGCCCTGCGCCGGCCTCAGCGGGGCCGAGGCCAGCGAACTCGGCCGTCTGTTGCAGCGCCTATCCGGCCAGGGAATGTGTGTGCTCGTCGTCGAGCACAACATGCCGTTTGTTCTGGGAGTCGCCGAGGAAATAGTGGTGCTGGACGCCGGCGAGGTCATCGCGAAAGGCGGCTCGGGCGAGGTTCGCAACGACCCGCGCGTCATCGAGGCTTACCTCGGGGAGGTCGAGCATGGCGCTGCTTGAGCTTCGCGACGTGCAGGCGGGCTATGGCCCGGTGTGTGTCCTGCGTGACATCGATCTGAAGATCGAGGCCGGCGAAGTCATTGGGATCCTCGGGGCCAATGGCGCGGGAAAGTCGACGTTGATGCGGGCGATCGTCGGCCTCATCCCGCTCCAGCGGGGCAGCGTCGCGTTCGCGGGCCGCGAACTCACGCGCGCGTCCGCAGCCGAGCGCGTCGGACGGGGCATCGCGCTGGTGCCCGAGGGCCGGATGCTGTTTCCTCCGCTGACCGTGCTCGACCATCTCTTGCTGGGCGCCAACCCAAGCCGGCCGAGCCGCGCGGAACGGGACGAGCGGGTGGAGTCGATGTTCACGCTGTTTCCCGTCCTTCGCGAACGGCGCGCCGCCGCCGCCGCCGTGCTGAGCGGCGGACAACAGCAGATGCTGGCGATCGCGCGGGCGCTGATGTCGCGACCGCGCCTGTTGCTGCTGGACGAGCCATCGATGGGCGTCGCTCCGAAGGTGCGTCGCGAAATCTACGCGACGTTGGGCCGTCTCATCGGGGCGGATGGGCTGACGATCGTCGTGGTGGAGCAGGACGCCTCGCTGGCGCTCCGACTGGTCGAGCGCGTACTGCTGATGCAGGGCGGACGCGTGGTGGGCCACGGCAGCGCGGAAGAATTTCGGAGCAGCAAGACCTTGCAGGATGTCTACTTGGGGTACTCGCCATGAACATGGGCCACCAGATCCTGGCGGTCTCGGCGCGAAGGGTTCCGCGCCGCCTCGCCCTGTTGGGTCCATGGGGCGAACTCGATTACCTCAGGCTCGAGGCGAGGGTGGCCCGGCTGGCCGGGGGTCTCCTACGGCTGGGAATCAAGCCTGGCGATCGAGTCGCCTTCATGATGAACAATGACCCGAACGTGGTGGTCGCCTATTTCGCCATCCTTCGGGTGGGGGCGATCGTCGTCGCGGTCAACGTCATGCTCAAGCGCGACGAACTCGTTTACCTGCTCAACGACAGCGAGACCGGCGCGATCGTTTGCGAACCGTCGGTCCTCGACACGATTCTGGCGGCGCGGAGCGAGGCGCCGTCCCTGCGGAACATCGTGCTCTCCGGCGGGCCGGTTCGCGACGGCATTCCGTCCCTGGATGCGCTCGAGGCGGGGGAGCCGATGTTGGACGTGGCGGACCGGTCGCCCGACGACATCGCGATGATGCTCTACACCTCCGGCACGACGGGCGAGCCGAAAGGGGTGATGATGAGTCATTTCTGGCTCGATTTCGTGTCGATCAGCTGGGTGAACGTGTTCAAGCTGACCCACGACGACCGGGTGTTCGTCACCTCGCCATTCTTCTACACGATCGGTATGGTCATGGGTGTGCTGGCGGCGTTTCGGATTGGCGCCTCGGCCATCCTTATCGAGCGGTTCAAGCCCAAGGCCGCGCTCGACGTGATCACTCGATTCCGTCCAACCACGGCCAATATCGTGCCGACAGCGGTCGTTCAACTCCTCGACAATTTCGACCCCGGGCTCCATGACGTTTCGAGCATGAAGACGCTTTTCAGCGCCGGTTCGCCATTTCCAGCGGCGCTCAAACGCCGAGTGCGCGAGACTTTTGGCTGGGAACCCTATGAGATCTATGGCTTGACGGAGGCGCACATGCTCGCCGCGGGGCGCGTTGGGCTTCCGCCTCGCGAGGACATGATCGGTGTGCCGGGCGCCAATCTCACGGTTCGCGTCGTCGACGATTCCGGTCGCGATGTCATTCCCGGCGAGATCGGCGAGTTTATCTGCAAGGGCGACACCGTGACGCTCGGATATTGGCGGCGCCCGGCGGAGACGGCCGAGGCCTATCGGGACGGCTGGTTCCACACCGGGGACCTCGGAATCATGGACGAGGACGGCTATATCCGGATCGTCGACCGCAAGAAGGAAATGATCATCACCGGCGGCGCGAACATCTATCCGGCCGAAGTCGAAAAAGTCCTGGCGCAACATCCAAGCGTGGCGATGGCGACCCTGGTGGGCGTGCCGGACGAGCAATATGGCGAGCTTCCCGTCGCGGTGATCGCCGCGCGGCCGGGCGCTTCCCCGACCGCGGAAGAGATCATCGCCTTCTGTCGAGATCGTCTGGCGGCCTTCAAGTGCCCTCGCTCGGTCGTGTTCGCGGACGAACTGCCCGTCACCGCGACCGGAAAGATCGCCCGGCGCCAACTTCGCGATCAGCTGGCCGCCGCCCGCTCGACCCGACGTGAAACCTCGTGAGACGAAAAGGAACCGCAAATGGAATACCAGGACCTGCTGTACAAGAGCGAGCGGAGCGTCGCGACGATCGTCATCAACCGCCCGGACAAGCATAACGCCTTTCGGCTGCAGACGCTGGACGAGCTGGCGCACGCGTTCGAGCGCGCCGACGCCGACAAGGATATCGGCGTCATCGTGCTGACCGGCAGTGGCGAAAAAGCGTTCTGCTCCGGCGGAGACGTAAACAGCGAAGCCGATTTCACCCGGAACAAGGCGTGGCTTTATAACCGGCGGCTGCTGCATCTGTCCTCGACGATGCGCAATACCGGCAAACCAGTGATCGCCAGGATCGACGGGTGGTGCGTGGGCGGCGGAAACGAACTGAATCTGTTGTGCGACCTCGCTGTCGCCTCGGAACGGTCCACGTTCGGTCAAGCCGGGGCCCGAGTGGCGAGCGTTCCGATCTGGTATGGCACGCAGTTGCTCCCCCGCCTGGTCGGCGAGCGTCGCGCCAAGGAGGTGGTGATGCTCTGCCACAGGTACACGGCCGTGGAGGCCGAACGCATGGGGTGGATCAACAAGGTGGTGCCACACGAGCAACTGGATTCGGCGGTCGCCGAGTGGTGCCAGGAGCTTCTGGAAAAGAGCCCCACGGCCCTGCTCATTTCCAAGCTGCACCTCAATTACGAATCCGACATGCTTTACGGCTCGGTCGTTCAAGGGTTCCGCATGCTCAACGTCGGCCTGCACGGCTCCGAGGAGCAGAAGGAGGGCATGTCTGCCTTTCTCGAGAAGCGCAAGCCGAATTTCGACCGGTTCCGATAGTTGGCCGTCGATGGGAGTGAGGACGTGAACCCTGTCCGATATGACGTCGAAGGCAGCGTGGCGATCGCGCGGATTGATCGCGCCGACCGGCTGAACGCGTTGAGCCTGGAGGTTCAGGAACGGCTGGCCGAGGTCTTCGCGGCGGTGGACGCCGCGCCGGAAGTGCGGGTGCTGATTCTCACGGGGACCGGTCGCGCCTTCTCCGCCGGCGCGGATATCGACGAGCTCGCGACCAACGCCGAGGACGCGGCGCGCCAGTTGCGGGCGTCGCTGCGGTTCCTGTCGGCGCCGGAGCGCATGAGGAAGCCGGTGATCGCGGCCGTCAACGGCTACGCGCTCGGCGGCGGACTCGAGCTCACGCTGGCGTGCGACTTCATCCTGGCGTCCGAAAAGGCGGTGTTCGGCGTTCCGGAGCCGACGCTCGGCGTCGTTCCGGGGCTCGCGATGCAGCGCTTGCCGAAGATTGTCGGCATAATGCGGGCGAGGGAGATCCTCTTGACGGCGCGCAAGCTGAGCGCCGCGGAAGCGTATGCATACGGCATGGTGACGCGCGTCGTTCCCCACGAAGAATTGTTGGACGTGGCGCGATCGCTCGCTCGCGACGTGGCTCGGCTGGGACCCCACGCCGTGGAGTTGCTCAAGGCCACGATCAATCGCAATTTCCAGACGGATGATTTGCTGTTCGCAGAGCGGGCCAACGCGTGGCTATTCGCCACTCGGGACGCCGCGGAGGGCATCAGGGCGTTTCGCGAAAAACGCGCGCCGAATTTCGGCGAGCGTCGGGAATAGGGTAGGCGTCCGACACGTCGAATTCCTTGAAATGCGCATTGTGCGGGACGCTGGGAGCGGAGCGAGGATGGGACGCATGATGCTGGGCAGATATTTCGAGGATTTCGTCGTGGGAGAGAAGCTGACGTCGGCGGGACGAACGATCGGCGAGAACACGATCGACTTGTTCGCTGGTCTGACCGGTGATTTCAGCGACGTCCA
Source organism: Roseiarcus sp. (assembly GCA_050010035.1). Classification (GTDB taxonomy): domain Bacteria; phylum Pseudomonadota; class Alphaproteobacteria; order Rhizobiales; family Beijerinckiaceae; genus Roseiarcus. The sequence goes on from JBEKLU010000006.1 coordinate 16,854, forward strand.
CATGGACGCCGAGGTCATGAAGCAGACCGAGTTTGGCGGCCGGATCGGGCACGGAATCCTAGCGCTGGGCATCAGGCAAGGTCTGATGTGGCAGACGAACTACAATCTGGGCACGGCGGTCGCCACGCTCGGATGGGATAAGGTCAAATTGTCGGCGCCCTTGAGGGCCGGCGACACGGTCCGCGCCTACTGGGCGATCGAGAGCAAACGCGAGAGCCGAAGCCGGCCGCACATGGGCATTCTGATGGAGGGCTGTCGTCTCGTGAATCGACGCAGCGAGATCGTGCTCAGCGGCGAGCATGTGCTGATGGTGCGGCGGCGGCCAGCATGAGCGGGCCGAACATTCTCGCCAAATCAGACGTATCGGAAATCAATGGGGCGATGAATGTTGCTTGAGACGGGACCCGTAACCCTCCACTACCAGCTCGAACAGATTCTCAAGGAGCGAATTCAACGGCGAGAGTTTTCTCCCGGTCAGCTGCTGCCGACTGAGGAAGCGTTGTGCAAAGCTTACGGCGTGAGCCGCACGACCGTCCGCCGGGCGTTCGATTCTCTACTTGCGCAGCGCATCATCAACCGCCGCCGTGGCGTCGGCACCTTTGTCGCCGAGACGTCGGGGACGATGAGGTCGATGCGGCTCATGGGATCCTTGGACGACCTGCTGACCTATCCCGGCCGACTATCCTATCGGGTGCTCTCCAGGACCGAGGCCGAGCCGCCGCCGATGATCGCCAAAGCGCTTGATCTCGTCGGCCCCGCCAAGGCCGTGTGCCTGGAGGTGGTCGGCAGTTTGGAGCGCGAGCCATTCGCGCATTCCAATTTCTACTTCCCGGACTGGGTCGGTTCGCTGGTTCACAAGGCCGACGCGAAGGTGGGCCTCCCAATAGTGCGGATCGTCGAACAGAAGATCAATCAGCGGGTCGTGCGGGCCGAGCAGATCGTGAAGCCGGCATTGGCAAACGCCGATACGGCGAAACACCTGGGCGTCAAGCCAAAGACCCCCTTGCTGGAAGTGGTCCGGACCTACTACGTCGCCACGGGCCGACCGGTCGAGGTCGCGGTGGTGAGATATCACCCGGAGCGATACAATTACTCCATCGAGCTCGTCACGACGCCGATGTGAGCGCGGCTGAACCAGTCATGTAGCGTTCGCGGTAGGGACGCTCATCTCTGAGCGCCCCCCGCACTGAACCGGACATGCCCGATTCGGGCATCCGGTTCCCGCCTTGGGTGTTTGACGAACTCGTCACCCATCCGACGCGAAGGCGCCGTCGTATCTGGCTATCCGCGCGATGGACACGGACTTCCGCTCCCCCCGGCCGGCCGGACTATTGTGCTTTGAGGTACGGGCAGCCGCCTTCCGCAAGAGGCCGGAACGCCTCCTCTCCGGGGATCACGTCTATCTGTTCCAGGAGATCCCAGGGGCCCGTCGATTCGCTCGGCGTCTTGACGCGATATACGAGGAGATCGCGAATGACGCGGCCATCTTCGCGAATGTAGCCGTCCTTGGTCATGAAGTCGTTGATGCGCGTCGCTTTCATCTGCGCCATGACGCGTTGCGCGTCATCAGTTCCGGTCGCTTTGACCGCTTTGAGATAGTGCATGACGGCTCCGTATACGCTGGCCTGCAACCCGTTCGGCGGTTTGCCGAGGACGTCTTCAAACCGTTTGGAGAAGGCGCGAGCCTCCGCGTTCTGATCCCAGTTGAAAGTGTCCGCGAAGCTCAGTCCTTGCGCCGCCTTCAACCCGAGCGCATGCATGTTCGTCACGTGGGCGACGAACGCAACGATCTTGGCGCCCTGCTTGCGCGCGCCATATTCATCGAGCTGCTTGACCGCATTGACCAGATCCTGGCCCGCATTGGCGAGAGCGATGACGTCCGCGCCCGACGCCATTGCCTGAAGAATGAAGGAGGAGAAATCCGCAGTGTCGGTGGGGTGCCGGACGCGGCCCACCACCTCGCCGCCGTTCGCCACGATCAATGCCGCGGCGCTTTCCTCCAGCGAGATGCCGAAGGAGTAGTTCGCGGTGATGAAAAACCACTTCTTTCCGCCCGCCCTGATCGTTGCCAGCACCGTGGCGCGTCCCATCGCGTAGTTGTCGTAGGTCCAATGGATTCCATTGGGCGAGCATTGGTCGCCGGTCAATGCTGGAGCGCCGGCCGCGGTCGTGATGTTGATGCGGTTCTTTTCTTTGGTGAGGCGCTGCACCGCAAGCGCGACGGCGGAATTGCTGAGGCCGAAGATCGCGACAACATGTTCGACGTCGTACCACTGTCGGGCGACGGCGACCCCTACGTCGGCCTTGTTCTGATGGTCTCCTTCCACCACCTCGATCTTTCTGCCCAGGACCGTGCCGCCGAAATCCTCGACCGCCAGACGCGCGGCGAGGACATCGCCGGGGCCGGTATCGTCCGCCATGAAGCCGGACAGATCGTCGAGAACGCCGATCTTCACGGTATCGTTAGAGAACTGCGCCGCCGCCGGCGCGACGAACGGTCCGCCGATCATCGCGGCGCCGAACACCGCCACGGCCGTCGCACGACGGGCGATATCCTCAAGCGCCCGCGCACGGGCGAAGCACCAACCCAAGCTCTGCATCGCTTTCCCCCCTGGAATGGTCGCGTCCGGTGCCGCTGATGTGACGAACGCCTCGATTGCGCCGTCTCCGATCGAACCAGCTCGCCATATCTTTTCCAGACACCAACAAGGCCAGTGGCCAAAGATCATGTTGGCATGTTGTCATGATAACCATTAACGGCAGGGCCGCAATGAAATTCTTCAGCCAGATTTCGCGGGGTCTGGATTCGCGGGGATTTTTCGATAGCGGACGCGCCGATGGCTGTCGCGAAACGTCCTGGTGAGGCTCTCGCCGGATCTTGGGCGCTGGCGCTGAAGTCGGTCATCGACCGCGTATTCGGAACACCGGACGAACTGAGGGACTTTCTTACCCGGCTTGGTCTCAGCGCGCCTGAACCAGCCCCGCCCGGCAGATTCCTGGCGCTGGTCCCGCAAAGACGGCGACCGAATTTTTCGCGTCTACACGGTCGCGACCGGCGTGGCTGGCGATCCGACGGCGCCGGGCAGCCGAAGCGGCGGCGCGGTAAGAAGAAACGACCAGCGTCCGTTCGCCCGCAACCACTTCACCAACTCGGCGAAGTGCCACAGTTCGCCCAGATGGAGGCCGAGCTTGAAAAGGCAGTGGGCGTGCAGGGGCAGGCCGGGGTAACGTTCGCCCTCGCCTGCCCGGGCCGGATACGCCTCGACGGCGTAATTGTCGGCGCAAATTGCGACGACGCCCGAGTCGGTGATCCATTGCAACAGCTTCTTATCGCGCCCGTCGAGCACCGCGCACGAATTGGCCAGCACAGCGCCATCGGGACGCTTGTTCATTTCGAGGATGACGTCCGCGAAGCCGGTGTACATACACAAGAAATCACCGCTCTCGACGCTCGCGCCCTGGCTGTCGAGTGCAGCCATCAGCCCGTCGTAACCCACCAAAGTGCGCGCGTGGCCGTGCAGACGCTCCAGGTCGACCATCACCCCGCGACCTTGCACACTAGTGACGGCGAGCCGCTCGACCCCGATCGCCTTGGCGCCCCAGCCGCCATCGGCATCGTCGGGGCCGATCATGTCGACGCCGCCGCGAAAGCCGTTGTAGTACACTCTCTCGGCAACGCCATCGCCATCGGCGTCGAACATCTGGCCCACTTGGCCGAGGCCGTCCCACTGTGTGGAGTATTGGCTGTAAAGCATTATCGCCTCATCGCACACCACATCGGTGTAAGAACCGCAAACGTTAGACATTTCATAATTATAATTATATCCGTCGCCGCGCCGCTCGTGGAAAAATCTCGGTTCATTGCGGTGGCTGGACAGGGCGTTGCCACCTGGGTAGTCCCGCGGAAGACTCGGGCGGAACACGATGCCGCACTCCACTTCGCGGATTGCCCGCAGCCGTGTCTGCGGCGTCAGCAGATTCATGCGGCCGATCTGGTCATCGCAGCCGAAATCACCCCAGTTCGATCCCTCGGGGCTCTGCTTCCAACGAGGATTGTTCGTTGCGGTTGTTCCGTTTGGTTGCGCACGATTCAACGCACTTCGACGCACTCCTGCCCCGAGACGCTCATATTGCCAATCGGCCTTGGCGTGATCCTTGTAGTGGACGTCTCTCCAAACTGGTATCCAAGACAGGCGGCCGACGGCGCCAGAATCCCGACATCCGCCGTGACGACTTGGCCGGCGGCCGGCAAGCTCTCAACCATTTGCGTAGGGGGGGACGAAGCAATGAAGTCAAGCGAACGGATCGCCGTCGTAACTGGAGCCGGGGCGGGGATCGGATTGGCTGTCGCCGAACGGTTCTGCGAGACGGGATTGCGGACAATTTTGGTCGGGCGCTCGCCCAATGTCCTGGACGCCGCGCGCTCGATCCAGGAGCGAAGAAAGGGTGCGGCGGAAGGATTTCTCGCCGACCTCGGTCACGAGGCGGAAATCGACCGCTTCATGGACGCTATCAGAGAGCGATACGGCCGCGTCGACGTGCTGGTGAACAACGCCGGTATCCATCCCAAGAAAGAGGGGGGCGGCAAGCCGTTGACGGAAGAAATTTCGCCGGCGCAATGGGCCGAGGTGCTGGCGATCAATCTTACGGCGCCCTTTCTCCTCTGCCGTGCGGTGCTTCCGATGATGAAGGAGCTGCGGTGGGGGCGAATCGTCAATGTCTCCTCGCGCGGAGGAAGGATGGCGTCGCCCGTCGTCGCCGCTCACTACGCTTCGTCGAAGGCGGGAATGATCGGTCTGACCCGCGTTGTCGCGCTGGAGGCGGCGTCTTCGAACATCACGGTGAACTGCGTGGCGCCCGGCCCGGTCACCAGCTCGATGTCGATGGAAACCTCAGCGGCGATGCGGGAGACCCTTACCAAGAGCATCCCGGTGGGGCGGTATGGCGAACCGCATGAAGTCGCCGCCGTCGTCGCCTTCCTGGTATCCGATGCGGCGGCGTTCATGACCGGAGCGATTCTCGACGTCAACGGGGGAGCCTTTATGCCGTGAAAGCGGCTGCCGGAGGAACCGGGGCATCCTTCTGATCCACATCGTCACCGTCAGGAGTGCGGAAAGGCGGAGAATTTGCGGTTCATTTTGGCGGATCGCGTCGACAAATTTCTGCGGCGACACGTCGGCGCCGAGGACATGAACCTTGAATCCGGCGCCCTCCAGCATCGAGACCACGAGGTTCTTGCCGATGTCGTGGAGGTCCCCCTGAACGTTTCCGGCGACGATCACGCCGGATGGCTTCGCCCCTGCGGCCGCCAGCAGTGGCCGGAGGGGCTCCATGGCCGCCTTCATCGCCCGCCGCGCCAGCAGGAGCTCCGGGACAAAGCACTCCTCTTCTTGGAAGAGCTTGCCACCTCATCCATCGCGGGAATCATGGTGTCTGCGATCAACGCCAGCGGGTCCGCGCCCGCTTCGATCTCCTCGCATACGGTCGACTGCGCGAGCGTAGCCTTCCCATCCACAATTGCGTCGTAAAGCCTCTGGGATAACGCCATCGTCGCTCACTCCGATCCACTCCGATCGTGTCCCCACTGGTGGTGCAGCACTTCGGGAGCAAGCCGCTCGCGAAGCGCGCCCCTCATGGCGCACCCAAGCGCCGGCATTTGAGCTCGAGCGCTCAAAGTGAAGACCCATATGCGAAGTGGCGCCGTCGCGGGAATGGTCGGAGTTTGAAGGTGGCGCAAACTCCGTCTTGTGAAAGCAAACCAGAATCGGCGTTAGCGCGCCGAATGTGATTCAGCCCCGAACTTTGATCCCTCTATCCTATTCGCGATGGTCGCCAGTTTACGCCCTCGACTCCCTGCGGCGCTTGTCCTGTCGGGCCGACGGGCGCGTGAGACGCAAACGAGGCCGCGGCTCGATTGTCAATCGCGGACTTTCTCAGGCTCACGACGACAGGTCCAAAGCCGGCCTCGTTCATTTTACCAAGAATCTTGCCATGGAATGGGTCGGACGCGCTCGCCTGAGATTGGCGATACATCATTGCTCGTCTGGTCGAGGCGGACTGGCGTCGAGAAGCGAACGCCGTATGGCGTTGTGTCCGACAGAAGGCCCCCCTACGCCCGTCATAATTGGCCAGGCGCGCGAACAGCGCGTCTGGCTTGTCGATCGTGTGGATCGCGAACGCCATCGGTTCGCTCTTCATTTGGCGACTTGATCCCAGGTCGGGCAATTCAGTTGATCGAGGGGAACGTCGTAGGCGCTCAAATTCGTTTTATCGATGACGGTGGTAGGCAGCGTCACATTGCTCGGAACCGCTTCGTGCCGGAGATATCGGATGGCGATCATCATGCCGATGCAACCCTGCCCGAAGCCGTTGTACGAGCCCGTCGCGAGTATCTTGCCGGCCTTGATGGCGTCGATCGCTTCCTTGGTTCCGTTGATCCCGACGATCAGCGCTTTGCTACCGACCTCGGCTAACGCGTCCATGGCGCCGATCGCCTCGGCGTCGTTGGCCGCCATCACGCCCGCGACGTTCGGGTTGGATTGCAAGAGATTTTCCATGACCTGGAGCGCCTGCAGCCGCTGGTAGTTGCCTGTTTGCGAAGCGACGAGTTGCACGCCGGGAAACTCCTTGATGGCGTCCTGGAAGCCCCGGAGCCGGTCCTGCGCCGTCAGAGAACCGCGAACGCCCTCGATGATGACGACCTCGCCCTTGCCGCCCATCGCCTTCAGCATGGCGAGACCGGTCTCTTTTGCAATCGTATAGTCGTCGAGGCCGACGAATGCGATGAAATCGCCGCCTTTGCTGTGATCGGTGATGTTGACGACCGGGATCTTGGCGGCGTTGATTTTTTCCACCCCCGGCACGATCGCCTTGGAGTCGACCGGCACCATTACGATCGCGTCGGGCTTCTTGACGATCACGTCGTCGATCTGGCTCATCTGCTCGGGGATGCTGTCGGGCTGCGTCGGCACGTATTGCAGCACTTTCGCGTGCATGGCCTGCGCCGCCTTCTCCGCGCCGACGCGCTCGGCTTGAAAGAACGGGTTCGTCTGGTTCTTGGTCAGGACGGCGATCGTCTCGTTGTCGGCATAGGCGTGGCCGGTGAAAGCCGCAGCGATGCCCGCTGCGAGCATCGTCGTAATGGAACGCTTCATTTCGTTTCCTCCCTTTGCAGAATTAGGCGCGGCGACGACCGCCGTGCAGATCGAGTCCGACGGCGACGATGATGATCACGCCGGTGACCAGCGGCTGCCAGTTGGCGCCGATATGCAATAGGTTCATGCCGTTGAGCACGAGCGTGAGCAGCAAGGCGCCGACGAAGGTGCCCGTCAGCGTTCCGACGCCGCCGAACAGCGAGGCGCCGCCGATCAGAACCGCCGCTATGGCGGGCAAAGTCAGGCTGCCGCCGACATCGGCCTCCGCCGAATTCAGGCGCGCGAGAAACACCAGCGCCGCGAACCCCGCCGTCACGCCGCTCAGCGTGTAGACGAGCACGAGCCGGCGCTTCACCGGCACGCCCGACAGGCGCGCGGAAATCGGATTGGCTCCGATCGCATAGATCTGCTGCCCCCAGACGCTGCGCTGCGTGAACAATGTGCCGATCAGCAGGAGAAGGCCCATCGCGAGCACGGGGATCGGGGCCCCAAGCAGATAGCCGTTGCCGAGCAAGCGGAAGCCCGGCGAAAAGCCATAGACCGTGCTGCCCGCCATATAGGTGTACGTGAGGCCCTGCAGCACCCAGAGCATGCCATAGGTTGCGATGAACGAAGGGAGGCGCAGCAGGCTCACCATCAGCCCGTTCAGCAGGCCGACGCCGCCCCCGACCGCGAGCGCGATCACCACGCCAAGCAACGGTTCGTCCGTCGCTTTGATCGCCGTTCCCGCCAGACAGGCGGCTAACCCGATGGTCGCGCCGATCGACAGATCGAGGCCGGCGGTGATCACCACCAACGTCAGGCCGGACGCCATGAAAAACAGCAAAGCCGCCTGACGAAGCACGTTCAAGAGATTGACCGGGCTGAGAAATGCGTTGCTGAGCAGGCTCAGCGCAACTCCGATCGCGATCACGGCGAGCAGGCGTACGCCGAGGCGCACGAGTTCGGGCGCCAACACCAAACGCGATGTCGGGGCGGCGGCGCTGCTCACGGCGTCTCCTTCCGCAAAGCTTCGAAGAGGAAAATGAGAATGACGAGCAGCCCGATGCAGCAAACCTGCAGGGCCGAGGGGATCGTAAGCAGATTCAGGCCGTTATGCAGAACGCCGATCGTCAGAACCCCGAGCAATGTGCCGGGCAGCCAACCATTGCCCTTTTCGAACGAGGTGCCGCCCAGCGCCACGGCCGCGATCGCGTCGAACTCCATGCCGACGCCCGCCGTCGGGTGGCCGGCGTTCAACCGCGCCGTCAGCAGCAATCCGGCAAAGCCTGCACAAGCGCCGGCGAGCGCATAGACAAGGATCAGCATGACCCGCCAATTGACGCCGGCGAGCGCGAGCGCCTCCCTGTTGCCGCCCAGCGCGATCACGTAAGTTCCAAAGCGCGTGCGGTAAAGGAGCGCGTGCATGAGGAGATAGGCCGCGATCATCAGCAGAATGGGCAAAGGCGCGCCGAGCACACGGCCCTCATAGACGAAATCAACGCTTGGAGGGATGCCGGTGATGCTTTGCCCGTCGCTGACGATCAAGGCCAACCCCTGAGCAATGCCGAGCATGCCGAGCGTCGCGACGAAAGGCGGGATTCGCACAAACGCAATCAATATTCCGTTCACCGCGCCAAGCGCGGCGCCGACCGTCAGCCCGGCCGCCACGGCGAGCGATACGGAGCCGGTCGCGACCACCACCTGGGCAAGAACGACGGAGGCGAGCGACAGCACGGCGCCGATGGAGAGATCAAGGCCTTCCGTCATGACGACGAAGGTCATCGGCAGCGCGAGCAAGAGCAGAACGCTGGATTGCAACGCAATGTTGGTGAGATTGGCGGCAGTCGTGAAATCGCGTGCGCCCAACGCGAAGCCGACCAGTATCGCCGCCAATATGGCGAGAAGGCCAGGCGCGCGTAGAACGCGCCGCGGCTTCAAAGCGAGGGCGGTCATTGCTGCATCCCCAGCCTGACGATGTTCTCTTCGCTGAGAGACGCGCGATCGAGTTCACCGACGATGCGCCGCTCCCGCATCACATAGGCTCGGTCGCAGACATGCGCGATCTCGGCCTGCTCTGAGCTGATCATCAGCACGCCCGCGCCGGCGGCTACGAGCTCGTTGATCAGCGCGAAAATCTGCGCCTTGGCGCCGATGTCGATGCCCCGCGTCGGCTCGTCGAAGATGAACAGCCGCGCTTCCGCGGCGAGCCACTTGCCGATCACGACCTTCTGCTGATTGCCGCCCGACAGCGTGCCGACGACCTGCTGCAGCGAAACGGCCGCGATGCCGAGCTTCCGGACGATCGCCGCGGCGGCGGCGCGCGCCGCGCGCGGACGAAACAGCCCGGAACGAAACAGCTTCGGCAATCCCGCGAGCACGAGATTGTCGCCGACCGTGCGAATGAGCGCCAGCCCCTCCGCCTTTCGACTTTCCGGAATGAGGGATACGCCTAGCCGAACGGCCATCTCGGGGCCGCCCGGATGGATGCGCCCAAAGACGCGCACTTGGCCCGAGGCGATCGGATCGGCGCCGAAGATCGCGCGCGCCACCTCGGTGCGTCCAGAACCGATCAGCCCGCACAGTCCGACGATTTCCCTCGCGCGCACCTGCAAATTGATATCGGCGATTCCTGTATGCGCCGACAATCCCCGCACGTCGAGAATCACCTCTCCCGGCGCATGGAACTGGCGCGGATAGGTCATATCGACGCTACGGCCCACCATCAGGCGAACGAGCTCGTCCGGCGACGCCTCTCGCGGCAAGAGGCTGCGAATGCGCCTTCCGTCGCGCAGCACGGTGATACGGTCGCCGAGCCTGAACACTTCCGCCATGCGGTGCGAAATGTAGACGATGGCGACGCCGTCCGCTTTGAGCCGCGCCATCACGGCGAACAGCTGCTCGCTTTCGCGATCCGACAGCGCCGCCGTCGGCTCGTCCATCACGAGAATGCGAGCGTCTTGAGACAGCGCCTTGGCGATCTCGACCATCTGCTGCTGGGCGACGCCCAGGCGGTGCACGCTTTCGCGCGGGTCGATTGCGAACCCGATCATGTCCAACACGCGCTTCGCCTCACGGTAAAGACGCGCGCGATCGATACTGCCGGGCACACGGCCGGGAAAGGCGCGGCCGAGGAAAATGTTCTGCGCGATGTCGAGATACGGCACGAGCGAAAAATCTTGGAAAATCACGGCGATGCCGAGGGCGCGCGCATCGGCGGGCGAAGCGATCTTCACCGGTTTTCCTTTGAATACGATTTCTCCGGCGTCCGCCGCCACCGCGCCGAAAAGCACTTTGATGAGCGTCGATTTGCCGGCGCCGTTCTCGCCGAGCAACATGTGCGTCTCGCCCGGCCAGATCGCCAAGGAGACGTCGTCCAGCGCGCGCACGCCAGGAAAGCTCTTGCAGATTCCGCGCAGTTCGAGCTTCGGCGGAGCCAGGCTCGCTGCCGCCGGCGCCGGCGCTTTCATCGCCGCGCTCACGCCGCCGCCTCGCCGGCGAGCGGCGCGTCGAGGAAAATCTTGCCGGGATTCATGATGTTCAGCGGGTCCAGCGCCTGTTTGATCGCGCGCATCGTCTCGACCGCGCCGCCCAGTTCCTGCACCAGATACGCCCGCTTGCCCGCGCCAATCCCGTGCTCGCCGGTGCACGTCCCGTCGAGCGCAAGCGCGCGCGCGACGAGCCGCGCATGCAACGCGCGCGCGCGCGCGCGATCTCGGCTCCGTCGGAAGGGTCGACGAGAAGCAGCAGATGGAAATTGCCGTCGCCGACATGCCCGACCAGCGGTGCGAGCAGGCCAGAACTCTCGAGGTCGCGACTCGTCTCCTCCAGACATTCGGCGAGCGCGGAAATCGGCACGCAGACGTCGGTGATGATGGCCTCCGACCCCGGCCGCAGGCCGCGCCCGGCGTAAAGCGTGTTGTCGCGCGCATGCCAGAGCCGCGACCGCGCTTCCGGCTCGCGCGCCCATTGCATCTCGGCCGCCCCATGTTCGGCGACGATCGCGCGCACGCGTTCGCCCTGTTCGCCGACCGCGTTGCGCGTCCCGTGAAACTCGACGAACAGCGTCGGCTGCTCGGGATAGGCGAAGCCGGCGTAACGATTGACGCCGCGCATCATCACCGCGTCGAGGAGCTCGATGCGCGCGACCGGAATCGCCACCTGCATCACCGCGATCGTCGCGTCGACTGCGGCGCGCAGCGCGGGGAAGGGACAGACCGCGGCCGCGATCGCTTCGGGGATCGGATGTAAGCGAAGCGTCACTTCGGTGATCACGCCGAGCGTGCCCTCCGCGCCGACGAAAAGGCGCGTGAGATCATACCCCGCCGCGGACTTGCGGGCGCGACGCCCCGTGCGGATCAGACGCCCGTCAGGCAGCACGACTTCGAGCGACAGAACGGCGTCGCGCATCGTGCCGTATCGCACCGCCATCGTCCCCGAGCCGCGCGTCGAGGCCATGCCGCCGATCGAGGCGGCGGCGCCGGGATCGATCGGGAAGAACAGGCCGGTGTCGCGCAACGCCGCGTTCAACGCCTTTCGGCGGATGCCGGGACCGACCCGCACGTCCATGTCGGCCAGTCTGACGGCGACGACCTGGTCCATCGCGCTCATGTCGAGGCAAAGGCCGCCCCGAACCGCCGCGGCGTTGCCTTCGAGCGAGGTTCCGGCGCCGAAGGCGACCACGGGCGCGCGCAGCTCGTGGCAGGCGCGCACTATGGCTTGCACCTCCCCGGCGTCGGCGGGCCGCGCGACGAGATCGGGGGGCGAGGGCTGGCGATAGGCCTCGCTGCGGCCGAACTGCCCGCGCACGCTCGCGGCGTCGGTCACGCGTTCGCCGAGCATCGGACGCAGGCGATCCATCAAGGCGGCGACAGCGGGACTAAGCAACTTCGTTTCCTCTCTTCGCGCCTCCCTTCGCGGGATCTTGCGCATATTCTTGTTACGCCGGCGCAGGGCCGAACCGATTGCACGGCGGGCGGCAGGGGTGCGCCGTCGCCTCGCCTATCATGCCGGCCGAGATCGCGTCATCAGTGTCATGGCCGGCTTGGTCAAGCGAGCCTCCTCCGCTTCGCCGAGATCATGCGCGCGCGGGAGAAGGCCGTCATCGCCGGGCGCGCGACTCGAGCGCCGCGTGCGTCCCGGCGCCGAAAACCATTCGCGCGAGATGCGCGGCGGTGACGAAGCGATCTTGCATGGGGAAAAACCGTTTCCTTCCCGTGCTTGCGACCCGCACCGGGCCGAGAGGCGTCCATCCTTCTCAGCGCCGAAGCTAGGCCCGCCGCTCAGAAGGGTCTAGCGCGCAAATGGTCATTTTGGATATATTGGCGCCCATGAACGAATTCGAACTGCTGCGGGTCGTCGAATATCTGGAGCGCACGCGCAGACCCTATCGCGCGCTGTTCCCGATGGCTGAGGAAGATCCGGTTTGGAACATCCTCGCCCATCTCGTCAAAAGCCATCTGCGCGGCGATCTCGTCACGATCTCGACGCTCGCCGCGGTGGCGAACGTGCCCTATGCGACGGCGCTTCGGCGCATCGAGGCCATGATCGCCGACGGGCAGATCACAAGAAGGCCGCGCGGGCCGAAACGCTTCAGCCTTCATCCCAGCGAAACGACGCTCGCCGACTTCCTCGCCTACGCCCAGCATATCAAGTCTCTGCTGGCGCAGGTGATGGGCGTGCGTCCGGCCGAGGAAGAAGTGGACGACTATTATTTCGGCGGCGCCCGGCTGGAGGAGCAACTCGCGCCGCCGCAAGGCGCCTCGCGCCGACGTCATGACGGCGTGCGCCTGCGCTTCTTGATCCACGCCGACAACTATTTCGCTTCGCTCCAGAATCTCTGGGCGGATTTCCGCGCCAACCGCGGCTCGCGCCGCGATTTCGACCTGCGCCCGCTGCCCGATCTGTACCGCCGCGCGACCGAGAACGCTTCCCAGGCGGTATCCGACTATGACGTGATCGTGCTCAATGTCCCCTGGCTCGGCGAATTCGTCGAAGCAGGCCGCATCCGGCGCGCCGAACCCTTCCTCTACAACAGCGGCATCGACAGTCTGGATTTCGATCCCAGAGTCTGGGCGACGGGGCGGTGGAAGGGTCGGCAGGAAGCAGTGCCGGCGTTTTCCTCGATCGAATTGCTCGCCGTGCGCAGCGACCTGATCGACGAAGCGGGCCTGCCATATCCCAAGACCTTCGCCGACGTTCTGCATGTAGGCGGCAAGCTGCACGCGCCGCAGCAAGGCCGGTTCGGCATCGCCTGGAACGCGCAGCGCGGCATGCCGTTGGCGTCGAGTTTCGCCTTCCATCTCGCCTGCTGCGGCGGCGCGGTGCTCCATTTGCCGCGCGGCCGCTCCGACTGGTCGCTCGGCGACATCGACCCGCGCGAAATCGCCGTTGGCGTCGATAGCGAAGCCGGACGAGTGGCGTTGGACTATATGCGGGAATTGCTCGCGATCTCACCGCCCGGCGCGCTGGAGCTCGACTGGAACAGTTCACTCGAAATTTTCATGACCGGCAAGGCCGCGATGGCCTATTGCTGGTCGATGAGGGCGGCCCGCCTCGAATATGACGTGCGCTCGCGCGTCAAGCGGCGCGTCCGCTATCTCCCCCATCCGGCCGGCCCGAAGGGCAGCAACGTGTCGCCGCTCGGCGGCTTCGTGCTCGCGGTGCCCTCCAATCTGCCGGAGCCGCGCGTCGAGGCCGCCTTCGAGGCGATCCGCTGGATGACCTCGTGCGAGGCGATCCAGACGCACATCAAGACCGGCTTCCCGGTGCTGCCCCGTTTCAGCATGAGCGCCGACCCGGAGATCGCCGCGGGGTCGCCGATCGTCCATGCGGTCAACGAGCTCGCACGGCGCGACTTGTTGCAGACCTGGCAGCGCCCCCCACTGCCTGAATATACGCGGATCGAGGCGGTGCTCGGAGAGGAAATTCACGCGGCGCTGCGCGGCGAGAAGACCCTCGCCGCCGGCTTGCACGACGCCCAGGTCGCCATCGAGGGAATATTGGAGAAAGCCCAGCGCGCCGTCGCATAAGGGCTGACGGCCCCTCAGACCAACATCCGGCGCGGATCGGACAAGAGGGCCGCGTAGCGCGTAATGAACCGCGCCGCGTCGGCCCCGTTGATGACGCGGTGATCGTACGACAGATCGAGCGGGACCATCGGCACGGGCGCCCAGGCGCCCTCCTCCCAGACGGGGACGGTCTCGGTGCGGCTGAGCCCCAGAATCGCGACCTCCGGCGGGTTCACGATGGGGGTGAACGCGGCTCCGCCGATGCCGCCGAGATTGGAGATCGACATCGAGCCGCCTCCCATCTCTTCGGCGCGGATCTTTCGCGACTGCGCGCGCGAGGCCAGATCGGCGATGTCGGCCGCGATCCGCCACAGGCCCTTGCGATCGGCGTCGCGGATCACGGGAACCATCAGCCCGAGCGGCGTGTCGACTGCGATGCCGACATGCACATAGCGTTTGAAGATCAGCGTCCCGCCGTCGGCTGTCAGCGAGGCGTTGAAGCGCGGAAATTCCGCAAGGCAACGCGCCAGCCCCTTCACGTGGAAAGCCAGCGCCGTCAGCTTCACGCCGCGCGCCGCGGCTTCCTCGGCCAGCGATTTGCGGAACGCCTCGATGCGCCGCATGTCGGCGCGATCGTGATGCGTGACCTGCGGGATGACGGCATGCGCGGCCGACAGGTTCGCGGCGGCGACCTGCGCCAGGCGCGGCATCGGCTCCCGCGTAACGAGACCGAACTGGCCGTGATCCACGTCCCAGTACCGGCTGTGATTCGACTCGGCGGGGGCGGCTGGGCTATCGCCGGACAACCGCCGGTCGACGTCCTCGCGCGTCAGCGTCGCGCGGCCCGTAGCGGCGGCAAGAGCGCCGAGATCGACGCCCTTCTGAGCGGCGTAGGCCCGCACGGCAGGGCTTGCAACGAAGCTCATTGCGCCCTCCTCACCAACTGGCCGAGATGTATTGGGTTTCCATGAATTCGAGCATGCCCTCATGCCCCCCCTCGCGGCCCAAGCCCGACTGCTTCGTGCCACCGAAGGGCGCGGCGGGGTCCGACACGAGGCCCCGGTTCAGGCCGACCATGCCGTAGTCCAGTCGTTCGCAGACCTGCATGCCGCGCTTCATGTCGCGGGTGAAGACGTAGGCCACCAGACCGTATTCGGTGTCGTTGGCGCGGGCGATGACCTCTTCCTGATCGGTGAAGGTCTGGATCGCGGCGACGGGGCCGAAGATCTCGTCGGCGAGGCACGCCGCCGTTTGCGGCACTTTGGCGAGGACAGTCGGTGGGTAGAAGAAGCCCGGCCCATTGGGGATGGTTCCGCCGAGGCGCAACTCCGCCCCCTTGGCGACCGCGTCCGTGACGAAGGCCGCGACCTTGTCGCGGGTTTGGGCGTTGACGAGAGGGCCGACGTCGACGCTCTCGTCCAGGCCGTTGCCCATCTTCAGCGCCGCCATCCTCGCGGTGAAGCGGCGGGTGAAGTCCTCGGCCACCGCCTCGTGCACATAGAATCGATTGGCCGAGGTGCAGGCTTCGCCGAGATTGCGCATCTTGGCCACCATTGCGCCTTCGACCGACACCTCGAGATCGGCGTCCTCGAAGACGATCAGTGGCGCGTTGCCACCCAGTTCCATCGCCGGCTTCAAGACCCGATCGGCGGCGGCGTGCAGGAGCTTGCGGCCCACTTCGGTGGAGCCGGTGAAGCTGACCACCCGGACGCGGGGGTCGTGCAGCAGATGATCGACCAGCGCGCCGGTCTTTTTCGAGGGCAGAACGTTGACCAACCCCTTCGGCACTCCCGCCTCTTCCAAAAGCGGCATCAAAGCAAGCATGGTCAGCGGCGTTTCCGACGCCGGTTTGATGATCACCGGGCAACCCGCGGCCAGCGCCGGCGCGATCTTGCGGGTGCCCATGGCCGCGGGGTAGTTCCAGGGTGTGACGAGCACCGCAATGCCTGCGGGCTTGTGGTGCACCACGATCCGCGCGCCCGATGAGGGCGCGTGGGTGATCAGCCCGTCGGCGCGCACAGCCTCTTCCGCGAACCAGCGGAAGAATTCGGCGGCGTAGGTCGCCTCGCCCATCGCATCGGCGCGGGCCTTTCCGTTTTCCAGCGTGATGAGGCGGGCGAATTCGGGCAGACGCGCGGTCATCAGTTCGAACGTCTTTCGCAGCACCTCCGAGCGTTGGCGCGGCGTACGGCCCGCCCAATCCGCAAACGCCGCTTCGGCTGCGTCGAGGGCGACGTCGGCGTCGGCGATCTCGGCCGAGGCGACGGAGGCGAGCACCGCCTCGGTGGCTGGATTGATCACGTCAAAACGTTCGCCTGCGGCGCCTTCGCGCCATGCGCCGCCGATATAGAGGTTGGTTTGGTCCATCGTTCTCTCCAGTCTCAGAGGAGATGGCGGAGCGGCTCGGCCAGCTGCCCGGCAAATCCGGAGATCAACGCGAGCGCGGCCTCGGGCGTCAATTGGCCCGGCGCGCACTCAAGTGTGACGAGCAAGTCGGGGCCGTCGCGCGTGACGCTGAGCACGGGCGCGGCTTCCGCCCCCATCCTCAGGGCGGTGACGCCTGTCCCACGCAAGTCGCGCAGGATCAGCACGGGGGCTTGCGAGGGCTCGGCGGGTTTCGCGCGCGCCAGTCCGAGCCGGTCAGGATCGGCGTAAAGTCGCCTTCGCTCAAAGGCCTCGGCTGCGACGATCAACGGTTTGTCCGACGCGCCCTGCCGTAAAGCCGCGGCGGCCATGCCCGCCATGACCGATGTCGCGTCTGGAGAGGCGCCGGTTTCAGCGCGCATCCATTCGCAGAAATCGGCGAAACCGTCGCCGCGCACGCGGGCCAAAAGGTGGCGCGAAGCTTGCGTTGTCTCCGGCGCCGAAACGGCGTGTGCTGCGGGCAGGGCCCGCAGCGTCGCGAGATCGCTCACGTGATAGGGTTGTAGCGCGCCGGCCGCGACCAGCCGCGACAGGTCCAGCCCCTGTTCTGCGGCCAGACGTCGCGCCTTGGGCGAGGCGAGGATGCGCCGGCCGGTCGCCTCCAGCTCTGGCTCGGCGGCCGGTTTCGGGGCGCGCCTTTCGGCGGCGGCCGGTATTGGCGCCGCCTGCGCGGCTGGGACAGGCTCGTCGCTTTCAGCGCGTACAGCGTCTGCGAGCCGCGCCGCGGGAGCCGTGCCCGAGCCGGCGGGACTTTCCGAAATCAACGCGACGACTTCGCCGACGGGCGCCGCGTCACCCGCGGCCGTTCGGACATCGGTCAGAAAACCGCCGGCCTGGGCCTCGACCTCCACAACGGCCTTGTCCGTCTCGACCTCCATCAGCGCGTCGCCCATCTTCACCGCTTCGCCGGGCTTCTTGAGCCATGCGACGATCAAGCCGGTTTTTTGCGCCATGCCGAGGGCGGGCATGATCACCTCATGCGGCATCGAACAGCTCCCCCTTCACGGACCGGCGCGCGCGCTCGACCACGACCTCAGGCGTCGGCACCGTCAGATCTTCGAGCGCCGGTGAAAAGGGCACGGGAACGTCCATTGCGCCGATGCGCTGCACCGGCGCGTCCAAGTGATAGAACGCCTTTTCGTTGATCCGGCTGGCGATCTCGGCGGTGACGCCGAAGCTCTGGTGGCCCTCGTCGATGACGATGGCGCGACCCGTCTTGCGCACGGACTTCAGGATTGTCTCCTCGTCCAGCGGCACGATTGTGCGCGGGTCGATGACCTCGGCGCTGATCCCGCTCTCAGCCGCCAGAATCTCGGCCGCCTTCTGGGCCACCTGCACCATCGACGAGGTGGCTATGAGGGTGATGTCGCTGCCCCAGCGAAGGATGTTGGCCACGCCGAAGGGGATCAAGTATTCTTCTTCCGGCACCGGGGCCTTGTCGTTGTACATCAGCTTGTCTTCGAAGATCACCACCGGGTTGTCGTCTCGGATCGCGGTCTTCATCAGGCCCTTGGCCTCGTAGGCCGAGGACGGCAGGGCGATCTTCAGCCCGGGAATATGGGCCAGCAGCCCATGCAGAGACTGCGAATGTTGCGCGGCCGAGCGCCGTGTGGCGCCGAGGTTGGTGCGCAGCACGAGGGGGACCTTAAGCTTGCCGCCCGACATGTAATGCGTCTTGGCCGCCTGATTGCAGAGCTGATCCATCACCAGGAAGAGGAAGTCGCCGAACATCAGGTCCACGATGGGGCGTGATCCGGTCATCGCCGCGCCGACCGCGATCCCCATGAAGCCGGGTTCGGAAATCGGCGTATCGATGATGCGTTCGCGGCCGAATTCCTGAACGAGGCCCGACAGAACCTTGAAAGGCGTTCCGGCCTCGGCGACGTCCTCGCCAATCACGAAGACGGTCGGGTCGCGTCGCATCTCTTCGGCGATGGCCTCGTTGACGGCCTTGGACAGCGTGATCTCTCGCATCGTCGTCTCCGTCAGGCCGCATTGTCGGCGAACACGTGCAGGCGCACCTCGGCCGCTTCGGGGTAGGGGGCCGCCAGCGCATAGGCGACGGCGGCCTCGGCCTCGGCGCGCACCGCCTTGTCGATGGCTTTCAGTTCGTCATCGGCGGCGATTTTCTCCTCGACCAGCCACGCACCGAAATTGGCGATCGGGTCGCGCTTGGTCTTCCAGAAGGTCTCCTCCTCCTTTGACCGGTAGTATTCGCGGTTGATGTCGCCGACGTGGTGGCCATGGAAGCGGTAGGTGTCGAGCTGGAGGAAGAACGGCCCTTCGCCCTTGCGCGCGCGCTCGACCAGTTCTCGCGTCAACCGGTTGACGGCGAGCACGTCCTGCCCGTCCACGACATGGGTCTCGATCCCGAAGGCCGCCGCTCGGGCCGTCAGCACGCCGGCGGCCATTTCCTGGACCTTGGTGTATTCGCCGTAGAGGTTGTTCTCGCAGGCGTAGATCACCGGCAGCTTCCACAGCGCGGCTATGTTCATGACCTCGTACAAGAGTCCCTGACCGAGCGCGCCGTCGCCGAAAAAGCAGACGGTCACGTCCTTCGTGCCGAGCCGCCTGGCCGACAGCGCCGCGCCCGTGGCGATGCCGGCCGAGCCGCCGACGATCGCATTGGCGCCGAGGTTGCCATTAGCCTGATCGGCGATGTGCATCGAGCCGCCCTTGCCTCGGCAATAGCCGTCGGCCTTGCCCAGAAGCTCGCAGAACATTTCCTTGAACTGGGCGCCCTTGGCGACGCAATGCCCGTGGCCGCGATGGGTCGAGGTGATCTTGTCGCTGACCTCCAGCGCGTCACAGATGCCGACGGCCACGGCTTCCTGCCCGGAATAGAGGTGCGTCAGGCCGGGCATCTTCGCCGAGAGGTAGAGCTGGTTGGCGTTGTCCTCGAACGTGCGGATGCGCACCATCTGGCGATAGACGCGCAAGTAATCTGCGGAATTTGCCTTGTTGGCGGGGCTCATGTCCCATCCTCCCCCGGAGCAGGCCCGGCCATCGGGGCCGGGCCGCTTCGGTCAGTAACGGTTGGCGATCGGCAGTTCTTCGGCGGGGAAGAGTGTGATGACCTGGCAACCCTTGTCGGTGACGACGACCTCTTCCTCGATGCGCGCGGCCGAATAGCCGTCGGACGCCGGGCAATAGGTCTCCAGCGCGAAGACCATACCGGTCTGGATCTCCATGGGGTGCTCCAGGCTGACCGAGCGGCTGATGATCGGGCGTTCGTGCAGCGCAAGGCCGAGGCCGTGCCCGAATTGCAGGCCGAAGGCGGCCAGTTCATTCGGGAAGCCGTAACTTTCGGCGGCGGGCCAGACGGCCGCCACTTTGTCGGTCGTCACGCCCGGCTTGATCAGCGCGATCGCCGCGTCCAGCCATTCGCGCGCCTTCACATAGGCGTCGACCTGCGCGGGCGTGGAACGGCCGATGTTGAAGGTGCGGTAGTAGCAGGTGCGATAGCCCTGATAGCTTTGCAGGATGTCGAAGAACGCCTGATCGCCGGGGCGGAAGTAGCGGTCGGTGAAGTTGTGCGGATGCGGGTTGCAGCGCTCGCCCGAGATGGCGTTGATCGCCTCGACGTCGTCCGAGCCCATTTCGTAGAGCATCTTGTTCGCCATCGCGACAATGTCGTTTTCGCGAATGCCCGGCTTCAGCTCTTCCCAGATCATGTGATAGACGCCGTCCACCATGCTGGCCGCCTGGTTGAGCAGCTGGATTTCGTCGACGTTCTTGATCTCGCGCGCCGACAGCATGATCTGCTGGCCGTCGACGATCTTGATACCCGCCTCTTGCAGGGCCATGAACATCGCCGTTTCGGCATAGTCCAAGCCCACCGGCATGTCGGCCACGCCGGCCTTTTTCAAGAGGGCGTAGATTTCCTGCGCATAGTGCTTCATCAGTCCGAAAGAGGGCGGAATGGTGCCGCGCATGCCGACGACGCCGGCCAAGCAGCGTTCGGGGTCGAGCCAGTCGCAATATTCCCGGTGGTGGACGGCGGCCGAGCCGAAATCCCACACGAAGGGCTCCTCGTCCCCGGCGAGCAGGCTGAAACGGCACATCTTGTCGCGTTCCCATTCGCCGATCTTGGTGCCGGTGACGTAGCGGATGTTGTTGACGTCGAACAGCAACAGCGCTCCGCAGTTGGACTTCTTCAGCGCGGCCTTGGCGCGGCTCAGGCGGTAACGGCGCAGCCGCTCGTGATCGACGCGACGTTCGAAATCGACCGCGGTGTGACCGAGCGCGGGGAGGCGTTTGTCCCAGCGCCAGTTCGGCTCGATGTCGCGCGGTCGCAGAATGCGTGGACTGAGAGCGGTGGTCAGAGTCATGAGGGTCTCCTTCACGCCCGACGGGCGCCTTAAGTGAGTGTTGGTTCTCGCAAAGGCCAGGCCGAGGCCGTCGAAATCCCGGCACGACCACGGCGGCGTCGATCATGAACAACGGGCCGGTCATGTCGTCGGATTACGGGCTTGCCAGGCGACATAGCCAATATTGCCTCGCCTCAGATTTCCAAGCCGCTCGGCGTCGGCACATTCTCGCTTTCGACTTTCATGCCGGCGAACGAGGCCAAGGTTTCGATCAGGGCCGCGAAATCCTTCGCCAGATAGGCTTCCGGATCGGGTTGCTGGGTCGCAAGGCCAAAATGCGTCTGCAGCACTTCCCTCATCGCCGCGGTGACCGGCATAGCCACGCCGAGCTTGCGCGCCGCCTCGAGGCCGAGATCCACGTCCTTGCGTTGAAGAGGAGCCGTGAAGGTGGGGGTGAAGTCGAGATTGATCAACGCCGGCGATTTGTACTGCGTGAAGATCGAGCCCATGACGCTGTTGTTGATGAACTGCAGGAAAGCGTGTCGCGGCACGCCGGCCTTTTGCGCCAACAGCGTGACCTCGATCAGGTTCTCGATGACGACAGCGAGAAAGACGTTATGCGCGATCTTACAGATTCGAGCGAGTTCCCCCTCTCCGACATAGGCGACGCCGCGCAGTGCGAAGGCCTTTATCAACGGCTCAACCTTGTCGAAGGCCGCTCTTGGCCCCGAGACGACGCTCGATAGCTTTCCGGCGATGACGCACTTGGGATTGCCGCTCACCGGCGCCGCGAAATACTGGACGCCGCGCGCGGCGAGCCTCTCGCGGACGTCATTCGATTCATCGAAGCCGATTGTCGAGCAATCGACGACGATCCCGGGAACTTGGCGTGCCCCGTCCGCGGCCAAACCATCCTTGCCGAAACAGACGTCCGACAGATCCTTCCCCGTCGCCAGCATGGTCATGACGACATCGGCGCTACGCAATTGATCGATATGGTCGACCAGCGTGCCGCCATGCGCCGCCAACGGTTCCGCTTTGGAGCGGGTGCGGTTCCAAATCTTGAGCGGATGCCCCGCCTTCAGAAGGCGAGCCGCCATCGGGAACCCCATGCGACCGACGCCAATCCAACCGATTTCCATACTTACCCTCCCTCGGCCCTCGACTCGGCGAACATCGACTGATGGCGAAGCGTCACGCAGATGACGATCGCCAAGTCGGCGACACGCGCTGTGATTCGAGAAACGCCATGACGCCTTCGTGCGCGCCTTCGCGCCGGATTGTCGACGCGAGCTTATCCGGATTGTGCAAACCGCGCCTCCGCGAAAAAATCCAAAATGGATATCCGGAGGGTCAAAATGAAAAACCACACGGAATTGCGCGTATGGGCGAGCGAAAACCGCGTCGGTTGCGACGGGTGTCGAAACCCGACGCGTCCCTACGTCAACGCGGTCGATGGGTCCAACGTGGCGCCCTTGCGAGGCTCTTCGGCTGGCCCGCCCTTGAATTGTGGCCATCGCTCGTCAGTTGGACGCGATTCGCGAGGCAAGCGGCAATGTCGCCCATGAACCACTTAGCACATTCGCCATCGCGGCCGTCGACGAAATGCGAAATGATCAATTTCGTGCCGGCGTTAATTGCAGTTCCAGTGGCATTGTCACGTTGGCTCAGTATAGGCGCTTTTTAGCTGTTTTGGCTCGACGGCGAGAAACGCGCGCCATTGATTTTGCTCATGCGGGTCGAGGGGTTGTCACCGCTATTGACAAGTAACAAGTTTCAACGTGACAACGCCCACGAAAGCGCTGCACAGCAGTCCGATCGCAAGCGTGATCCCGATAAGCTTCATCAGACTTCTCCTCCCGTGGAACGTTCCAACCAAACGTTGAAAGCAGGGATGACCCAAGGGCGACTCGCCTCGGGTCATCCAAGCCGCCGGCTCGCGAAGGCGTCAGCTGACAGCCTCCGCATACGGCACGTTGCGTCCGCCGAAGCGACGCACGCGAATGTTCGCCTGCTCCGCGTGCCCGTAGAAGCCTTCGAGCACGCACAGGCGCGAGCAATAGGCGCCGATGAGCGCGGACGCCTCGTCGGTCATCACCTTTTGGTAAGTGCACGTCTTGATGAACTTGCCGACCCAAAGTCCGCCCGTGTAGCGCGCGGCTTTGCCGGTCGGCAGAGTGTGGTTGGTGCCGATCACTTTGTCGCCGAAGGCGACGTTGGTGCGCGCGCCGAGGAACAAGGCGCCGTAGTTGCGCATGTTGGCTAGGAAGTAATCGGGATTGCGCGTCATGACCTGCACGTGTTCGCTGGCGATGCGATCCGCTTCCGCGACCATTTCGGCATCGTCGGCGCAGACGATCACTTCGCCGTAGTCGCGCCAGGAAACGGACGCGAATTCGGCCGTCGGCAAAATCGTGAGCAACCGCTCGACTTCCGCGATGGTGGCGCGGGCCAGTTTCTCGGAGGTCGTCAGCAACACGGCCGGAGTATTGAAGCCATGCTCGGCTTGTCCGAGCAGGTCGGTCGCGCATATCTCCGCGTCGACGCTGTCGTCGGCGATCACAAGCGTTTCCGTCGGGCCGGCGATGAGGTCGATGCCGACGCGGCCGAAGAGTTGCCGCTTGGCTTCGGCGACGTAAGCATTCCCCGGACCGACGATGACCGAGACCGGTGCGATGTTCTCCGTGCCGATCGCCATCGCCGCGATCGCCTGAACGCCGCCCATGCAATAGATTTCGTCGGCGCCGGCGAGGTGCATGGCCGCGACGACCGCCGGCGACGGGCCGCCCTGAAACGGCGGCGAAGCGGCGATGACCCGGGGCACCCCCGCCACCTTCGCGGTGACCACGCTCATGTGCGCGGAGGCGACGAGCGGATACTTCCCGCCCGGCACATAGCAGCCCACGCTGTCCACCGGCAGATTCTTGTGGCCGAGGATGACGCCGGGAAGCGTCTCCACCTCGATGTCCTTCAAAGCCGACTTCTGCGCTTGCGCGAAACGGCGAACCTGCTCCTGGGCGAAACAAATGTCGGCGACCTGTCGGGGCGTCAACGCCGAAAGGCAGGCGTCGATCTCGGACGCGCTGAGGCGAAACGATTTAGGGCTCCATTTGTCGAACGTCAGCGATCGCTCGCGCACCGCCGCTTCGCCGCGCGCCTCGATATCGCTAATTATCGAATCGACAACGTCTCGAACCTTGCGCGCCTCCGCCGCGGTCTGCTCGACGGTGCGGCCGCGTTTCAAGACTTCCGGCATGTGGCATCTCCTTCTGCGACGTTGGGTCCGGGGAAGTGTCGCCGATCAGGTCGCGCGGCGCTGCCCTTGTACGAAAAGGGCCGCGGCCGACACGATGATGACGCCTTTGATGACGAGCTGGGCCTGAACCGGCAGGCCCAAGATCACGACGATGTTGAAGAGAAGGACGAGGATAAGGCCCCCGGCGGCTGCGCCCGAGAGCGTCCCCGCTCCGCCTGCCAGGGAGACCCCACCGATGACGGCCGCCACGATCGAGTCGAGTTCGTATCCGCGGCCGACCCAATTATCGACAGTCCCAACATAGCCTACGAGAAATAGGCCGCCCAAGCCGGCCATGATGGAACACGCGATGTAGCAAAGGATCGTCACGCGGTCCGATCGGATGCCGACCAGTTCGGCCGCGCGCGGATTGCCTCCGACGATGTAGACGCTGCGTCCAAGAGCGCTCTTGTTGAGAGCGAGCGATAGCAGGGCGAACAGCAGAATGAACGCCAATAGATTGACCGGCACGCCCGCGAACTTGCCGGTGCCGAGATAGCGAAAGCCCGCGGGCAGCGAGCCGGCCGGCGCGCCCTTGGTGTAGGCGAACCGCACGCCTTGCAGCACGATCATCATGGCGAGCGTGGCGATGAACGGCGACACCTTGCGCTTCGTGACGAGCAGGCCATTGGCGAAGCCGACGATCGCCGAAAGCGCGACGACGGCCGCGACGATTATCGGGATCATGGAATCCTCAGTGGCGTTGAACGCCGTTGCGACCACCGCCATCGTCGCCATCAGCGAGGCTACGGAAAGGTCGAGGCCCCGCGCCAGGATGACGATCGCCTGACCCAAGACCACGATCAGCAACGGGGCGGCCTGCGTCAGAATGTTCTGAAAATTGCTGACGGAGAGGAACGACGGCTGCAATGCGGTCGCCGTCGCCATCAATGCGATCAGGAAGCCGGACAGCGCGAATCGCTTGAGCGAACCGGATCGCATTGGCGCGAGAGAGTGTCGGCGAATGCCGATCATGGTCTCTTGCTCCCGCCGGAGAAGATCGAAACCGCCGCGATAATGATCAGGCCCTGCACGACCCACTGGATGAATGTCGATACACTTGTATAGTTGAGGACGTTGTTGAGGACGGAAATCAGCAGCACGCCAACCAAGGTGCCGGCGATGCCGCCGCGTCCGCCGCCGAGCATCGTTCCACCGACAATGACCGGAGTGATCGAGGCCAGCGTCAGTGGATCGCCGACACGCGGATCGCCAACGCCCATACGGCTGACGAAATAGACTCCGGCCAACCCGGAGAAGAACCCGGACGCCGCGTAAACGAACATCGTCACGCGGTCGACGCCGATGCCCGACAGCCGCGCGGCTTCCGGATTGCCGCCGACCGCGAGAATGTTTCGTCCCAAGCGCGTCTTGCGAAGCATCCATCCGACAAGGACAAAGCCCACCACCATCGCCAGCGCGGAGATCGGCAAGCCGAATGCTCGTCCGAACGCGAAATTCTCGAACCAGGTCGGCGCCTTGCCCGTAGGTTGCAGCGTGTAGAGCAGCACCAGACCGTTGAGCACGGACCCCGAACCCAATGTCACGACGAGGGGGTGCACCTTGGTCCGCGCGGTGACGATTCCGTTCACCAGTCCCGCCAAGGCGCTCAGCGCGAGAACGGCCGCAAGCATGGGCAGCATGAGCCCATCGCGACCATTGACGGCGCCGGCCAGAAACACGGTGGCCGCGGCGGCGATAGCTCCCACGGAAAGGTCGATGCCGCCTTCCAGAATGACCAAGGTCTGCCCTGCCGCCACGAATCCGAGCGGCGCCGCTTGCTCCAGAACGGCGAGGAAGTTCCCCACTGTCGCGAAGCGGTCCGAGACCATCGCTCCGACGCCGATCAAGCCCGCCAAGAGCAACGTCACAACGACGAGCGCGGGTTCAATGGCGAGTCTCTGGGCGGCGCGGGCGATGGCGCTCATGTCGGCCTCGTCTTCATGCCGCGTCTCTGGCGTCGGCGGCGGCCAAGTTCTTGGTCGCCAGACGCATGATCTCGCGATCGTCCACGGCGTCCCCGCTGAGTTCGCCTGTCAGGACTCCTTCCCGCATCACGATCACTCGGCTGCACAGTCCAATTATCTCCGGCAGTTCGGAGCTGATGACGAGAACGCCGAGGCCGGCGGCCGCCAGATCGTGAATCATGCTGTAAATCTCGACCTTGGCGCCGACGTCGACGCCCCGCGTTGGCTCGTCCAGGATTAGGACGCGGTGACAGGCGCGCGTCCAACGCGCGAAAAGAACCTTCTGCTGATTGCCGCCTGAAAGAGCGCGCACGCCAGCCGTCGGACCGGGAATGGCGATCCGGAAGCGGGCGATTTCGTCTGCCGCCGAGGTGACTTCCGCGGGGCGGTTGAGAAGCCCAAAGCGCGTGAACTCCCGCAATGTCGGCGCCGAGATATTGGCCGCCGCATCGAGCAACATCAGCAATCCCTCGCCCTTGCGGTCCTCGGTCAAGAAACCGAGACCCGCGTCGATCGAGGCGCGCGGCGTAGGTGCATTATGAGCGGCGCCGCACAAGGTGATCGTGCCGCTCTGCTTGGCCATCGACCCGAAAATGGCGTGCGCGACTTCGGAACGGCCTGCGCCGACGAGACCCGCCAGGCCGAGAATCTCGCCGGCGTGGAGATCGAAGCTGACGCCGCGAACGCGCGGAGGCATCTGGAGGTCCCTCACGCTGAGCAAGGGCGTCGAGTCCGCGACTTGCGCCCGCTTCTTGGGAAAAATGTCAGCGAGGCTGCGGCCCACCATCATCGTGACCAGAGTGTCGCGATCGATCGACTTGATGTCCCGCGTGCCCACGCTGCGACCGTCCTTGAGCACGGTCACGCGGTCGCAGACACGGAATATCTCCTCCAAGCGATGCGAGATGTAGATGACGCAGACGCCGGACTCGCGGAGCGTTTTCATCCGCTCGAAGAGGAGGTCGGCTTCACGACCGGAAATGACCGCCGTCGGCTCGTCGAGCACGAGTAGCTTGGTGTCTCTTGTCAGCGCTTTGGCGATCTCGACCATCTGCTGATCGGCCACGCTCAACGAGCCGACTTTCGCGCGAGGGTCGAGCCGGTGGCCCAGGCGATCGAGAATGGCCTTGGCGCCGCTGACCATCGCGCCGTGGTCGACGAAGCCGAAACGCCCGCGCGGCGCGTCGCCGACGAAGATGTTTTCCGCGACGCTGAGTTCCGAAAATAGAAGCAGCTCCTGATAAATGACGTGAATGCCGGCCTTCTTGGCTTCTCCCGGCGACGACCAGACCCTTTCCTTGCCGTTGAAGACAATCGTTCCTTCGTCAGGCGTGTAGGCGCCGGCGATCGTCTTGATCAGCGTCGACTTGCCGGCGCCATTCTCGCCGAGCAACGCATGGACCTCGCCCGCCTTCGCTTCGAAGTTCACGCGGTCGAGTGATTTCACTCCTGGGAAATACTTGCTGATCCCTTGCAGGGCGATCACCGCGCGAGATTCGGCGAACGAGGCGGACATGTTCAGTTACCTACTCGCGAGCTGATTCATTGCGACCGACTCGGTTCCGGCCGAGTCGGGGAAAGGGCCTGGCGGCGCGGCGGCCGCCAGGCTAGGTTCGCGGAGGGAGGAATCCGCTTCGGCGTTCAGGTCGGATACTTCGCCTTGAAGGTCTTCGGATCGTAGCCGGGGCCCATGCCGTGCCCCATGATGAAATCATCGGGCTTGTCCAGCGCCACGTAGTCCTTCAACGCCACGTCCGCCTTGATCGAGTTTGTCTCGCTTCCCTCGGAGAGTACGATCTGGAAATTGACGTCCAGGCGCTTCGGCACGGCGGCTCCTTCCAGCACATTGAGCGCGAGCCCGAGCGCGGCGATACCGATCGAAGGCGTGTAGTCGATGCCGCAGAACGGGAACTTGTGCTCGCTGGCGAGCTTGTACATTCGGTTGAGATCGCCTCCGGTGTGCGGAGGAATCTCATTCGACTTGTAGCCCGCGTTGAGGAAGGCCTCCACTGAGCCGGACCCCTGCAAGCCGGAGTCGGCCCAAACGCCCGAGATCGACTTGCCCTGACGCTGAATAATGGCCGACATGATCTGCTTGCCGTTGGCCGGGCTCCAACCCGTGTACTGCGTGTCGAGAATCTCGATGCCGGGGAATTGCGCGAAGACCTCCTTCGCCGCTTGCAGGCGCATCTCCGCAGGGCTTGCGCCGGCCAGTCCCGGCAGAAGGACGATCTTGCCCTTGCCGCCGAGATGCTCGGCGAGCCAAGTCGCGCTCATGCGAGCGAGCGCGGTGTCCGAAGCGGTCACGAACGAGACGAAGTTGTCGTCGGTCTGCACGCGACGCGCCGCCGTGACCACGGGAATCCCGCTGCGCATCGCTCGACCGACGATGGGATCGAGCGCGTCTGCGGTCGCCGGATTCACGAGCAGCAGGTCGATGTTTTGATTCAGCAGGTCCTGAATGTCGGAGACCTGCTTGGTGGGATCGCTGTTCGCGTCGGTGACGATGAACTTCTTCAACTTCGCGGCGTTCTTCTCGGCCGCCCACTGCACGCCGTGGAAGAAGGTCACCAACCAGAGATCTGCCTGCGACGCGTTGGAGAAGCCGATCGTGTAGGGACCGGGCTTCTTGAACTTCGCGGTGTCGACCAGCGCGTTGAAACCGGGATTCCAAAGGAACGTGCGGGGCAAGCCGACGTACCCGGTCGCGCTGGCGGCCCGCGCACCGCCGATCGGCATTAACACGCCCCCCGCCGCCGCCGCGACGCCGAGCGCGCCCGACGAAAGCGCTTGTCGACGGTTCATTTTCAAGAATGAGCTCATTACGTTTCCTCCTGTCGTCAGTTTGACGCCTAAACCGGACCGCGGGTTCGGCGGCCGGCCGCTGCCTAACCCACCGCGCCGGTTGCTTTGGCCAATCGGACCTTCGCGGTGTCGCGTCCTTCGTGCTGCTCGGCGGCGATGCCGGCGGCCCAATCGGTCTGAACGCCTTGCGGGGCCGTCGGCACCGGCGGAAAGTCCCACCAGCCGACGACATTCGACGCCGCGATAGTCGGGTCGCGGGTGATGGGCACCTCGACGAGCGCCGGTGCGTTGGAGTCGAGGGCGGCCTTGATCGTCGAGCCGATTTCATCGGCCCGTTGGACGCGCGCCGCGTGCTCGAACCCAAACGACTTCGCCAGCGCGACGAAGTCGACGGAAAACGGCTCGCCGGTGCGCCGGCTCTTGAACTCGGAGATGATGTTCCGGCCCATCAGTGCGTCCTGGCCGTCACGGATGGAGATGTAGCCGGAGTTGTTGAGGACGAGGAAGACGACGGGGATGTCGTAGGCGACGCAGGTGGCCAACTCCTGCACGCACATCATGAAGTCGCCGTCGCCGATGATGCAGACGACCGGCGTGTCGCGCTTGGCGAGCTTCGCGCCGATCGCCGCCGGCAAGGCGAAACCCATCGGAGAATAGCTCCCCGGGGTGATATGGGTCCTGGGCTCGTAAATCGGAAAATCCTGCTTGGCCGAACTCTGGGGATGACCGGAGCCGACCGTGACGATGCCGTGACGCGGCAGCACGCGGCGGAGCTCGCGCAACGTGCGCAGCATCGTCGTCGGGATCTTGTCGTACGAGCGGCGCGGCTCTTGAATGACGTCCCATTCGGCCCACAGCCGCCGCAGCCGATCGTGATAGGTCTCGCGCCGCTTGCGGGCCGCCGCCGCCTGGGCGTCGGAAACGCCGGCGTTGATGTCCTCGAGAACGAGGCGGACGTCGCCGACGACGCCGACTTCGGCCGGATAGTTCTTGCCGATCTCGCGCGCGTCGATGTCGATCTGGATCAGCTTGGATTCGGGGATCGAAAAGCTCACGCCCTTGCGCCAGGACGACGCGGACCAATCGGTGAAACGGCAACCGAGCGACATCACCACGTCGGCCTCGGCGGCCAGGGTGTTGCCGGTGAGGGACCCGGGCCAACCCACGGTTCCGGCGTTCATCGGGTGGTCTTCCGGCAGGGCGCCCTTGCCGTTCCAGGTGAACACGACCGGGATTCCCAAACGCTCGACCAAGCGGCGAAGTTCGGGGCTGGCGTTGCTCGAAATCGCCCCGCCGCCCGCCACGATGCATGGGCGCTCGGCGCCGAGAAGCAGCTTGATCGCGGCCTCGATCGCCAGCGAGTCGGCGCGCGGCTTACCGATCGGCACGCGTTTGGAGAGTTCGGCGACGTCGATATCGGTGGTGGCGACCTGGATATCGAGAGGGATCTCGACGTGGACCGGCCCGGGACGGCCGGTCGTCATGGCGTTCCAGGCGCGGTGCATGACGAAGGGCACTTGGTCGGCGCGAATGACGTCGAAGTTCCGCTTGGTGACCGGACGCGTCACGTTGACGAAGTCGGGCGTGTTTTCGCGATCCATTTCCTGCATGACGCCGTGGCCACGCATGTGCGTCGCAGCGCTTCCCGTTATGAGCAGCAGCGCGGTCGAATCGCAGTGCGCGTTCGCCAGACCCATGATCGCGTTCGCCGCGCCCGGGCCGATCGACGTGACGGTGGCGATCGGCTGACCGGTCACGCGATAATGCGCGTCGGCGATGTGAACCGCGCCCTGCTCGTGCATCGTCGGCACGATCGGCACATCCGAAATCGGGTCGTTGAAAGCGTCCAGGAGATTCCAGTTCCCGTGACCCGGCAGCCCGGTGATGTACGGAACGCCGTAAGCCTTCAGCGCCTTGCCAATGATCTGTCCGACCGTGAGCCGCACCGCTTCCTCCCTCGATTTCCATCGTTTGTTGCGGCAACATTCCGGCAATTTCACAGCATGTCAAGCAAAATATTGCGCAACGTTGCCGCAACAATCCGGTCAGTTTGTGGCAATTCGGAATTGTGACGGCCATTTCGATTGAAATTGCGCATGTTTTCGTGGCGGGTCAGCGTGATCGCATCGATATGCCGCTGGAATCTTCCGCGCTTTTGGTGCAATCTTGCTGTGGAAAATTGCGCGGGTCGCGCCGCGGGTGCGGCGCTCGGCTTTGAAAGGAACGGTCGTGTCGAAAGTTCGAAGGGCGACTCTTCGCGACGTGGCGAAGGAGGCCGGCGTCGCCGAATCGACGGCGTCGCGGGCGCTGGCCGGCGGCGCCGCGGTCTCAGAGGATACCCGCGCGCGCATTTTCGACGTCGCCGAACGGCTCGGCTACAGCATGCCGCGCAGAGCGAAGCCGACATTTCCGGAACGCAAGGGATTGGTCGGACTCGTCGTCGCCGCGCTGCATAATTCGTTTTATTCTCATCTGATCGACCGCATTCACGATGAACTGGACGCGCTCGGCTACGACATGGTTCTGATCATCGACGATCTGTCGAGCGCGGCCGCGAGCCGCAAAATAAAAGGCCTCATTGAAACCGCCATCGACGGCGTCATCTTCACCACTTCGGCGGTCGACTCCCCTGCGGTCGAGATCCTGATAGAGCGGGGAATTCCGACGGTCTTGGCCATCCGGTCGAACAAGCGCGGCAACGTGACCGTCGTCGAGAGCGACAACCTGATGGCGGGCAAGGAAGCGATGCGTCATCTGGCGGAGTTGGGCCACACGCGGATAGGCTTTCTTCTCGGGCCGAAGGAAACCTCGACCAGCCTCGACCGCTTCGCCGGCGCGCAAGAAGCGGCCCGTGGCCTCGGAATTGAAATCGACGAGGATCTCGTGCTGTGGAGCGAATTCTCGCATGAAGCCGGCTATTCCGGACTCGTTCAAATGATGGGTGCGCGCGATCGTCCGACTGCGCTGATTTGCGGCAACGACGTCGTCGCCATCGGCGCGATGGATGCGGCCATCAAGATCGGCCTTGTCGTGCCGCGGGACCTTTCCATAATCGGCGTCGACGACATCCCGATGGCGAGTTGGTCGATGATCTCGCTCACGACCGTGCGTCAGTCGATTTCCGAAATCGGCACGCTCGCCGCTCGCCGCGTCGCCAAGCAAATCGAGATTGGCGGGAATCATGAAATCGCGCATGATATCTTGCCTACCAGTCTCGTTCGCAGATCGACCACGGATCGCCCGAACAAGCTCGCGGATTAGCCGCCGGGAGGGCATTGTCACGGCGCCGAATCGGGAACACGAAGCGACTGTGTCGCGCGCAATTTCAGGCGGCCCCGACCGCCTCGCGCTACGTCCTCCCTCCGGCGCGACGACGACGGCGGCGAGCGCCGGCGCCATCGCGAACGGCCGAGCCTAGGCGAAACGCGGCGCATCGAGCCGACCGGGGCGAGCGAAGGCGGGCGGCGCCGCGCTCGTCACATGCCCCCGTCTTCGAGACCGATGGCGATGACGCCGCGGGCCGGCTCCGCCGAGCGAGGCGCCGGACGTTCGCCATATCGCGCCCACTCGGCTCGCCTACCTCGCCGATACGATGCCAAAACGCCGCGTGAGAATACGTTCGCGTCGAGATTGCATACGATCTCGCCTTGATATAGGGTAACTTACCGGCAGGGCATGCAACTGCGCCTCCGATTTGGGACGAACCCGGGCGGCCCGCAGGCCGCGGAGGGTTTGACTCCTAATGGCGCGGTTGCCTCGAACGGCGTCTGCCGCGAAAAAAGGGAGGTCGTCCATGCACAGGGCGTCAGGCTGTTCACTACTCGCCTTCTTGGTCTGCGGTTGCTTCTTCGCCGCCCCGGCGCTCGCGCAATCGTCGGACGACGTCATCCGGATCGGCGTGCTCAACGACCAATCCGGCCCCAACGCCGACGTCTCTGGCTTCGGCTCGGTGGAAAGCGCGCGGATGGCGGTCGAAGATTTCGGCGGAAGCGTTCTCGGCAAGCGCGTCGAGGTGATCTTCGCCGACCACCAGAACAAGCCGGACATCGGAACCGCCATCGTCCGCAAGTGGATCGACATCGATCATGTCGACGCCGTGGTCGACGGCAACAATTCCGGCGTAGCGCTCGCCGTGCAGGGCATCGTCCGAGAGAAGAACAAGATCTTTCTCATGGGCGGCGTGGCGAGCACGCGCCTGACCAACGAGGATTGCTCGCCCAACGGCCTGAGCTGGGTGTTCGACACTTACGCTCTGGCGCGCTCGACCGCCAAGGCGATCATGGCCGAGGAGGGGAAATCCTGGTTCTTCGTCACCGCCGACTACGCCTTCGGCTATTCGATGGAGAAGGACGCCTCCGACGCGGTGCGCGCGGGCGGCGGCACGGTGCTGGGCGATGTGCGCGTTCCCCTGAACACGACGGACTTCGCGTCCTATCTGTTGCAGGCGCAAGCGTCGAAGGCGCAGGTGGTGGCGCTCGCCAACACCGGCTCGGACATGGTCAATTCGATCAAGCAGGCGCAGGAATTCGGGCTTACCGGGTCGGGACAGCGGCTGGCGGGGCTGCTGACGTTCATCGACTCGATCCACAGTCTCGGCCTCCAGGCTACCCAGGGGCTTTATCTGACCACCGCCTTCTATTGGGACTACGACGACCAGACGCGGGAGTTTTCCAAGCGCTTCGCCGCCCGCTACAAGGGCCGCATGCCGTCGATGGTGCAGGCCGGCGTCTATTCGGCCGTCGCCCATTATCTCAAGGGCGTCAAGTCCGCCGGGACCGTCGATGGCACGGCCGTCGTTGCGGCGATGAAGACGATTCCGCTCGACGACTTCTTCGCCCGCCACGCCTACATCCGGGACGACGGGCGCGTCATCCACGACATGTATCTGGTCCAGGTCAAGAAGCCGGCCGAATCCAAGGCGCCTTGGGACTATTACAAGGTCCTGCGCGTCATTCCGGGAGAGGAAGCGTTCAACTCGCTCGCCGAGAGCCATTGCCCGCTGGTGAAGAAGCCATAGGCGCGCGCCGTCCTGACGTCCGCCCCGCCCCGCGCCTAGTCTCAGCCGACGGGACGGAACTTCAGGATCGCCATCTCGGGCGTCGCCGGCTCGAAGACGGCTTGCAGCGGCAAGTCGCACCGCAAGCGCTCGGGCGGCGCGTCGACGATCGTGCTCATCAGCATCGGCCCCTCCTCCAGCTCGACGAACGCCACGACGTAGGGTGGGGGGAATTCGGGGAGATAGCGGCGGTGCATGACGATCCATGACCACAGGCGCCCCCGTCCCGAGGCCTCGCGGAGGGCGACGCGGTCGCAGCCGAGACAGCGGGGGCAGCGCGGCGACGGCGGGAACCAGACATGGTCGCAGCGCCGGCAGTGCGGCAGCACGAGCCGTCCTTGCGTCGACGCCCGCCAGAATTCCCGGTTCGCCGGCGTGACGGCGGGCAGAGGCTTGCGATAAGACGAAGCGTTCTCCATGGCGGCGCCTCCCTCAGCGGCGCAGAATGAGCGACGACACGATGGGCGAGGCGCAAATGTATTGCGCCAGTTCGCAATTCTTCACTTGGCGAGGCCCCGCCTGCCCGCGAATCTGGCGAACCGCCTCCGCCAGCAGCGCGAAGCCCTGCATGTAGCTTTCCGCCGTGTGGCCGCCGCTGGTGTTGATCGGCAACTCCCCTTCCCGTTCGATCCGCCCGCCCTGCACCCAGCGGGCCGCCTCGCCCCTGCCGCAGAATCCGAAGCCTTCGAGGGAAAAAAGGACGGTCGGCGTGAAATTGTCGTAAATCTGCGCGCAGTCGATGTCGCGCGGCGCGACGCCCGCCTGCTGGCACACCTGCGCCGCGACCGCGGCGCAGGCGGAATGGAAGTAGTCCTTCGCGGTGTAATGCGCCGTCAGGCTGCCGACGCAGGCGCTGGCGACCACATGGGCCGGCGGTTGGCGAAGCCGCCGCGCCAGATCGGCGCCGGCGACGATCAGGCAGACGCCTCCGTCATTGATGAGGCAATAGTCGAACAGCCGCAACGGTTCGGCGACGTACGGAGCCGCATAGTACTCGTCGCGCGAGATTTCCTTGCGCAAGACCGCGCGCTCGTTGAGCGCGCCGTTGCGCCGATTGTTGATCGCCACCGCCGCCAGGCCGTCCGTCGGCGCGTCGAACTCGGCGAGGTAGCGGCGGGCCATCATCGCGACATAGGCGCCCGGCGAGGTCATGCCGTACATCGCGTCGTACGCGGCGGGCGAGGTCGGATCGAAGGCTCCGCCGTATTTCTCGCCGGCGGAGCGGCCATTGTTGCCATAGACGATGGCGACGGCCCGCGCCCGTCCGAGCGCGACGGCGTCCGCCGCCTGCTGCAGCGCCACCCCCGCCATCCGTCCGGTTCCCTCGAGGCTGTAGGCGAGCCGCAAATGGGGCAGGCCGATGTCGGTGGCGATCCTTTGATAGGAGGGAAGGCGGACGCAAATGACGCCGTCGATCTCCTCCTTGTCGATGCCGCAATCCGCCAGCGCGAGGGCGAACGCGTCGAGGGCGAGATCGTAGGCCGAACGCGGGGATTCGATCCGAGCGTAGAGCGCGGCGAAGTCGGTCGCGCCGATGCCGACGACGGCGGCTTTCCCACCCTGGTCACGCACGAGCGCGCTCCTCCGCTGGCGGCGACAATTCAAGACCCCTCTCTCGCCGCGGCGATCCGGCGCGACCGCAACGATCGAACATCAAGACCGTTCGCGGCGCAGCGAACGGAACACCAGCGATCGCTGCAATTCGTTGGCTCCCTCGAAGATCTGAATGGCCTTGGCGTCGCGCATCATTCGCTCGACCGGGTGCTCGGCGGTGTAGCCGTGCCCGCCCAGGAGCTGCACCGCATTGGTGGTCGCCCGCATGGCGACGTCGGATGCGTAATACTTGGCCATCGAGGCGAAGCGGGCGAATGGCTCGCCGTCGTCGGCGCGACGGGCCGCCTCCCGCGTCAACTGACGGGCCGCCTCGATCTCCGTCGCCATTTCCGCCAGAATGAACTGCACGCCCTGGAAGTCGGCCAGGCGACTGCCGAAGGCGGATCGATCCTTGACGTAATCGAAGGCGTAGTCGAACGCCCCCTGGGCCAGGCCGACCGCCATGGCGGCTATGCCGACGCGCGAGTAGTCGAGCCCGGCCATCGCCTCGCGGAACAGCCCGCGTTCGCCCAGGCATTGCGACGCCGGCGCCCACAGATCGCGAAGCGTGATTTCGCAAAGCGGGGCCGCGCGCAGCCCCAGTTTCTTCTCCTGGCGCGATATGATGAATCCATGCTGCGGCGGACGCACCGCGAAACAGGAAATGCTTTGGTTGGGCGGCAGGTCGACGATCCGCGCGAACACCAGCACCACATCCGCCATGCTCGCCCAACTGGAGAAGCATTTGACGCCGTTCAAGACGTAGCCGTCCCTCTCCCGCCGCGCGGTCGCGCGTATGTGCGCCGCATCCGAGCCGGCGTCGGGTTCGGTCAACGCATAGGAGGTGACCAACTGGCCCTGAGCGATCTCGGCGAGCAGGCGGTCAGCGCCGGCGCGATTCGGCGCGCTGCGCAACAGGAAGGCGTTGTTGCCCTGGAGGTGGACTAACGTCGCCGTGGTGCAGTCGGCCGCGGCGAGACTTTCCACGACGTCGCAGAACAGCCGGACGGAGACGCCGGAACCGCCCAGTTCCTCGGGAATCACCAGCGCCGGCAGTCCCATCGCGCGGATGTCCCGCCAAAGGTCGCGGTCGTAGCGCGCCTGCGCGTCCATCTCCTTGGCCTTGGCGCGCGCCTGATCGCCGATCTTCGCCACCGAGGCCAGAACGATGGCGGCGATGTCGCTGTCGCTTTCGCTGCTCATTTCCGCCCTGGCGCTGGGGTGACGGCGGAAGGCGCGGGGGCAGACAGGGAACAGCGATCAGAGAATGGCTGATGTGGCATTATATTCACGCATGCTGGCATACAATCCGTTGGGACAATAGCCGAGCCCGCCGACAGGCGCAAGCGCAATCCCTCGCCGGAGTCGGCGGTTGGGACCGGCGGCGACGGCGCCGCCGCGTCGCGAGCGAGAATTTGTCGGCACGGCGCGCTTGGCGCCGAGGCGGCGCGAGACGATGTACAAGCGCATCCATATTAAATACCAGATGACATCGGCAGCGCCGATACGCTATTCTTGCTTCGGCGCACCCCGGCCTCGCCACCGGGAATATTTGGGGAGTCCGCCGCAGTGGCCGGAAAGATCGCTAGCGCGACCAGAGTCGAAGTTCCCGAAGTCGTCGTCGAACAGGACGCTCGCAAGACGCCGGACATCACCGGGCAGATCGAGGACGACATCGTCGCGAGAAGAATATTGCCCGGATCCCGACTCGACGAACGGCTGCTGGCCGAACGGTTCGGCGTGTCGCGCACGCCCGTGAGGGAGGCGCTCGTCCGCCTGTCGGTGGCCGGTTTGGTGGAAATCCGGCGCAACCAGGGCGCCTTCGTCACCGAGATGACGCCCTCCCGGTTGATCGGCATTCTCGAAGTGATGGCCGACCTCAAGATGCTTGCGGCCCGTCTAGCCGCCCGGCGCATGACGATCGAGGAACGCGAAGCCCTGAAGGCGCTGCGCGACGAGACCGCCGAGTGCGTCGCGGTCGGAGATCTCAGAGGATACTTCAACAAGGCCACCGCGCTGCACGACGCGATTTACGACGGCTCGCACAACGAATTCCTCATCGAGACCGCGCGCAATATCCGCACCTGCCTGTGCGCCTACCGCCGCCACCTGGAGCGCATGCATCTTCCCGTCAAGACCTCGTATGAGGAGAACTCGCACGTCGTGGACGCCATTGTACTCGGCGACAGCGAGGAGGCGGAGAAGTGGATGCGCCGCCATACCGAGCTGCGCCGGGAGGAAATGGACGACCTCATCACCCTGATGTCGCAGATGAAGGAGCCGCGGCGCGCCGCTAATTGACGGCGCCGGGAGAAGCCAATTCCGCGGCGGCCGGCCTTGCCATGACCTAGGGGCGGAAGACGACGCCGGCGTCGACCAATGCCGTGATGTCCGCCTCGCTGTGCCCCAGTTCGCGCAGCAGCGCCTCTCCGTCGATCCCGATCGCCGGCGCCGGCCGCGGCAGCGCGCTGGGCGTGCGATCGAAGCGCGGAGCGGGCGCCGGTTGCGCCGCGCCGCCCGTTTCGACAAAGACGCCGCGGGCCCGGTTGTGCGGGTGGCGCGGCGCCTCCTTCATCGACAAGACCGGCGCGAAGCACGCGTCGCTGCCTTCCAGCAGGGCGCACCATTCATCGCGGCTGCGAGTGCGGAACAGCCTCGCCAGCTTGGCCTTCAGGACCGGCCATTGCGCGCGCTCCCATTGCGCCGCGAAACTCGGATCGGCGATCTCGCATTTTTCGAGCAGCAGACGGTAGAACTGCGGTTCGATCGGACCGATGGCGACGTAACCGCCGTCGGCGCATTCGTAGGTCGTGTAGAACGGCGCCGACCCGTCGCTGAGATTGCTTTCGCGCTCGTCGCTCCAATACCCCTTGGCCATCATTCCATAAGGGGCCGCCATCAGCGCCGCGGCGCCGTCGATCATCGCCGCGTCCACGACCTGCCCCGCTCCGGAGCGCTGCGACTCGTAGAGCGCGGCCAACACGCCGACCGCCAGCAGCATGCCGCCGCCGCCGTAATCGCCGACGAGATTGAGCGGCGGCGGCGGCGGTCGGTCCTTGGGACCCATCGCGTGCAAGGCGCCCGACAGCGCGATGTAATTGAGATCGTGCCCGGCCGCTTGCGCCAGCGGGCCGGTCTGGCCCCACCCGGTCACGCGGCCGTAGACTAACTTGCGGTTGCGCGCATGGCAGGCGGCCGGCCCGAGGCCGAGCTTCTCGGTCACCCCGGGTCGAAATCCCTCGATCAGGACGTCCGCGCGTTCGACGAGCTTCAGCGCCGTTTCGACGCCGCGCGGATCCTTCAGGTTGAGGGCGATCGAGCGCCGGCCGCGGTCGACGATGCCGTCGTTGCGCATGATCGCCGCCGCCGCGCCGCCGACGCCGGACGGGATGCGGTCGATGCGGATCACCTGCGCCCCCATGTCGGCCAGCATCATGCCGGCAAACGGCGCGGGCCCGATGCCGGCGAGCTCCAGCACCCTGACGTCGCTGAGAGGTCCCATGTCAGCGCCAAACGCCTTTCGTCGTGGTATGGGCGCCTCGTCGCCGGATAGCGCCGAGCGCCACGGGGCGCGAACCCCGGGCGTCGTCGCTGTTCTCCCGCGATATTCGGCGCATGAACAAACCCGAATTTCCCGACCGCCGGCGAAAACGCCCGACCTCGCTCTCGCCGAGGCGTCGCGGCGGGACGGCCTCTTCGCTCAAGACCCTTCGGCCGCCATGCTGCGCAGCTTCGCCTTCATGATCTTGCCGGTGGGCGTCAGCGGCAGCGATGCGACGACGACGAAACGGCGCGGCGCCTTGTAGCTGGCGAGCAGACCGCGGCAATGCGCGGCCAGCTCGTCCTGCGACAGCCGAACCCCCTCCCTCGCGACCACGTAGGCGACCGCCAGTTCTCCCTTCACCCGGTCGGGCACGCCGATCACGGCGGACATGGCGACCTTGGCGTGCCGGTTGATGACGTCCTCGATCTCGGTGGGGTAGATGTTGGCGCCGCCGGTGATGATCATGTCCTTGATGCGGTCGACGACGCGCAGGAAGCCGTCTTCGAGCATGCCGACGTCGCCGGTAAAGAACCAGCCGTCGGGCAGCGATTCGCGATCGACGCGCCCCTGCCGCCAGTAACCGGGTATCACGGTGAGGCCGCGCACGACGATTTCGCCGGGTTCGCCGGGCGCGACGACCTTGCCTTCGGAATTCACGATCTTCGCCTCGAGCGTGCCGCCGATCGGCCCGGCGCAGCCCGGACGACGCGGCGCGCCCAGCATCTCGCGGGAAATCGCCGCCGCTTCGGTCGCGCCGTAGATGTTGAGAAGCGTCGCCCGCGTCATCGTCTCGAAGGCGTCGACGACCTGGGCGGCGATGGGCGCCCCGGCGACGGAGCACACACGCAGACTCGTCAGGCGGCGCAGCGCCTCCGCTTTCTGGTCGACCAGCATCGTATACATCGCGGGAACGGCGAAGAAGGTCGTGACGGAATGGCGCGCGACCATTTCGCAGCAGCGGTCGAGGTCGAAGCGCCCCATGATCACCAGGGTCCCCCCGACCAGAACGATCGGCAGGATGCCGTGGAGGGGCGCCACCGTCCAGAACATCGGCGTCATCACCAGGAAGACGTCCGAGGACGTGTAGCGGCAGGCGATCACCCAACTGTGCGCGAGATGATTGATGAAATCGTGATCCTGCGGCACCCCCTTCGGCTTGCCGGTCGTTCCCGACGTGAAGAACAGGGTGACGAAGTCGGAAGGGTCGCGGTCGGCGCTCGTCGCCTCGCCCGCTCGCCCCGCGATCCACTGCGCGAACAATCCCTCGGGATCGTCATAGGAGGAGACCCAGCGCGGAAACTCGGGCGAGCCGCGCAGCGCCTCGAGCGCTTTCTCACCCTCCGCGGTGGTCAGCACGAGCTTCACCCCGGCTTCGGCGAGAATGGTTGAGAGCTCGCCGGGGCGATACATGACGTTGAGCGGCGCCATCACCGTTCCGGCCTGGATCGACGCCAGCAGCGTGACCACCAGCTCCCAGCGATTGTTGCCGTGGTAGGAGATGCGGTCGCCCGGCTCGATGCCGAGCGCCCGGATGCCGGCGGCGACGCGTCCGACGCGGTCGGTGAGCTCGCGATAGGTCAGACGCACGTCGCCGTCGATGAGCGCCGTCTTGTTGGGATGGCGGCGCGCGGACTTGAGCAGGAAATCTCCGACAATGTTCATGCCAGACCCCTCCCGCACTCCCTCGACGCCGTCACGGCCGCCGGCCCTTACACCATCGTCAGGCCGCCGCTGACGCTCAGCACCTGGCCGGTGACGAAGCTGGAATCGTCGGAGACGAAGAACAGAACCACCTTGGCGATCTCCTCCGGCTTGCCG
Organism: Roseiarcus sp.; assembly: GCA_050010035.1. Taxonomy (GTDB): domain Bacteria; phylum Pseudomonadota; class Alphaproteobacteria; order Rhizobiales; family Beijerinckiaceae; genus Roseiarcus. The sequence goes on from JBEKLU010000006.1 coordinate 57,809, forward strand.
AAGCGCTTGAGCGGAATCCACTTTTCGACCGAGCGCATGATCTTGCCGATCTCCGGATTGGCCAGATTGGCCTGGAACTGCGGCGTGTCGGTAAGTCCCGGGCAGATGCAATTGACGCGGATGCCGTGCCGCGCCTCTTCGCGCGCGAGCGTCTTGGTGAATCCGATCAGGCCCGCCTTGGCGGCGCCGTAGACCGATTCGCCCGTCGATCCGACGCGCGCCGCATCCGACGAGATGAAGACGATCGCGCCCGAGTTCGCCGCGATCATGTGCGGCAGCACGGCGTGCGTGACGTGCAGGTGTCCCTTGAGGTTGAGATTGATGAGGAAGTCCCAGTCCGCCTCGGTCGTCTGCATGAACGGCTTGATGTCGTCGAAGCCGGCGTTGTTGACGAGAACGTCGATGCGCTTGTACTTGCCCGCCACTTCGGCGACGACGCGGCGGACGTCATCGCCCTTGGTGATGTCGAGATCGTAGGCTTCGGCGACGCCGCCGTTGTCGCGAACCTCGGCCGCCACCTTCTTCGCGTTCTCGCCGATCTTGTCGCAGCTGATGACCACCGCCCCTTCCTTCGCCAGAAGAAGGCAGTCCGCGCGGCCCATCCCCCGACCGCCGCCGGTGATGAAGGCAACCTTGTCCTTGAGTTTCATGTCCCAGTCTCCCGTATGAGTCCGTTCAGTCGAGCTTGAAAACCTTCGCGGCGACATCGTGCAACAGCGCTTTGCGGGCGTCTTCCTTCAAGTTCAGTTCATCGATCGCCGTCAGGGACTCCGCGTGGCCGAGCACCGGAAAATCGGTGCCGTACATCACCTTCCCCTTGCCGCGGCCGTTGATGAATCGGACGAGTGACGGATCCCAATACTTCGGCGAGTGCGCTGTGGTGGAAATGTAGAGATTCGGATGCTTCCACGCCATCGCGATCATCTCCTCCACCCACGGCCAGCCGGTGTGCGCCGCGACGATCTTCAACTCGGGGAAATAGAGCGCGATGTCGTCGAGATAGATCGGGCGGCCGGGGTCGCTGGGCATGAACTCGGCCGAATGGCCCATCTGGATCATCACCGGCACGTCCAGCTCGACGCACTTGGCGTAGAATGGAAAGAACGCCTTGTCGTCGGGCCGCAGGCCGTAACCGTAGTGGTGCAGGTGGGCGCAGATGAAACCGGTGTCCTTCACCGCCCGCTCCAGCGCTCTTACGCCGTTCGCGCCGTTCATCTTGTGATGCGGGTTGATGCCGAACATGCCCTTGTAGCGCTTGGGGTCGGCGGCCATCACGTCGGCGACCTCTTCGATCGCCATGTCCCACAGCATCGCCTGGAACTTCCACGACCGCATCTGCCACACCGGCAGAAAGACGACGCCGACGCCGACCTTGTCGAGTTCGACGGCGAACTCCTGCGGGGTCCAGCCGCGCGTGCGCCCCTGCATGCTCCACCACTTGACGATTTGCGCCATCTCCGGGTTTTCGTGATAGTTCTTCTTCATGGAGGCGGGCGTGAAGAGATTGCACCACGTATCGATGATGGGATAGTTTGGCATCACGTCTTCCTTCTTGGCTCAGACAATCTCTTGTCGCTGCAGTTCGGCGATTTCCGCGGCGTCCAGACCGAGTTCGGCGCTCAGGATCTGCACCGTGTGCTCGCCCAGGGACGGCGCCCGCGACAACGGACCGGACGTCTCGCCGAGGCTGCGGATGGGAACGGCGGGAGCGAGAAGGCCGGGAAGGCGCCCGGCCGTCGGATGCTCGACCGCGTGCAGCACCCCGTGGTCGCGCAGCGACGGGTCGTGCGCCAGTTCGTCGAGCGTTTCCGCCACCCGGGCGCAGGGAATGCCGTTCTCCGCCATGAGATCGACCAGGCCCTGGACGGTGTGGCCGCCGACCCAAGCGGCGACCCGCTGATCGATCCAGTCCTGACGCCTGATGCGCGCCGCCAGAGGGACCAGCTCGGGGGCGCGAAGATCCTCCACCCCCATCGCCTTGGCCAGCCGCCGCCACAGCCTGGGCGGCGCCGCGTTGAGAGCCACATAACCGTCGCGGCAGGCGTAGACGTTGCAGGGCGCGAGACGGGGAATGCGGCTGCCGGTGCGCAGCGGGAAGCCCCAGCTGACCTGCGACTCCATGGGTTCGACCATGAGCATGGCGACCAGCGCGTCCTGCATGGCGATGTCGATCGCCGCGCCGCGCCCGGTTTGCTCGCGCTGACGAACAGCGGCGAGAATGCCGATCACGGCATAGAGCGCAGGCACGGTGTCGCCGAAGCTGATCCCGGTGCGCACCGGCGGCCGATCGGCGAAGCCGTTGGTGGCCATCGTCAGCGCGCTGGCCTGGATGATCGGATCGAAAGCGCCCAGGTCCTTCTTCGGCCCGGTGCGGCCGAAGCCCGAGATGGAGCACAGGATGATCCGCGGATTGGCTTCGGCCAGCGCAGCGTAATCCAGCCCCCACTTCTCCATCACGCCCGGCGCGAGGTTTTCGATCACCACGTCGGCGCGCTTGACGAGGCGCAGGAACAGCTCGCGACCCCGGGGGACGCCGAGGTCGAGCGTCAGGCTCCGCTTGCCGCGATTGCGCTTGAGGACCGCCACCGACTCGTCCGACGGCGAGGCGGGTTCGAACAGGTCCGTGCCGCCGGCGCCGCAGAAGGGCGGGAAGGAGCGCGCCGGATCGCCGCCGTCGCGCCGCTCGATCTTGACGACGTCGGCGCCCAGCCCCGCCATGGTCATCGTGGCGAAGGGGCCGGAGAGGTACGCGGTCAGATCGAGTACCCGCAAACCGGCGAGCGCTTCATGCATGGGGTTTCCCCTCGATCTTGAGCAGGCGAAGAGCGTTCTTGCCGAGGATGGCGTCGATGTCCGCATCGCTGAAGTCCGCGCTCGCCTGCGGCAGTCGTCGCATCGCCGCAAGCCAGCCCGGCAGGCTCGATTTCGCCCCGCTGACACTCGGGCCGCTGAGATGGTCGCTGCCGAACAGCAGTCGCCCGACCCCGATCTCGGACTTGATCTCGGTCAGGATGGCGGCGAATTTTTCGTAATTATTCGCCGCCAATTTGTACCACTGCGATATTTCGAGATAGACGTTGGGGTTGCGTCGGGCGACCACGACGGCTTCTTCCCACTGATAGGGAAAGCCGGCATGCCCGATGATGATTTCGAGGTCGGCGATTTCCGCCTGCACGTCGCCGAGAAGGAGCGGACTGCCGTACCGCGGGCGCATCGGGTAGTTCGCGCCGCCGGTATGGAAGAGCACGGGCAGCCCCTCCTCGACGGCGACGCGGCAAACCGCCAGCGATTCCGGGGACGCCGGGTCGAATCCGGCCGGCGGATAAAGGTTGACGCCCTTGAGCCCGTAGCGTCTCGCGCTGGCGCGAATGAAGTCGGGGGCGTTGGGGCGCCGCGGGTCGATCGAGGTATAGGAATAATAGCGTCCGGCCAGCCGCTGCTGGAGCAGGGCGTTGTGTTCGACGATCTTCTCGATCGGCACGCTCGGCTCGCCGATGGCGAGGCCGTAATCGAGCGGATGGCTGACCGCCGCGGCGACGCCGGCCGCGTCCATGTCGGCGATCAGCAACGCGGCGTCCGGATCGAGAACCCGACGCTCGAGCTGGTCGACCGACGGCCGTCGGCCGCCGTCTCCCGGCCGACCCGCCGCCAAATGGGCCGCGATCGCCTCGAACCATCGCCGCGGCAGATGACCGGCCGCGAAGAGATGGACGTGAAAATCGACGACGATCCTGTTCTCGTCTTCACTTGCGGTCATTGCCGAAGTTCCCGGCTGATGCGAGACGACGCTTTCCCCGGGCGCCGACTTCGCGCGCGACGGCGTCGCCGTCCTCGAGCGTCATGTCCCGCCAATGCAAGGGCCGCGGCGGAAAACGGAGGGCCAAAAAGCGCACACGGATCACAGGATCGCCAATGTGGCATTATATTCTCACATAATGGCATACAATCCCCGCGGACAATATCGAAGCCCGTTAGCGGGCGCAAGCGCAATTCTGGACGAGGGAGCCCCCGATTCCGGCCGAGCGCCACGGGCCGCGCACGACGCTCTACGCCGGGCTGAAGACCGCGTTCGCCTTGGCCTGCGCCGCCGCCATCGCGCGGATCACGTTGGCCCGCAGGTCGGCGGGCTCCGGCACGGTCCAGTCGAGGGCGCCGGTCGCCGTCGCGTCCTGGTCCGCACGGGCTCTGCGGTTATAGGCGTCGAGGAATTCGCCGCGCGTCCCGTCGGCTTCGGATTTCAGCCCGCGCGCCAGAAGGTCCCGGTATTGCGCGCCGTGAAAGAGATCGAACGCGGCGGCGGCGCCCATCACGGCCAGGATGGCCCTGTTCAGCGCGATGGAGGCGATGCCGGGCCTGAGGAAGCGGCTGAACGCTTGAATCTGACGACCGCCGAAATTCTGGTTGAGCGTCACCGAGACCACCGGAACCTTGCTCAGCACGTTCACGTCCAGCGATTCGCCGCCGATCTGCTGAATGCGCAGGCGCTCTTGCTTGGCGCCCGGCACGAAGCCGGGGGCGTTGGAGAGCATGACGAGCGGAAACCCATGCCGCTCGAGAAACTCCATGAACACGCGGAATTTCTCGGTGCCGATCGCGTCCGGGGCGCCGCCCCCGAGCGGCTGGTCGGCGATGACGCCAGTCACCGATCCCGCGAGGGTGGCGAGCCCGGTGATCAACGTGGAGCCGCTCCGCTCCCCGTTGTCGCGATGGAATTCGAGAAAACTTCCGGCGTCGAAGATCCCCTCGATGACGTCGGCGACCATGTCGAACGGCTGCGACGACGCGTCGGGAACCCGGGGCGGCCGGTCGGGCGGAGAATAGGCGAGAGGATGGGCGTCCCCAACCAGCAGTCCGAGAATGCGATTGGCGAGGTCGAAAGCCTGGCCCAGGTCGTCCACTTGGAAGGCGGCGATCTTGGCGGCGAGCCGCCGCTCCCGTTCCGAATCCTGCGCGCGCCTCACATAGATCGTCGCGTCCGCCTGCGTGTTGAGGGTGACGAGGAGAAGCCCCTCGGGTCGCATGACGATATGGATTCGCGGCGCGCCGGGAAGAGAGAGCTGGCGCACGATGTCCATCTGCGCCTGGACCGCGGCGACGTCCTCGCCTTCGACGGCGCGGTACCATCGCTTGCCGAACACGAGGATCTTGGGCGAGCGGGTCTTGTCGGCGATTTGCAGAAGCTCGCGAGTCCTCACCAGGCTCGCGAACGAACGCACGCCAGAGTCGGTCCGCGGGCCCATGACGAGCACGTGCTTGCCGCCGAGCCTGGCGAAGCCGCCGACCAGGGCGCCCGCTTCCACGTATTCGCCCTTGAAGGGAACGAAGGCGCCGCCGTCCACGTTGGCGGCGATCCGCCCCTCGTTCAGAACCGTGTCGGCGAACCCGTCTTTGGCCTCTTCCGGCCGGTCGCGCAACCGGGCGATCGCCGGCTGGTGGCGCTGGGCGAAGAACAACTCGTGCACCCTGCGGACATGGCGCAAGAGTTCGATATGGTCGCGGGCGACCAGATCCACGGTGCCGGTCCATTGCGCCATCACCCGAGCGCCGCCGACTTCATAGTTCGTGAGCGATTCCCCGGTCGCGGCGCGGATGACGTTGGACCCCGTCAACACCCGGAAGGATTGCTCGGAATCGAGCAGGATTTGAACGCAAGCCTGGGACGACCCGTACACGTCGAGGCCGGTGGAGGATCCTACGCCGACGGCGACCAGAATGAAATTCCGCGGGCCCTTCGCTCCGCCCGCCGGCCGGCTGAGATCGAACGCCCGGTCCATTTCGCAGAAGAGATCGCGCAACGATCGGTCGTCCACCTTCCCGATGCTCGCCAGGAAGCGGTCGTAACCGACGCCATGAGCGATCAAGGCGTTCATCATGAACCCTTGCGCCGCCCGGTTGAGCGCCGCCATCCCTTCGCGCACGTTCGCCCCGGCGCCGTCGTTCCACACATAGAGCGGCATGTCGCTGAGATACGCGTAGTAGCAGGCCGCGACGTATTTGCGTCCCTCGCGATCGCCGGTGGCGCCGCCGCTGATCCGCGAGTCCTTGAGGAAGAAGAGCGCCGGCCTGCCGGCCATCGCGCCTTCGTAGATCTTCGCGCCGACGGCGGGACCGCAGTCGATCGAGCCGATCACGATCTCCCGCGCGGCGCCGGGATCGAAGGCTTCCCGAGCCCAGAGCTCGAGGGGCCACTTGCCCAAGTCGAACAACCTCTGGTCTCGCGCGCTCGACGGTTCGCTGCACAGCGGATTGTTGAGGTCCGCGTCGTGAAGCAGGTCGAGACAGACTCGCCCGTGGTTCAGATAAAAGTTGAGAACCTTGCGCTCCGTCGTGGAAAAGCCCGGCCGGCGCGCCTCGACGCGCACGAGTATGAAGTCGGCTCGCGCGTGCAGGAAGAACCGAACCGGCCGACCGGCGATCCGCAGAAGGTTCTCGTGGTTGAAGACCGTGGGATCGCTTCCGGCGAGGTCGAGGTGGATCGGCTGGCCGCAGGCGAGAATCTCCACGACGTTGCGTTCGCCGCGATCGAGCTCATTGTAGGCGGCGAGAAGGCGGCCGGCCTGCAACGCAGCCCTCTCGACGTTCGGGGCGGAGCGGATGTGTCCTTTGCCGTCGGTTTCCGTCACCGGAACCCCTTCTTCCAGCCAGGCGACCATGACGTACCGGTGGGCCCCGCCTTCGCGAGGCGCGAGCCGAAACGCCAGGATGTCCGGCCGTGGCGAGGGAAGCTCAAGGATGCGATACCGCCGCGACCATGCGCTCGCGTGATCCTCCAATTCCCGCCGAACCCAGTCGGGCGCGAGGGAGGCGGGAGCGGCGCCGCCAGGGCGGCGCAGGGCGGCGCGGGCGCTCTTGAGAAAGTCCCCGTTTTCCCACGCCGTCGCGCCGCGCCGTTTCGATCTGGCCGCCTCTTTCCTCGCCGGTTCCGTCCGCTCGGCGGCGCCGCCCTCGCGGCCCGGACCGGAGGGCCGTTTCAGCAGCGCCCGCCCGAGTCTTGCGAGCGAATCGTCCTGTTCGGACTGCTCTTGCAAGATCAACACGAACAACGACCTGCGAATCTCGGCCGGGATGAATGGGCGCGCCAGCATGAGGTCGAATAGGCTGGCGATCAGCTGACGGCCGTCGCGGACCGCCGCGTAACCGCGTAAGAGATGGAACAGCGCAAGCCTCATTTCGGGGCTCCGCTTACCCTCCAGCCGCGGAATTCCGTATTTCTCGCGCAGCGATCCCATCACCGAGCGAAACAGCGGCGGGGGCGAGTAGGTCTCGTTGTCCCACTCCAAGACCAGTCGGTTCATTTCGCCGAACCACGTCTGGCTCACGCCCAGCGCGGCCGAATAGATCTGTTTGAGAGAGGAGAAGGTTTCGACGATGTCCGCAAGCACATCGTCGGCGGAATCGAGGCGAACGCCCGATCCCTTCAGCGCCTCCAGGCACCGTCCCAGGCGGAGCGGAATCTCGTCTCCCTGGAGATAGCCCAGATAGAAGCCGCGCATGAGCGCCAATATGCCGGAGAGCGCACCGGCCGAATCGCCCCGAGCGACGCAGGCGAGGCCGCCGTCCGGCGCCGCCGGGTCCTGGATGCGCGCGAAAATCTCATGCGGCTCTCCTTCGATGTCGAGAGGGTCCGGCTCGATCGCGGCCAGGGGAGCGGCGGCCTCGTCCTCGACGAGCGCGAGGAGCTCGCCTTCGGCCAACGACTTGCCCCGCGGCAGCCGATCCGCGGCGCCGTCCTCGGCGAGAAAGCCGATCGTGCCGGAGATGGGCGAGGCGAGCGTCGTCTCCATCTTCATCGCTTCGATCACCATCAAGGGATCGCCGCGCTCGACCCGGGCGCCGACGCGCAAGGCCTCGCCGCCGGCCGCGCTCGCCGCAAACTGCACGAACGACGCCTGGAAGGGACAGCGGACCGCCCCCGGAGGATCGAAGTCCCGCTTGGCGTCGACGGCGCGCAGCCGAACCCGGTAATAGTGGACGCCATCCTCTTCCGTCACCCGCAGGTGGTGACTGGCCGCCCGGCGATCGACCCTGACCGGGGTGAAGCGTCCGCGGAACTGGATCAGATGATCGTCGCCGCCTCGCACGCGCTGCGACACCCGCATGTCGCCGAGGTAGACGCGATTTGCGAAGGCGGCGTACGATTCGAGACCGGTCTGAAGGAAGTCGATGCGCAGCAGCTTGCCGTGAACTTCGGCGAGAAACGCGGGCGTCACGGTCAGCGCGCCGCGCCGCAGAATGTTCTCCAGATCGCCGGCGGTGAGGCTGGCCTCCAGCGTGTCGTGCACCGAACGCGCCAGCTCGGCGAGCGCGCCGAACGCGGCGGCGGCCACCGTCCGGTCGAGGTCCGTCGCGACCGCGCCGATTTCCGAAGCGTCCTCCAGCAGGCGATTCGTATAGTCGCCGCTGCGGAACAGCGGATGGCGCAGGATCTTGAGCAGTTGATCGACGTTGGTGGTGATCCCGCGAACGTAGACTTCGCCAAGGGCGCGCTCCAGCCGGACGAGGCATTCCTGGCGATCCCTGCCGTAGGCGATGAGCTTGCCGATCATCGGATCGTAGTTCGGCAGAACGCTGTCGCCGGGCTTGAATCCGAAGTCGCATCGCACGCCGTTGAAGGTGGGCAGATCGAGGTCGCGAATGACCCCCGGACTGGGCGCGTAATCGTTCCAGGGGTCCTCCGCGTAGATGCGGCACTCGATCGCGTGGTCCTTCTGCGCGAAGCGCGCGCCAAGCACACGCTCGTAAGGAATTTCGCTCCCGCGCCCGTCGAAATGGAGAATCTGCCATTTCACCAGATCGATATTCAGGCTTTGGTCGGTGACGGGATACTCGACCTGCATTCGGGTGTTGACCTCGAGGAATCCGAACTCCCCGGTGTCGCCGTCCAGCAGAAACTCCACCGTGCCGGCGCCGCCGCCGTCAGCGTATCCCGAGATCGCCGCCATGTTTTCGGCCGCCGCGACGAGCTTGCGGATCGAGCGCTCGTCGAGAAATGTTTCCCCTGTTTCCTCGATGATCTTCTGGTTCTTGCGTTGTACGGCGCATTTGCGAATCCCGACGGCGACGCCGTTGAATATCTGCACCTCGAGATGCACGGGACGCTCGATGTAGCGTTCGAGATAGAGCGAATCGTCGCCGTAGTTCGCGCGGCCGATCCGCCTCGCGGATTCGCAGGCTTGCGCCAGCGCCTCGGCAGACCGTACGACCGCCATCCCCTTGCCGCCGCCGCCCGCGCTGAGCTTGACGACGACGGGATAGCCGATCCGGGAGGCTTCGGCTCGCGCTTCGTCCACATCGCCGATGAGCTCCGACCCCTTCAGAACCGGCACGCCGTGCCTCATGGCGAGATCGCGCGCATCGAGCTTGTGGCCCACCTTGCGCATGACGTCCGCCGACGGTCCCATGAAGCCGATGCGGCGCCCGAGCGTCCGGCCGAGCTCATCGATCGCCTCGACGAAGCGATAGTTCTCCGCCAGGAAACCGTAGCCGGGATAGATCGCGTCCGCCTCGGACAGGACCGCGGCGCCGAGAATGACGGGGATGTTGGTGTAATTCACGGCCTCGCCGATGTGCACGACCTCGTCGGCGAATTCGCACCACGACTGCTTGCGGTCCGGGTCGGTCACGACCGCGACGGAACGGATGCCTTCCTCCTTGAGGGCGAAGAAGAACCGCTTGGCGATTTCTCCGCGGTTCGCGACGAGAACCTTGCGAAGCCCGTGGCTGCGCAACGCAGCCGGTTCGTCGCGCCGGCCCATGCTGGGGTTCGCCCGTCGCAGTTCGCTCAGAACCGTTTCGATCGCCTCAATCATGGGATCCCACGCCTGGACGATTTGGGACAACGCGACCGCCGCGCCCGAGGCCGGCGCTGACGGTCACCGGCGCGAACATCGCCGATGACCCGGTCGTCGTCGGGCAGTCGCCCCCGGGGGCGCCGAGGAACGCCAAGGTTCGAGAACCGCATGCGTGCTTCCAAGCTGCGAAGCGACGCCGAACCGTCGGCCGCGTCAGGACAGCCAACGTTTTCGGCGCCGGTAGTGTTTGACGTCGCGGAACGATTGTCGGCCGGCCGTCGAGAGCCCGAGGTAGAACTCCTTGACATCCTCGTTCTCGGCCAATTCCTTCGCCGCGCCGTCCATGACCACCCGGCCGTTCTCGAGGACATAGCCGTAATCGGCGAAGCGCAGGGCGACCGTCGTGTTTTGTTCGGCGAGCAGGAACGCGACGCCCTCCTTGACGTTGAGGTCCCGAACGATCTCGAAAATCTCCTCGACGACCAGGGGCGCCAGGCCCATCGACGGCTCGTCGAGCAGGACCAGCGACGGCTTGGCCATCAGGGCGCGCCCGATCGCGGTCATTTGCTGCTCGCCGCCCGAAGCGAATCCGGCCTGGCTGTCGCGCCGCGCCTGCAAACGAGGAAAGTAGTGATAGACCCTTTCGAGATCGGCTCTGAGCTGGGAGCGCGAAATATTCCGCGCAAAGGCGCCGCTCAGCAGATTCTCCTCGACGGTGAGGTGAGGAAAGCAGTGGCGGCCCTCCATCACCTGGCACACTCCCATTCTTATCAGCTCGTTGGCGTCGAGCTTGTCGACGCGAACGCCCTTGTATTCGATCGTGCCCTTGGTGACTTCGCCACGCTCGGCCGACAAGAGGTTCGAGATGGACTTCAGGGTGGTGCTTTTTCCCGCGCCGTTCGCCCCGAGCAGCGCGACGATCCCGCGCTCCCGCAACTCCAGGGAGACGCCCTTCAGCACGAGGATGACGTGATCGTAGATGACTTCGATGTTGTTGACGGACAGCAGCGAGGCCGTCGCCGTCGCCCTCAGCGCGGACATGGGACTAGCCTCGGCATGCGGGCGCCGACGGCCGCAACTCTCGCTTTGCGCGGGGGCGTCAACGCGCAACCCCCAGATAAGCGTCGATGACCGCCTGGTTGTTGCGAATCTCGTCCGGGGCGCCGTCGCCGATCTTCCTGCCGTGGTCGAGGACGACGACGCGATCGGAGATATCCATCACCACGCCCATGTCGTGCTCGATCAACACGATCGTCGTGCCGTACTGTTCGTTTGCGTCGAGAACGAAGCGGCACATGTCCTGCTTTTCCTCGACGTTCATTCCCGCCATCGGTTCGTCCAGCAGCAAAATCGACGGCTCGGCGGCAAGCGCGCGAGCCAGTTCGACGCGCTTTTGCAGCCCGTAGGGCAGCCGGCTCACCGGGGTCCTGCGGATGTGTTGGATTTCGAGGAAATCGATGATCTCCTCGACCTTGCGCCGGTTCTCGATCTCCTCGCGGCGCGCCCGGCCGAAATAAATCGCCTGCTCGAGAATCGTCGCTCGCATGGCGAGGCAGCGACCGGTCATGATGTTGTCGAGCACGGACATGCCCTTGAACAGAGCAATGTTCTGAAACGTGCGCGCGATTCCCGAGGCGGCCGCGAGATGGGCGCTCATGCCGCGGTAGGCCTTGCCGCGCAGGACGATCGTGCCGCCCTGCGCCTGATAGACGCCGTTGATCACGTTCAGCATCGAACTCTTGCCCGCGCCATTCGGGCCGATGATCGCGCGGATTTCGTGCTCGCGGACGTCGAAGCTGACGTCGAGGAGCGCGATCACGCCGCCGAAGGCGAGCGAGATGTTCTCGAATTGGAGAACGGGATCGCCGAATTTTCGCTCGCTGTTGGCCATGCCCGATCCGTCAAGCCGCTCGATCCGCCGCATCCGGCGGGAACGTCTTGACGTCCACAATCGCCAGATCGGCCGCGACGATGCCGGTGCGGCCGTCCTCGAAACGCACCAGGGTTTCGACGTGCTGCACCGTCTTGCCCGCGTATAGCGCCTCGATCAGCACGGCGTACTTGTTCTCGACGAAGCGGCGCCGGACCTTGCGGGTGCGGGTGAGCTCGTCGTCGTCCGGATCGAGTTCCTTGTGCAACACCAGGAAGCGCTTCACCTGCAGGCCGGACAAGACGGGGTCGCGAGACAACTCGGAGTTCACCTGCTCGACGCACTGCTTGATCAACGCGTACACCTCCGGCTTCTGAGCCAAGTCGGTGTAGCCGGAATACGCCACGCCGCGCCGTTCCGCCCAATTGCCGACCGCCCCGATATCGATGTTGACGAACGCGCACACCATCTCGCGGCCGTGGCCGAACGCGACCGCCTCCTTGATGTGGGGAAAGAACTTCAGCTTGTTCTCGACGTAGTTCGGCGCGAACAGCGATCCGTCGGCCAGCTTGCCGACGTCCTTGGCGCGATCGATGATCTTGAGATGGCCGTCGTGATCCAGGATGCCGGCGTCGCCGGTATGAAAGTAGCCGTCGCGGTCGATCGATTCGGCGGTCGCGTCGGGGCGCTTGTAATACCCCTTCATCAACATCGGACCGCCCACCACGACCTCGGAATTCTCGTCGATCTTGAGATCGACGCCCGGCGCCGGCTTGCCGACCGTATCGAACCGCACGTCGTCGTCGTGCTGGAGGCAGATATAGGCGCAGGTCTCGGTCGAGGCGTAGAGCTGCTTGAGATTGACGCCGATCGAGCGATAAAAACGAAAGAGATCCGGGCCGATCGCGGCCCCCGCGGTGTAGGCGACGCGGATGCAGCTCAGCCCGAGCACGTCCCGCAAGGGCGCGTATACGAGGATATTGCCGAACCAGTACTTGATCCGATCGGCGAGCGGCACGCGCCGTCCGCCCAGGATTTCCGGGCCATAGCGTTGGGCCACCGCCATGCAGCTGTGGAACATCCATCGTTTCAGCGCGCCGGCGTCCTCCATCCGGATCATCACCTGGGTCCGCAGATTCTCGAACACCCGCGGCGGAGCGAAGTAATAGGTCGGTCCGATTTCGCGCAGGTCGATCATCACCGTGTCCCCGGATTCGGGGCAATTGATCGAAAATCCGGCCAGGATCCATTGGGCGTATGAAAACAGATGGTCGCCTACCCAGGCCATCGGCAGGTACGAAAGCACCCTGTCGCTCGCGCCCAGGCGGTCGAAATCGCAGCCGCCGCCGGCGGCCATGATGAATCCGCCGTGGGTCAGGCATACCCCTTTGGGAGCGCCTGTCGTGCCGGAGGTGTACAGGATGATCGCGATGTCGTCGGATTGCCCCTTGGCGACCTCCGCGGCGAAGTACTCCGGGTTCTGTCGGTCGAACTCGCGGCCGATTTCGCGCAAGTCGTCGAGGGAAACGATGGCGTCGTACTTCTTCAGCCCGCGCGGATTATCGAAGTAGATGAATTTCATCGACGGAACCTGCGGCGAAGCCTCGATGAGCTTGTCCACCTGCTCCTGATCCTCGGCGACCACGTAGACGATGGCCGCGTCGTTGAGCACATAGGCGAGTTCCGACGCCTGCGCGTCCTGGTACATCGGAACCGGAACGCCGCCCAACGATTGCGCCGCCGCGATCGACCAATAGAGACGCGGGCGATTGTCGCCGATGATCGCCAAGTGCATCCCGCGCTTGAAGCCCTGCGCTGCAAGCCCGCAAGCGAGCGCGCGCACCTCGTCGGCGACCTGGCTCCAGGTCCAGGTCTGCCAGATGCCGAGATCCTTCTCCCGCATGGCCGTAGCCTTGCCGCACACGTGTGCGTTGTGCAGCAGGCGCCGCGGAAAGCTATCGGGCACTTGTCGCGTCCTTCTCAGACAGCCGCGCCAACGACATCCTACGCGAACTTGGAGAAGTCGGGCTTGCGCTTCTCGAGAAAGGCCGAGAACGCTTCCTTCGCCTCCAAGGACTCGAGCCGTCGTTGAAAATGGCCGGTTTCCTCCTTGATGGTCTCCGCCACCGCGTCGCGGACGCCGCGCCGCGCGAGTTGCTTCGTCAGGCGCAGGGCGGCGGGCGGCTTTGTCGCCAGCTTGCGCGCTTGCGCCGTCGCGTGGGCGAGGACCTCGCCGTCCGGCAGCACCGCGCTCAACATGCCGCATTCGGCCGCCCGCCTCGCTCCAAACGGCTCGCCGAGCATCAGGATCTCGGCCGCGCGCGCCGGACCGGCCGCCAGCGGCAGCAGCAGGCTGGAGGCGGCTTCCGGGCACAGGCCGAGGTTGACGAACGGCAGCGCGAAGATCGCGCTCTCGCCCGCATAGACCAGATCGCAATGCAACAGCATCGTGGCGCCGACGCCGATGCAGGAGCCGGTGACGGCGGCCACGATCGGTTTTTCGAAAGCGCTGATCTTGCGGACGAACGCGTAGGCGGGATGATCGGAAGCGATCGCGGGGTTCTGAAGGAAATCCGTGAGGTCGTTGCCGCTGGTGAATACGTCGGGCTGGCCGTGCACGAGCGCCACCCTGATCTCGCCGTTCCGCTCGGCCGATTCCAACATCTCGGTCAGCGCGGCGTACATCGGGACGGTCAGGGCGTTCTTCTTTTCCGGGCGGCGAATTTCGAGGCGTAGAACCCCGCCGACGGCCTCTGCGACGATATGCTCGCACGGCATTATGATTCTCCTCCCGTTTTGTTCGCCGGCTTCACTCGAAACTGACGCGCGGCCGCCTTACGTTCTCGCGCACGAACGCGACGATCGAATCGGCCGAGGAACCCGGGCCGAAGACTCCCTTGACGCCCAGTTCCTTCATCGGCCCGATATCGCGCTCGGGGATCACCCCGCCGAACATCACCAGCACATCCTCTTTGCCGTTCTGCTTCAGACCTCGCGTCACTTCTCGCGCCACCGGCAGATGCCCCTCGACCGAGCTGGAAATCCCGATGACGTCGACGTCCTCCTGGGTGGCCGCGTCGAGAATCTCGGCAGGCTCGAAGAAATTCATGAAGATCACTTCCATGCCGTGTTCGCGCAGCTTGGTCGCGAGATAGCGAACGCCGCGGTCGTGCGCGTCCATGGTCGTCTTGCCGAGCAGTACACGAATAACGCGCTGGTCCATCGTCGCTGTCCTCAATTCCGATTATTTCGCTTCCGGCCCCGGGGCCGGCGCCCCCGGGTCGGATCGGTCGGCTCAGTGCGGCGAGCGCCAACCCAGATGCTGTTTGAGAACGCCCATGATTTCGCCGGTGGTCGCATCGGCGTCCGACGCCTCGACCATCGCCGGGACGAGACCGCCGACCTCGCCCGCCTTGAACCGTTCCGTCACCCGGTTCGCCTCGGCCATCGCCGCTTCCCACTTGGCGTGATCGCGGTTCGCCCGTAGCGCCCTGACGCGCTCCACGGCGGTGCGTTCGGATTCCGGATCGACTTTGAACACTTCCATGTCCTGGATTTCGTCGGAGACGTACTTGTTCACGCCGACCACGATGCGCTTTTTCGCGTCGACCTCATCGCGCCAGCGCACGGCGCTCGCCTCGATCTTGGCGCGCACGAAGTCGTGGCAGTTGTGGTAGCGGCCGCGCTTTTCGACTTCGTCGTACAGCTTGAGCGCCGCCTCCTCGATCTGGTTGGTCAACGCCTCGACGTAATAGGAGCCGCCCAGCGGATCGGCGACGCGGGTGATGCCGCTTTCCTCCTGGATGACTTGCTGCACCCTCAGCGCCATCGTCGCCGATTGCTCGGTGGGTATCGCCAGCGCCTCGTCATAGGTGCTGACCTCCATCGCCTGCACCCCCGCCAGGGCGGCGCCGAAGGAATGGAGAGTCGTGCGAATCAGGTTGTTCAGCGGTTGCTGCGCGGTCAGCACGGCGCCCGATGTATGGGTATGGATGCGCACATGCATATTGCGCGGATCGCGTGCGCCTAGCTCGTGGCATTTGCGCGCCCAAATCCGGCGCAGCGCGCGGATCTTGCAAATCTCCTCGAAAAAGTCGTTGGCCTGGGAAATCTGAAAGCCGAAGCGGCCGAGGAACTCGTCCGGGCGCAGACCTTTGGCGACGCATTCGCGCGCATAATCGACGCCGGCGGCCACCGAGAAGGCCACCTCCTGCACCGCGTCGGCGCCCGCCTCTTCCATGCCGTAGCCGAAGATGTTGAACGTGTTCCACTTCGGCATCCGCTTGGTGCAGAAGGCGATCATCTCGGCCGCGAGCTGCATGCCGGCCTTCGGCGGAAAACACGTCATGCCGGTGTAGGCGCTCTGGTAGTACCAATTCATGGAATTGCCGCCGAGCTTCTCCCACGGCACGCCGCGCCTTCGCGCGTAGGCGAGGTAATGGGCCAGCACCGCCATGTTCTCGTAGTACGAGATATGCACCACGTTCATCTTGCTGAGATCGAGCCCGTCGAAGAGACGGGCGTTGTCCTCGCGCGAGTACACGGCCATGCCGCATTGACCGACGCGTCCCTCGGCCGAAGGATGGTCAGGGTCGATTCCCTCGTGTGAAACCAGGTCGTAAACCAGATTGTAGAATGCGTTGCCGAAATACCCGATCATGCCCTGGCTCTGCAGGTAGTCCATGCGCCTGCGCGTCTCCTCGGGAAGCCCGTAGCCGATCACCGGCTGGTTGGCCCATGGCATGAACTGGTATTGCGCGGCGTAGAGGCCGCGCGTGAACGGGAACTGGCCCGGCGCCGACAGCGCCTCGTACGGCATGTCCGCGATGTCGTGGGGAAAGTAAGCCGGCTTCAGCGGCAGCCCCGAATCGGTATGCTTCGCATAGGTCTTCGGATCGACGCCGAACTTCTGCGCGATCGCGTCGAACTTGCTGCGCCATTCCTTCTCGAGATCGCGCGTCGCCGCGAGAAACTCCGGGGTGAACTGGGGAACGGCGTCGGAAGTCGCCGCGCCCTTTTCGGCGGCTTCAACGGTAGGTGACTCTCGCATGGTCGTTCGCCTCGCCTCGACTGAATTTCGGACTCCCGACTACTCGCACAGCTCGATCGCCGTGGCGGTGCCGATCCCCCCGCCGCCGCCGATGGTCGCGACGCCGTATTTCGTGCCAGTGCGGCGCATCGCATGCATCATCGTGACGACCGTGCGCACGCCGCTGCAGCCGACCGGATGCCCCATCGCGATGCCTCCCCCGCTCGGGTTGACCCGTTCGAGACCGATGCCGAGCTCCTTGCAGGACGACAGCACGACCGACGAGAACGCCTCGTTGATCTCCCACCATCCGACGTCGGCGACCTTGAGACCGGCGCGCTCCACGGCGGCCTTTCCGGCCGGACCCGGACTCATGCAGATCAGGCGGGGATCGACGCCGACCCGCGCCGTGGAGCGTATCTTGGCGATCGGCTCGAGACCGAGCTCGGCGGCCTTGTCCCTGGACATCAGCAGCACGGCCGCAGCGCCGTCGCTCACCCCGGACGAGTTGCCGGCGGTCACCGTTCCGCCGTCCTCGACGAAGACCGGCGGCAGCTTGGCCAGCGACGCGAGCGACGTGTCGCGCCGGGGAAGCTCGTCCTGTGCGAAGACGACGTCGCCTTTGCGCTGCTTCACCGCGAACGGGACGATCTCCTCGGCGAACAATCCCTTGTCGATCGATTGGACGGCGAGCGCGTGGGAGCGCAGGGCGTACTCGTCCTGCTCGGTGCGCGACAGGCCGTAAACCTTGGCCACATGGTCGGCCGCCATACCCATGCTGAAGCGCCCGTAACGGTACGTCGAGGCGGACCACGTGGATTCGTCGAACTGGTCGATGATTTCGCTGTTGCCGCGGCGCGTTCCCCAGCGATGCCCGACCACCCGGAAGGGCGCGGTGCTCATGCTTTCGACGCCGGCGGCGATCGCCACGTCGGAGTCGCCGCAGGCGATGTCGCGCGCCGCGCTGTTGACCGCCTCCAGGGACGAGCAGCAGGCGACGTTCACGCCCGCGCCGGTGATGGTGAAGGGCAAGCCGGCGTCCAGGGCGCAGAAGCGCCCGATGTTCAGGGCTTCGGACGATTGATAGACCTGCCCCGCGATCACCGTGTTGACGGTGCCCGCATCGACGCCGGCGCGCTTGATCACGTCGAGTATCGCCGCGATGGCGAGTTGATGGGCGGGGATGTCGCGCAGCGCGCCGCCGAATTTGCCCTGGGCGGTGCGGCAGCCCGCCACCAACACGACTTCGCGCGTCATTTCTTGTCTCCAGATTGTTCGAGACCGTAGTAGTCGTACCAGCCGCCCCGGCTTCCCGGTTTGAGCGCGGGCGCGCCGCGATAGCCAGCGGCGAACACCTTGCGCGCGATCGGCGGGACGGCGTAACGCTCCCCCAGCGTTTCCTCGAGGTACTCCTGAGCGTGGTACCAGGAGTCGAACGACGCGGTCTTATCCAAGAGCTCAAATACGCCCATCGGCCAGCCGAGCCCGGTCTTCACCATCTCGTCGATTTCGCGAATGCCGCATATCCCCTGCTGCACGACCTGCATCGCCTCGGCGATGTAAAGATTGATGAACCGCGTGGTGAAGAAGCCCGGGGAATCGTTGACGACGACCGGCTTCTTCCGGATTGCGCGCAGAAAAGCCACCGTGGCGTCGAGCGCCCAAGCCGCCGTCTGGTCGGCGCGCGTCACCTCCACCAGCGGCATGATATTGGAGGGGTAGAACCAGTGCGTGCCCAGCATTCGCCCCCTGTTCTCGAGGACTCCGCTCAACTCGGCGATCATGATCGACGAGGTGTTGCTGGCGATGATGGCTTCGGCCGGCGCCGTCGCCTCGATTTCGCGCAGCACGTCGCGCTTCTGGGCCACGACCTCGGGAACCGTCTCGAAGATCAGTTGCGCGTCGGCGACGCCGTCGGCGACGCTCAGCGTCGGATGCACGCGCGCCAGCATCTGTTGCATCGACTCGGCGCTCAGCTTTCCCTTGCGCACCGCGCCTTCCAGTCCGAACGGGCCGCTTCGCACCAGTTGCATCCCGTGTTCGAGCGTTTCCTGGCGGCGCGCGATCAATCGCACCTGCGCTTGCGGCGAGCCGTGCAGACAAGCCAATACGATGCCGTGTCCCATCAAACCGCCGCCGCCGACCACCGCGACGCGTTGGAGGGGCGTAAGGAGAGCGCGCTCTTCATCCGCCATGTTCGTCCCGCTCATCGAAGCGCTCCCTTGCCGATGAATTCCGATTCGACGACGCGCGCCGCGTC
Source organism: Roseiarcus sp. (assembly GCA_050010035.1). Classification (GTDB taxonomy): domain Bacteria; phylum Pseudomonadota; class Alphaproteobacteria; order Rhizobiales; family Beijerinckiaceae; genus Roseiarcus. The sequence goes on from JBEKLU010000006.1 coordinate 76,759, forward strand.
GCTCGCGGTCATTTCGAGCGCGGCCACCTTGTTGGCCAGACGATCCAGCGCCCCGGCGCGAGCCGCCCTTGCGAGCGGCGCCTCCACGAATTCGGCCTGCAGGCCCGCCCGTATTTCCGCCAGGGCGCGTTCGTGTTCGAGCCGCTGCAAGCGATCGGTGGCGGCGAGATATTCCCGGTGCGCCACGATTTTCTCGACGAGTTCGGGAACGCCCGCGCCCGATTGCGCGATGGTGGTCACAACCGGGATTTTCCAGCCCGGCGTATGGACGCTGGCCTGCTCGGACAGCTCCAGCATCTGCATGACTTTCGCATCGACGCCGGGCATGTCCGCCTTGTTGATGCACAGGATGGAGGCGATCTCGAGCACGCCCGCCTTCATCGCCTGCACCGCGTCGCCCAAGCCGGGCGCTTCGACGACCACCGGCGTATGCGCAACGCGCCAGATGTCGATCTCGGACTGGCCGATGCCCACCGTCTCGATGATGATCGGGTCGTAGCCGACCGCGTCGAGAACCCTTATGAAGTCGTAGGTCGTGCGCGCCACGCCGCCAATGCATCCGCGCGTCGCGGCGCTCCTGATGAACACCTGGGGATGTCGGCCGGCGCGACTCATGCGCACGCGGTCGCCGAGCACGGCGCCGCCGGAGAACGGACTGCTGGGATCGACTGCGACGACGCCGACGCGGCGGCCCATCGACGCGAATTGGAGCGCCAGTTCGTTCACCAGCGTCGACTTTCCCGACCCCGGCGGCCCGGTGACGCCGACGACCTGCGCCCGGCCGCCCTTCGCATGCAGCCGGCCCAGCAAGTCGCGCGCAGGCTGGCCGCCGGCTTCGATCAGCGTCAACGCCTCGCCGAGCTGGGGCTTCCCCCCGGCGAGCAGAGCGTCGAACCATCCGGTCGTAGGCCGCGCATTATCCGACAAGCCGGACCTCTCTCGATAGCCGCCATGTGCGGCTGCGCCGCGTGCGGAACATGTCTTGGTTCACGATCATTCCCGGGCGGCCGTTCGAACCTTAGCAGCGCTCCTCGCAACAAAGCAAGCGCTCGCTTGAATTTTTTCGCGGACTCGTCCGGTTCGACGCGCCGGCTCGAGGCTCATTTTGCGATCTCGCGCAGATGGCGCTCGGCGGCGATCGGCTCGGCGAAATATCGGCCGTCGTCCAGCCGAGACGCGACGCCGATCTGATCGAGGCGGGCGAGATGCGCCATTGTCACGCTCGACGCCCACGGGATGACGTCGCGCACCGCGTCGTCGCAGATCACGTCGTCCAGTTCGCCGAACGACTTGGGGCCCGCAAGCAGGGCGCCGAGCAGCATCTTGTCGCGATCCAAGATCGCCCGCCGGGTCGCCTCGCAGAGATCGGCGATGGCGGTTGCGCCCCGGCAGACCGCGTTGTGCCCAGGACAGGCGGTTTGCAGCGCGAGGTCCTTGAGCTGTCGCAGGGACGCGAGGTAGCGGTCGACCCCTCCGGCGTTGGGCGGGTACCACGGCAGCGAGGTGCCGCGCGCCGCCATCAGGTCGCCGGTGAACCCCAACCTCGATTGCAGATCGACCCACGCGAGATGGGCGATGTCGTGCCCCGGCAGGTGGAACGCCTTGAACCGGTATCGTCCGACCGGCGCCTCGTCGCCGTCCTCGACGAGCGTCCAGTCGATGTCGGCGCCCGACGCGAACAGCTCCGGCATCGTCGTCTCGCGGAAATGATCGACGACGTCGATGTCCCGATGCCTCGTCAGTTCCTGGCGCACCTCGCGCGGCAGGATGTGGTGCGCCTGCCACCGGGGATCGGCGGCCTGGGCCCAGCCGAGCGCGGGCACGAACACGCGGGCGCCGGTGCGGCGGGCGATGGGCATCGCGCCGCCCGCATGATCGGTATGGGTGTGGGTGAGAAGGATTCGGCGTAAATCGCGCTGCGTCTGTCCCCATCGGGCGAGCGCGACGTCCACGCTGGTCAGCAGTTCTCCCAGGCTCGGTTCGACGCCCAGACCGGCGTCCACCATCACCGAACGTTCGCCGTCGCGCACCAGATAGACATTGCACGATGACGGCCAGCCGCGCCGGACGGTGCGCAGCTGAATCACGTCGGCTTCGACGTCGACGATCTCCATGATCCCTCGGTTCCCAGAATGCCGCCGCGCCGAAGCCGGCGCCTTTGCGACGCTGCCGACGGCGCCGCGCGGCGAGGCTCGGCAATACGGGAGGAGCGCGCGAGGCGTTCCTCCCCTTCGACTGCGCAACGATCGGCCGTCAGTTTTCCTTCGAGCAGTCGCGCGGCGTGATGCCCTTTTCGGCGGCGTACTTGGCCGCTGATTCCTCGATCAACGGGCGCGTGAGCGAGCTGTCGGCCTTGATCCAGTCGGAGACCTGCACCAGTTTCGCTCCATCCCACTGGTACACCTTGGCCGCGCCGCCGCCCTCGTGATCGAGACAGCTCGACTTGATGGTCTGCACCAGCCCCCAGGCGCCGAGCGCCTTGAGGCGCGCTTCATTCAGATCGAGATGCTCCAGGCCCCATCGCACCTCCTCGCCGGTCAGCGGCCTCTTGCCGAACTTTTCCTGCGCCACGCGGACGGCTTCCGTGTTGATGATGCCGTAGGTGACGCCGACATTGTAGAACACCAGTCCCATGCGGCTCGCATCTTCCAGGTTGCCCCGATTGCCGCCGCCGTAGACGTACTTCTTGATCTCCTGGGTCACGGGGAAGTCGGCCCCGGTCGGAAAGGGGTGGACGACGAAGACGCCCTTGGCCGCATCGCCGGCCGGGATCAGATCGTCCTCGGTTCCCGCCCAGGTCACCGCGACGATGCGGTTCGCGGGAAAGCCGACCTTCTGCGCCGTCTTCAAGGCGACAGCGGGAGCGACCCCCCACTCGCGCAAGATGACCCAATCGGGGTTGATCTTGCGGATTTCCAGCCAAGCCGCTTCCTGGTCGCTGCCCGGCATCGCCACGCTGACGTTGGTGAGCTCGAAGCCGTATTTCTTGGCCTCGGCGTCCAGCAGCGGCATGGTCTCCTTGCCGCCAGCCGATTCCATATGGATGTTGACGATCTTCTTGCCCTTGAGCTTATCCATCCCCCCTTCCTGCATGCCGATGAACTGTATCTTCACGCTGTTGATCGAGAGGTAGTTCGTGCCCAGGGGAAAGACCCAGGGGAACACCCGGCCGTCGGAGGCGTCGGTGCGTCCCGAGCCGATCGTCACCAAAGGGATGTGGTCGACCGCGACTCGGTCGAGCAGCGCGTAGATCACCCCGGTGTTGATCGGATTGAAGGACGACGCGCCGGTCGGCCCGTTCTTCTTCAGTCGTTCATAGCACTCCACGCCGCGATCGACCTTGTAGGCCGTCTCGCATTCTTCCCATGTCAGCTTCACGCCGTTGATTCCGCCGTCGCGCTTGTTGAGAAGATCCATGTAGTCGATCCATCCAGCCGCGACGTTCACGCCGAGCGCGGCGAGGGGACCGGTACGCCAGCCGATCAGTGGAAAGAATTGCTCGTTGGGCGCGGCTCCGGCGGCGGTTGCGAACGTCGCGACGAAGGCGAGCGCGGCCGCCGCCAGGAAACGTCTCGTCATCCATTCCATGCACTTCATCAGTTCCTCCCAGGTTTCTTAATCCGCGCGGTCCGTATCGATCCGCACGGCCTTGCGCCGGACTTCCCGGCGGTACGAGGTCCGCGTTGCCGTCGCGGCTTCTTCTTGGTGGGCGGACGGTGGCGCGTCCGCCGAAAACGAGGGTCGCTACGCCGCCGACGGGCGGCCGGTCGAATTGATCCACCCGCGTCCCGCATCGCGCGCCGGCGCGGCGGATCGCGCGTTCGCCGCCCCCCTTCACCAGGGGAACGGCCACAGACGCAGCTTTTCCTTTCCGGTTTGCCACAGGCGAGCCAGCCCGCGCGGTTCGACGATCAGCAGCCAGATGATCAGCGCGCCGAACGCGACCTGCTCGACGTTGGCGATCACGCCCTCGTCCAGCGCGTGGCCGACGACCAGCGAACCGGCCACGCTCATCAGGATCGGCAGCATCATGATGAACGCCGCGCCGAGGAAATTGCCCAGGATGCTCCCCATCCCGCCGATGATGACCATGAAGAGGATCTGCAGCGACCGGTCGAGATCGAAGGCCTGCGGCTCGACGGTGCCGACGTAGGCGTACGCCCACAACGCGCCGGCCATGCCGCAGTAGAAGGAGCTCACTGCGAACGCCATCAGCTTGGTTCGGAAGACGTTTATGCCGATCACGCTCGCCGCCACGTCCATGTCGCGGACCGCCATGCACTTGCGGCCGAACGCTCCGCGCATCATGTTTTTCGCCGCCAGCGCCATCAGGGTCACGATGGCCAGAACGAGCAGATAGCGGCGCAGCGGGGTATCGAAGACGACGTTCAGGATGACGATTTTCTGCGCGGTTATGACGCCCGAGTCGCTGTAGTTCGTCAGCCATCCGAATTTCGTCAGCACCCATTCGGTGGTGAACTGCGAGCCCAGCGTGGCGACGATGAGATAGAAATCCTTGATCCGGTAGCAGCACAGCCCGAACAGAACGCCCACGATCGCAGCGCACAGCGCCGCCAGCACGAAACCCGCGAGAATAGGAAGTCCCTCGATGCGCAGGATGAAGTTGTAGGCGGCGAACGCTCCAACGCCCATGAATCCGGCCGAGCCCAGGGATATCTGGCCGGCGTAGCCGGTGAGCAGGTTGAGGCCGAGGGCCGCCAGCGACAGGATCAGGAACGGAATCAGCAATCCGCTGAAGAGATAGTCGTTCCCCACCAACGGAATGGCCACGAACGCCGCCACGAGCAGAGCCAGAAACGCCACCCGATCCTGAAGGATCGGGAATATCTGCTGGTCCGCCGCATACGCGGTTTTGAACTGGCTGGCTTCACGGTAGAGAATGGCTAAATCCTTTCGATCCGCGGTTCGCCGAACAGCCCGTTCGGCCGCACCAGCAGAAACAGCATGGCTAAGACATAGGGAAACCAGTTCTCGATTCCGCCCCCGATCACCCCGCCGAGGTAGACCTCGGCGAGCTTCTCGGACGCGCCGACGATGAGGCCGCCGACTATCGCCCCGGCCACCGAGGTGAACCCGCCGAGAATGAGCACCGGCAGCGCCTTCAGCGCGACGACGATCAGGCCGGACTGCACGCCCATGCGCGCGCCCCACAGCAGCCCCGCGATCAGGGCCACGGCGCCGGCGATGCCCCAGACGATCCGCCACATCCTGGGCAACGGGATGCCGATCGACATCGCCGCCTGATGATCGTCGGCGACGGCCCGCAAGGCGCGGCCGGTGGCGGTGCGGCTGAAGAAGAGGCCGAGAAGCGCGACCAACGCCCCCGCCACCAAAGCGGCGAACAAATCGAACTGGCTCAATCGCACGCCGCCGACATCGACCGGGATATCCTTGATCCCCAGTTCGAGACCGAACGGCCTGGAGCCCCACACCAACTGGCCCAGCCCTTCGATCATGATCGAAAGTCCGATCATCGCCATGAACAGCGTCATCGACGGCTGATTGGTCAGCGGACGAAGAATGAGCCGCTCGATGGCGACCCCGGCGAGAACCATGACGGCCAGGACAACGACGAAGGCGACCCAGAACGGCATCCCCGCGGCGATCAAATTGACCACGGACAGCGCCGCGAAGAACATCATCGCCCCCTGGGCGAAATTGAAGACGCCGGACGCCTTGTAGATCAGCACGAAGCACAGCGCGACCAGGGAATACATGACCCCGGCGAGCAGTCCGGCCAGCAACACTTCGACAAAAAACCCCACGGTTCCTCCGACTCCGCCGGCACGTCGTTGCATGTCGGTCTCGCGATCCGGAACTCCTTATTGGTTCCGCCATTCGCGTTCGCGAGCGCTGTGGCGGTTGCCGGCATCCTATAGCACGCTCCGCTCCTTATTCAAGCGCTTGCTCGAATTCTTGCTCGAATTCGATCGAATGGCCGTTCGGCGGCGCGAGCCGGCCGGTCGGAGCGCGCCCGACTGCGAGCAGCGGGATGGATTTGGGCGCTGAGCTGTCGGCGCCGAGCCGCGGCGCTCGATTGCAAGCAGATCGCAGGTTTCCAGTAACAGGCGCAGGGGCCGTGACAGAAGCAGCCGAAATTTCCGTTGAATGGTCTGATGATCTGTGGATAATGCCATATTTAGCGACGACGTCCGCCTGATTTTTCTTCGGCGAGTGGATTGTCTGCAAAATCGACAAATCGGAAGTGGCGAGACGCGTGTCGCAGAATTTTCAAAAGCCGCCGAAAGATCGAAAACCGCGCGCCGCGCCCGAAATATCGCAAGTCCCCCAGAAGAACGAATCAGTCCGCAAGCACGAGTTGCGCGTGGCGGCGGCCAAGTTGTTTCTGAAGGTCGGCTACGACCGCGCCACGGTGCGCGACATCGCCAAGAAGGTCGGTCTTCAATCGGGGAGCATCTTTTACCACTTCAAGACCAAGGAAGATATCCTGGTCGACGTGATGAGCGAGGGGCTGCGCCAATTCGCCGAGGCGGTGAATCAGCCGTTGCGCGACGCGAGCAGCCCCCTGGAGAAACTGCGAGGACTTTTCCTCGGTCACCTCAAGGCGCTGCTCAATCCGGACAACTCCGAAATCGCGGTGGTCCTCTCCGAGTGGCGCCAACTGTCGCCGCGGTCGAGGCGGCTGGTGGTCAAGCTGCGCGACGAGGTGGACGACGTCTGGAACGAGGTCTTGCGCGAAGCCGCGGCGCAGGGGCTCGTGCAAGGCGACCTGCGCATTCTCAGACTGTCGATGCTCGGTGCGATCAACTGGTCGCTGCAATGGTATGACCGGCGCGGCAAATTGACGATCGAGGAGCTGGCGAGTCGCTTGCTGGAAACGTTCGTTCCGCCGGACAGGATTCCGAAGTAGGCGGACCGCTTTTCGCGACGGCCAACGCTCGCCCCCGGCACGCCGCATGACGGTGTCGGCCGCCGAGGAACAATCGATCGGCGGTCGAGCCGGGCGGCTCGTCTCAATTCGGATCGCCGCCGCCGGATTGGGCGAGGTCGCGTCTGAGCCGCGAAAGGTAGGAGAGGCCCTGGACGGCGCGGCTGCCGTACCAGGAGACCATTTGGCCGTCCACCAGCGCGATCCGACAGCGCGATCCCTCAGGCAGAAGGCGGCCGACTTCGGCCAGATGCTTTTGCCGGAAATGATAGGGTTCGCTGCTCAATAGCGCCCAGTCGACCTGATCGAGGCATTCGGCGATGTCGGGCAGTTCGGGATAGCGGACTGCGCCTTGCGCCGGCGTCGTGTCCCAACCGACGAGGGACAAGGTGCGCGAAATGTAGGTGTCCCGGGACACCGTCATCCACGGGTCTCGCCAGATCAAGTAAAGGACGCGTTGGCGGGGAAGAGCCTCCGTCTCCCGGGCCACGGCCTGGTAGGCTTCGAGAAACCGCGCCTCCAAAGTTTCGGCCTGTTGCTGCCGGCCGAAAATGCCTCCGAACAGCCGATACAGTTTGATGTTCCCCTCCGGGTCCAAGGGATGGGTGACGATGATGTGCGGGACGAATTCCGACAGGGCCTCGGCCACCCACCTTGGATTCTCGTCCACGTTGAGCACGGCATGGGTGGGCCGGAGTTCGCGGATTTTCTCAATATCGACATCCTTGGTTCCGCCCACTTTGGGAACGCGCTTCACCTGCGGCGCCGGGCGAACGCAAAAGTCGGTGCGACCCACCAGACTTTCCGCAAGGCCCAAATCGAACAGCAGTTCGGTGATGCTGGGAACCAGGCAAACGATGCGAAAGGGCGGGACGGCGACGGGATGTAAGGCGCCGACGTCGTCGGGCCAATAGGCGGCGAGTGACGGGTGCATGAAGATCCTTTGACCTGACGCTGAGCCTTCGACCTTGCCGCGGAGGCGCCGGGACGGACCGCCGCGGGAAACACGCTCGTCCATTTGGCTCGACGGTTCTGCGGCCGAACCGTCCGACGCAAGAAATTCTCTCTCGTCTTCTCCGCGCGCCGCCGGGGACCAACGCGCGAACTCTTCCATCGCAGAGATTCCCACTTCAAATCTGGCGCAATTTTGGCGCGCCGGTCGGGCAAGCGGTGCTATGGCGACGGCAAATCTGGTCGCCCCATCCCCGCTCCTTAACCCGAAATTATCGCGCCTTTGCCAAGCTCGGCGCATGTCGATCGCGCTTCGCCTCGCCTCCCAACCCGCCGACGCGGCGCGCGCCGCCGCGAGCCCGGCCGAGCCGGCGCCGCTGATCATCGCGGTCGCGGTCGTCGCGCTCGCCGCATTTTCTCCGGCCGTGCTCAACGACGGCGACACCTGGCTGCACCTGGCGACCGGCGAGTGGATTTTCCAGCACGGCGCGATCCCGCGCGCCGATCCCTTCTCCTTCACCTTCGCCGGCGCGCCGTGGACGGCGCACGAATGGCTCTCGGAGGCTCTCCTGGCGCTCGCCTTTCGCGCCGCCGGATGGAGCGGCGTCACGCTGCTGGCGGCGGCGGCGGCGGGCCTGGCGACCTTCGTCATGGCGAGACGCGCGGCGCGCGATCTCGCCGGAATTCCCCTTCTCGCCGTGGCGGCGCTGAGCGCCGGCCTCATCGCGCCGGGCCTGCTGGCGCGCCCGCACATTCTCGCGCTGCCGGCGCTGGCGCTGTGGTGCGACGGCCTCTTACGGGCGCGCGAGCGCGGCCGCGCCCCCTCGCTTTGGCTCCTGCCGCTGATGACGCTGTGGGCCAATCTGCACGGCGGCTTCGCCTTCGGCCTCGCGCTGATCGCGCCCTTCGCGCTCGAAGCGTGGCTCGCGACGCCGCATGAGCGCCGCCTCGCCGTCGCCGGAGACTGGGGCGCCTTCGCTCTGGTGAGCGTCGGCGCCGCGACGCTGACGCCTTTGGGCGTCGCGGGGCTGCTGTTCCCCTTCAAGCTGCTCGGCATCACGCACCTCGGCGAAATCGGGGAATGGCGGCCGGAGAACTTCGCCCATCCCGGCCCGCTGGAGATCGCGCTGCTGGCGCTGATCGCGCTGGCGCTGACGCGGCCGCTCGCCGTTCCCCTGGTGCGCGCGGCGGTGCTCGTCGGGCTGGTCCACCTGTCGTTGCAGCACGCGCGCCACGAGATGCTGCTGGCGATGGTCGCACCTATGCTGCTCGCCGAGCCGATCGCCCGCGCGCTCGGCGCGCCGGCCGCGTCCGCGCCGCGGCCGACGTGGGCGCCGTTCCTGGCCGTGGCGACGGTCGCGCTGTTGCTGGTCGCCGCGCGCCTCGCCCTGCCGATCGCCCGCGTGGACGGACCCACGGCGCCGATCGCGGCGTTGCGCGCCGTTCCCGCCGCGTTGCGCGAACGGCCCGTGTTCAACGAATACGCCTTCGGCGGCTATCTCATCGCCTCGAATGTGCGCCCATTCATCGACGGCCGCGCCGACATGTACGGCGACGCCTTCCTCGGCCTCTACGCCCGCATCGTCGACGGCGACGCGAACGCGCTCGAAGCGACGCTGAAGCGCTACGACGTCGCCTGGACGATCTTCGCGCCGAAAGAGCGCGTCGTCGCGCTGATGGACCGCGAACCCGGCTGGCGGCGGCTCTACGCCGACGGCTTCGCGGTGGTGCACGTGCGCGACGGCGCCGACGCGCCGGCGGGAGTGGAAGGCTTGCGCGGAGATTGAGGCGCAGCGAAGCCGCCTCGGCGACGGGGCGCAGGGCCGACCCTCGCCCTGCCTCACGCCGATCCGGCGCGGCCCCCCGATATTGACGCGCCTCGCCCCGCGACTAACTTGGCCGTCCGTCGAACAGGCGCCGCGATCGACGAGAAGCGGATCGAGCGCGCACTCGGCCTAGCGCTGACGAGGAGAAGCATCGATGAGCATAGAAGGACGCAGCGACGCGGCGCCGGGCCGCCGGATCAGGCTGGGCATGGTCGGCGGCGGCGAGGGCGCCTTCATCGGCGCGGTGCACCGGCTCGCCGCGCGCATGGACGACCATTACGAATTCGTCGCCGGCGCGCTGTCCTCGACGCCCGAGCGCGCGCGCCGCTCGGGCGCGGCGTTCGGGCTGCCGAGCGACCGCGTTTACGACGACTACGAGTCGATGGCGAAGGCCGAGGCGAAGCGCCCCGACGGGATCGAGGCGGTCGCCATCGTCACCCCCAACGCCATGCACGCCGGGCCGATATACGCCTTTCTCGCAGCGGGCGTTCACGTCATCTGCGACAAGCCGCTGACGACCTCGCTCGCCGAGGCCCGCCGAATCGAAGCGGCGGTGAAGGCGTCCGGCCGCGTCTTCGCGCTGACCCACAACTACACCGGCTACCCCCTCATCCGGCGCGCGCGCGAGATGGCGAAAGCGGGCAATCTCGGCCAAATCCGCATCGTCCAGGTCGAATATCCCCAGGAATGGCTGACCGAGACGATCGAACGGCAAGGACAGAAGCAGGCGGCCTGGCGCGTCGACCCGGAGCGCGCGGGCGCCGGCGGCTCGCTCGGCGACGTCGGCACGCACGCCTACAACCTCGCCGACTACGTCTGCGGGATCGACCTCGTCGAACTCGCCGCCGATCTCACCGCGTTCGGCCAGGGCCGCGCGCTCGACGACAACGCGCAGATCATGCTGCGCTACGCCAACGGCGCGCGCGGCGCCATCTGGGTGAGCCAAGTGGCGCCCGGCCACGAGAACGGCCTCGCCCTGCGCGTCTACGGGACCAAGGGCTCGCTGCGATGGGTGCAGGCGAACCCCAACGAAATGCTCTATTCGCCGTTCGGCGAACCGACCCGCATCCTCACCCGCGCCGGCCCCGGCTCGGGCGAAGCCGCCGCGCGCGTGACGCGGATCCCCTCCGGCCACCCCGAGGGCTATCTCGAAGGCTTCGCCAACATCTATTCCGACGTCGCGCACGCCATCAAAGCTGCGCGCACCGGCGAGAAGCCGCCCGCGGGCGCGCATTTTCCCGGCGTCGAGGACGGCGTGAAGGGCCTCGCCTTCATCGAGGCGGCGGTTCGCTCGTCGAAGGCCAACGGCGCGTGGGTGAAGCTGTGACACGGCTTGCGCTTGAACGACTCGCGCTGCCGACGGGACGAGGCAAGGGGAACGCTCGACGAGAGGTTTCTTCCCTTGGCGGGACCTCGGGCTCGGCGCGCTTTTCCAAATCCATGCCAAACATTTCCAAATTTTCGGCCTTTTTCTCCAAACATTTCCAAACAATTCTTTGGCCGTTTTGTGGGAAATCAGCAGCTTGCAAGGCCGCCAGGGCCATTTCTGTTTGCTCCAAAATTGTTGCGCCGATCTGCGTTCCGAGACCCGCGCCCCGGGCCGTCGGCAAGACGGACAGGATACGGGGCAACAAGAAGAAGCTAGCGCGAATTTAGATTTTCAGAAACTCATTTTTGGGGTTGGGAAGCGGCGCCGTTTTCCTCGCCGCTCGGCGGCGTTCCCATCAACCGGAAGCCGTATAAGGGGGCGCGAAGGCCGTTCAGCGTTTCGCCGCCCGGGCGACACGCACCTGCGCGGCGCCGTCGGCGCGCGCGCGGATTTGCAGGCGGTCGCCGGTCGCCAGGCCGTCGATCGGGCAGACGACGATCGGACAGTCGAGGCGATAGAGCGCGCGGGCGACGAGCGCGCCCACCGTCAGGATCGGATCGGGCGAAGCCATGACGAAGCCGAGCGGCGCCGTCCTCAGGCGGATCGCCTCGGCCAGCACCGAGGACGAGGACGACGAGCCTTTCGCGCCCGGCATGACGAGGATGCGCCCGGCCAGGCTCGCGCCGTAGTCGGGATGATTGGGATCGCTAATGCGGCCGGTCGCCGCGTCGAAGCCGCCCCAGAAGCTCAGCGGCGCCGACAGAACGAGCGCCTCGACTTCCGCTTCGCCGCCGACATAGGCTCTGGCGCGCCGGATCATGGCGGCCCCCGGACGACCCTGCCGGCCGCGGCCGAGGCGACGCAGTCGGCAAGATCGCCGAAGGCGACCGTCGCGCCGATGTTGGCCGGCGCGTAATACGCCCATTTGCCGGAATTGGTCATCACCGTCCCGCCGAGCTCCCTGACGATCGCCGTGACGTAGGTGCAGGTGTCGACGACGGGAACGAGCGAAAAGCGCTCCTCGGCCGCGCGCACCGCGCCGGCGTCGAGGCTCTGCAGGGTCGAGCGCGCCGTGCTGACATAGATCGGGATTCGCCGGCCGGGCCGAATTTGATCGAGCAGCGCCAGCAGCCTCTCCCACTCGGCGCCGGAAAAATGCGGCGTGCCGAGACAGACGGCCGAAATCTCGGCGCCGTCCGGGACCGACGACAGTCGCGCCAGCGCCGCGGATACATCGGCGGGCGCGATCGTCTCGACGCGTTCGGGCGCGCCGCCGTGGAACGCGTCGCGATAGGTCGCGGCTTCCGGCGTGACGCCGATCGCATGGAACAGCGCCGTCGAACCGCTGGACGCCGCGGCGGCGCCGAGCGCCTTCAACTGGTCCTCGTCGCGCGGCGCCGGCAGCCCCTCGATGACGGGAATGCTGTCGCCGCTCCGCGCGCCGACGATCAGCCCGACGGCGACGTAGAGCGCGTCGCTCGGGACGCGCGAAGCGGGAAAGCCGGCGAGGCGGAAGAGAATCTGTCCGCGCCGGCCGGCGTCGAGATGCAAGCCCCAGGCGGGCGCCCTGCCCGTCATCGCGCAGCAAAGGTCGATGAAATCGCCGTAACGATTGGTGCGCGCCCCGATCACCGAATTGGCGAAGACGATGGCGTTGGATTCGCCCCAGGCGATCTGCTCGCCGAAGCGCGGGCGAAACGCCGTCTGATAGGGCGCGCAGGTGAAGGACGGCTGGCATCCGAGCTCCTCGTGCGCCCGCATGAGGCGGCGCGCCGGCGCCTGGGCCGCCTCGCTCATCGCCATGAGCTCGGGATGGATGAGATCGAGCGATCCGACGTTCAGCGTGGTCGGCGCCCGCACGCGGCCCTTCAACGCGACCAGCCTTTCGACGAAATCGAGACTGGCCTGCCCGTGATAGAGGCAGCCGTCGATATGGGCGCGCGAGATGTCGATCAGTTCCGCCGCGCCCAGCGCCTCGGCGAATGCGACGAGGATCTCCATCGCCCAAGCGGCGGCGGGGCCTTCGTCGCCCGAGATGAGCGCTTTGTCGACGGCGGCGAGGCGGAGGGACATGGGGAGGAATCGCAGCGACGGGATTGCGGCGCAGACTAGCGCTCAGAACGCGACAGGCGGCGGTATTTTTTGCAAGAGGCGCGCGGCCGTCGCCTTGCCCGCTTCACGCCTTCTCCACCCGCACCCCCGCGCCGTCCTCGACCGCGACGACGCGCACCTTGGCGCCGGCCGGCAGATCCTCGCCCGCCACGCGCCAGACGCTGTCGCCGACCCGGATGCGCCCGAACCCGTGTACGATCGCCTCGTCGAGGAAGAACTCCTTGCCGATCAGCGCGTGGGCGCGACTCAGCGGCAGTTGCGGCGTTCCCGCGTCGAGCGAGCCGTAGACCCGCTTGCCGACGAACACCAGGGCGACGACGAGCGCGGCGAACAGCAGAAGTTGCGGCGTCAGCGCCAGCGGAAGGAAAAACTCGACGACGCCGACGGCCAGCGCCGCGGCGCCGATCCAGATCAAGAACGCGCCGGGAACGAGCGTCTCGGCGGCGCAGAGCGCGAACCCGACGACGAGCCAGACGACGTAGATGTCGAGCGCGAACAGCCCGAAATTGACCATCGCCTAACCCTGCCCCGGCGCCGGCGGGGCCGAGTCGGGGACCACGCCGACCGCGGCGCGCCCGGCGGCGCGCGCTGCGTCTGCGGAGCGACTCTCGGCGAAGGCGCCGGCGGCGATCTGCGAAATGCCGCCGAGCGTGCCGGCGAGCGAAGCGAGCTCCAGCGGCACGATGAACACCTTCTGATTGGGCGCCTGCGCGATCGCCTGGATCGCGCGCACGTACTTGTCCGCGATCAGGTAATTGAGCGCGGCGACGTCACCGTTGGCGGTCGCTTCACTCACCACGCGCGTCGCCAACGCCTCGGCCTGGGCGCTGCGCTCGCGCGCCTCGGCGTCGCGGAACGCGGCCTCCTTGCGCCCTTCCGCCTCGAGCATGACCGCGGCCTTGCGCCCCTCGGCGCGGGTGATGTCGGACTGGCGCATGCCCTCGGCCTCGAGGATCACCGCGCGTTTTTCGCGCTCGGCCTTCATCTGCCGGCCCATCGCCTCGACGAGATCCTTGGGCGGTTCGATGTCCTTGATCTCGATGCGAGTGACCTTGATGCCCCAGGGCAGCGCCGCCGCGTCGATGACGGTGAGCAGGCGCACGTTGATCTCGTCGCGGTGGGACAATAGCTGGTCGAGGTCCATCGAGCCCATGACCGTTCGGATGTTCGTCATCACCAGATTGAGCAGCGCCTGTTGGAGATTGGAGACCTCGTATGACGCCTGCCGGACGTCGAGCACTTGGTAAAAGGCGACGCCGTCGACCGTCACCGTGGCGTTGTCCTTGGTGATGATCTCCTGGCTGGGAACGTCGAGCACCTGCTCCATCACGTTGAGCTTGCGCCCGACGCGGTCGATATAGGGAATGAC
>JBEKLU010000007.1:0-81716 GCA_050010035.1 Roseiarcus sp.
TCAAGGGCGGGCGCTGCGAAGCCTGCCAGGGCGACGGCGTCATCAAGATCGAGATGCACTTCCTGCCCGACGTCTACGTCACCTGCGACGTCTGCAAGGGCAAGCGCTACGATCGCGAAACGTTGGAGGTGAGGTACCGCGACCGCTCGATCGCCGACGTGCTCGACATGACGGTCGAGGAAGCAGCCGACCTCTTCAAGGCGGTGCCGTCGATCCGCGACAAGATGGAGACGCTGAAGCGCGTCGGCCTCGGTTACGTCAAGGTCGGCCAGCCCGCGACGACGCTCTCGGGCGGCGAGGCGCAGCGCGTAAAACTCGCCAAGGAACTGGCGCGCCGCTCCACCGGGCGCACCCTCTACCTGCTCGACGAGCCGACGACGGGCCTGCATTTCCACGACGTCGCGCAACTGCTCGAGGTGCTGCACGAGCTCGTCGACCAGGGCAACACCATGGTCGTCATCGAGCACAATCTCGAAGTGGTGAAGACCGCCGACTGGATCGTCGACATGGGCCCCGAAGGCGGCGACGGCGGCGGCGAAGTGGTCGCCGCCGGCACGCCGGAGCAGATCGCGCGCAACGCCAAGAGCTACACGGGGGCTTATTTGCGGGCGGCGCTGGCGAAGAGGGCGGGGAAGAGGGGGAAGGTGGCGGCGGAGTAGCCATTTTCCTTTCGCCGGGCGCCGCTGGCGAACCAATCACCGAGAACGACATGAGCTCCGTTTGTCCAATCTGCCAGGCCGGCCTCGCGCGAACTGAACCAGCGAATACGCGCGCGACGCCGGTCGATTGTCCCCGATGCGGCCGTTACCAAATCTCATGGGCAGCCGAGTCCGCGCTCGGCGAGTACAAGAATCGTTCGCCAAATTTCTGGGCCGTAGCAAGCCACGCAATTCGCAGACGAAGCGATAGGAGCGCGGCTGGCGCCCTAAATATCGATTCCAACTGGCTCCGTCAGGTCGCCGAGAATGAAACTCTTCCAACCCCGGCGAGGCAGGCTGAGAACTTGATCGAGTTCCTGGGCTCCAAAGCGACCGCTCCGCCCTATTGGGTGTGGGTCCGCAACGAGGCTCTCGGCGGAATTGTAGGAAATGCCGATCCACCCTTAACCGACCTCGGCAAGGGTTTGACGTATGTCTTGGACCATTTGCGCCAAAGAGGTCTTGTCGAATTCGGCGACTTGCGCGCCCCGCCATATTCTTTCCGCCTGACCTTTGGCGGTTGGGACCAATTTGAAGCCAATCGGCGCGAGGTCCAAGAGAGCCGACGCGCTTTCATGGCGATGGGATACGGGGCGACGGACGCCGCCGAAGCTTTTCGACGCTTCAAGGAAGCTGTGAGCTTGACTGGCTTCGAACTCAAGCGCTCAGATGAAGCGCCGAAGGCCGGATTAATCGACCTCAGGATGCGGGTTGAGATTCGGACCGCGAAGTTTGTCATCGCTGATCTGACCGACGACAACCGCGGCGCATATTGGGAAGGTGGGTTTGCAGAAGGAGTTGGGAAGAAAGTATATTATACATGCGAAGCTGACAAATTTGAGAAATTGAAAACCCATTTTGACACAGAACATCTTTTAACTATTAAATGGAAATTGGCGAATATGGAAATGGCAATCGATGAACTCAAAGCGGTAATTAGGAACGATTTCTACATCGATGCTATTCTAGAGGATCAACCTAACCGTTGACCTCGCGTTTGTATGCGCACGTCGGATCTCCGCGCTGCAAGATTGAACAGTATAAGCAATTGAGATACACTTAAAGAGATATTGATCCCCTTGAGGTCGTTGAGGCCATGATCCGAACGAAATTATTCCGGTCCAACCGCTCCCAAGCCGTCCGGCTTCCTAAAGATGTCGCGTTCCCGCAAGATGTAAGAGACGTTACGATCTTTCGTGATGGCGCGAGGCGCGTCATCGTTCCCGCCAATGCGATCTGGGACGATTTCTTTGATGCGTCCGGCATCGACTTGCCTAATCGCGAGCAGCCCGCGGCGCAGGAGCGCGGGCCGTTCTGATGTTGCGTTACGCGCTCGAAGCCAGCCTCTGCATCCGCGTCCTTCGCGAAAGATCGCCGGATTCCCGGGCACGGTTCAATGCTGCGGCGGACGAGCTGTCGATGTCAACTATTGTGCTGACCGACCTATTGCGCGGCCCGCGCAAAGCGGCGCGATAAGCGCCGCCTGCCCGCTACGCCGCCGCCTCGACCTCCGCCCTGATCTTCGCCCCCAGACGCTTCTCCGCCATCGCCAAGTCGTATTGGCTCTGCAAGTTCAGCCAGAACGCGGCGCCGGGGCCGAGATAGCCGCTGAGACGCAGCGCCGTGTCGGGCGAAATGCCGCGCTTGCCGTTGATGATTTCCGTCAGACGATTGGCGGGCGCGCGCAGCTTCAATCCCAGGGCGTGCGCGGTAAGGCCGCGCGCGGCGATCTCCTCTTGCAGCACTTCGCCGGGATGCACGGGCGCCATCGCAAAGCCGTCGGCCGGCGCGTCGAAAATCTTCAGCTTCTTCGTCATCGCGTCATTCCTCTTGCGACAGCCGACGATGTCGCAGCCAACGCAAATGCCCGGGCTCTTGTAGGCGCGGGCGCCGACCGCGCCTCTATCCAACGGTTCGATGTCCAGCGAAACAAGGCGCTTCGCGCCGGACGCGCTCGCCGCGCGCGTCTACAGAATAGCGGGCCTCAAACCGAAACGCGATTCGCCGCCGCCGCCGTCCGTGGGCGTCGATTCGCCGCTTCACATCGCCGCCGCCGGGCGCGCCTTCGCCCGATTTATCCCGCATTCGCGTGCTATCGACGCTCGAAGGTCTCCGCCGCCGACCCCGGCGCGAACCCGAGGCGCGCCAACATGTCGCTTTCCTCGCCGACTTCCGCCGGCCTCCCGTCGGCGCCCGAACCCGCCCGGCGCGACTTTCTCTTCCTCGCGACGGCGGCCGTGGCGGGCGTCGGCGCGGCCGCGACGCTGTGGCCGCTCATCGATCAGATGAACCCGGACGCCGCCACCGAGGCCGCGGCCGAGCCGATCGACGTCGACGTCGGCCAAATCCAGCCGGGGCAGCAGATCGTCGTCCTGTGGAGCGCCAGGCCGGTCTTCATCGTCAATCGCACCAGGGAAGCGCTCGACGCGTTGCGCGATCCCGCGCTCCTCGCCCGGCTCTCCGATCCCAATTCCACCGCGCGCCAGCAGCCGCCCTACGCGGACAACTGGCATCGTTCGATCGAGCCCGAATTCCTGGTTCTGGTCGGCATCTGCACGCATCTCGGCTGCATCCCAAAATTCATGCCCACACCCGATCCGAGCAATCCCGCGCCCAATTGGCTCGGCGGCTATTTCTGCCCCTGCCATGGTTCGAAATACGACCTCGCGGGCCGGGTCTTCGCCGACGTTCCGGCGCCCTACAATCTCCCGGTGCCGCCGTATCGTTTTTCCAACGCCGGAACGCTGCGCATCGGCGAAAACCCCGGCGGCTCCAATTTCGACTTCGAGTCGATCGTGCAGGTGTGAGGATCGACCGGCGCATCTCTCGCGCGTCATAAGTAAATCACGATCGTATCCGAAACTGGCTCGGTCGCCGTCGGCGCGGCGCCGTATTCGTGCGATTTCCAACAGGAGGGACAACCATGGCTGCGCCTCTGGGAAGCTTCGTCTGGTACGAATTCATGGCCTCCGACGCCAAGGCCGCCGCGGATTTCTATACGGCGGTCGTCGGCTGGAGCGCCAGGGACGCCGGCATGGCCGGCTTTCCCTATACGCTGCTTTGCGTCGGGCCGAACATGGTCGCCGGGCTGATGACCCTGCCGGAAGAAGCGCGCGCGATGGGCGCGCGGCCGGGATGGCTCGGCTATGTCGGCGTGCCGGACGTCGACGCCTACGCGGCGAAAATCGTCGCCGCCGGCGGCGCGATCTACCGCCCCGCCGCCGACATTCCCGGCGTCGGCCGCTTCGCGGTCGCCGGCGATCCGCACGGCGCGGGCTTCGTCGTCTTCAAGGGCGAGCCGGCCGAGGACCCGCGCCCGCCGCTCGCGCCCTTCACGCCCGGCAGGATCGGCTGGCACGAGTTGCGCGCCGGCGAACTCGAAAGCGCTTTCGCCTTTTATTCCCAATTGTTCGGCTGGAAGAAGACCCAGGCGATGGATATGGGCCCGATGGGAACCTATCAGGTGTTCGAGATCGAGGGCGGACAGGGCGGCGGCATGATGACCAAGGCGGCCGATACTCCGGCGCCCTACTGGCTCTTCTATTTCGACGTCGACGCCATCGACGCGGCCGCCGAGCGCGTCAAATCCGCTGGCGGCCAGATCGTCGTCGGCCCGAACGAGGTTCCCGGCGGCGGCTGGGTCGTCCGATGCCTCGATCCGCAGGGCGCGACTTTTGCGCTCCTGGCGACCAAACGCTGAGCCGGCGTCCCTCGCCAGATCCGCAAATGCCTTTTGGACGGCGCCGTTTCGTCCTATGCTGCGCGGCGGACTAGCGGAGGGGACGATGAGCAAAGGCAGGCGAGCGGCGAAAACGGTCAGTTTCGTCAGCCAGAAGGGCGGCGTCGGCAAGAGCACGCTGGCGCGGCTGTTCGCGGTCGGCGCCGCCCATCGCGGCCACCGGGCCATGCTCGCCGACTTCGATCTCGAGCAGCTCACCTGCGTCGAGTGGAACGCGGTGCGCTTACGCGGCGGGATCGAGCCGGAGATCGACGCGCGTTCGTTCAAGAGCCTGAAGAAGCTGCGCAAGAACGACGAGGGGGTCGACTTCATCGTCGCCGACACGCGCGGCCTCGCCGACGACCTGACCAAGGAGCTCGCCGAGGAGAGCGACGTGGTGTTCCTGCCGACGGGCACCTCGACCGACGATCTGCGCCCGACCCTGGCGCTGGCGCGCAAGCTCGCCAAGCGCGGCGCCGAAGGGCGCATCGTCCTGGTGCTGTCCAAGATCGGCCGCTCGGAGGCCCAGCTCGCCAAGGCGATCGAATCGATCGCCGAGTCGGGCTTTGAGCTCTTGGCCGAGCAATGGCCGCTGCGCGACGGTTTCCAGAGCGACCTCGACGCCGGCCGGGCGGGCCGCGAGTCGCGCAGCCCGCACCTGCGCGAAACGGCCGAGCGCATGGAGGAGGCGCTGCTGAAGCGCACCCACGAGGCCAAGCCGCGCGCGACGGCGGTGGCCGACTAGCCGACGATCTCGTTGCCGGAGAAGAACTGCGCGATCTCCACCGCCGCCGTCTCGGGCGCGTCCGAGCCGTGCACGGAATTCTCGCCCATCGACAGCGCGAAATCCTTGCGGATGGTGCCCGCCTCGGCCTTCTCGGGATTGGTCGCGCCCATCACCGCGCGATAGCGCTGGATCGCGTCCTCGCCTTCGAGCACCTGCACGACGACGGGCGCCGCGGTCATCATCGCCACCAGCTCGCCGAAGAACGGCCGCTCCTTGTGCACGCCGTAGAACGTCTCGGCCTGCCCCCGCGTCATCCGCACGCGCTTCTGCGCGACGATGCGAAGCCCGGCGGCCTCGATCCTGGCGTTGACGGCGCCGGTGAGGTTGCGGCGCGTGACGTCGGGTTTGAGGATCGAAAACGTGCGTTGGAGGGCCATGGGCGCTTTCTTGTGAGCAGAGTTGCGGGAAAGGCGCCGCGCTTATATCCGCGGGCGCTGGGAGCGGCAAGACGGGACCCTCACCCCTACCCCTCTCCCGAACGGGAGAGGGGCGCTACCCTTCTCCCGCAAAGCGGGAGAAGGTGGCGCGAAAGGGCGTCGAGAGACGCCCGTCTTAACAGACGGGCTTTTGCGCCGGACGAGGGCTCGCGGCGCCGTATGAACGATTGGAGCGCCAACACGATGATCACCGTCACACGACAGGGCGGCGAGGACCCGCTTCTCTTCGACGTCGTCGTCGCCGACGCGGCCGGAACGAGCCGCCATCGCGTCAGCCTGACGCGCGCCGATCTGGCGCGCCTCGCCGGCGGCCGGGCGCCCGAGCGCCTGGTCGAAGCCGCGTTCCGCTTCCTCCTCGAGCGCGAGCCGAAGGAATCCATTCTCGCGCGCTTCGACCTCGCCGTGATCGCGCGCTACTTCCCCGAGTTCGAGCGCGAATTGCCGCGCTATCTCGCCGGCGCCCCCTGAGCGAAATGCGCGGCGGCGGGAGCGTCGGCCGGCGCAAACGCGCCTCATCGTCGACGCTTCCCCCCGAGCAGCGGCCGTGCTTAGCTCTATTCTAAACTAGGCGACGCAGGGCGCCGACCGCCAGGGAGGTTTTCGCGATGAACGTCACGCATGGGCTGCGACGCGTCCTGCAACTCAATCCTGCCGGCCTTGCGACGGTTCACGGCGACCGGCGGCGGACGTGGCGGGAGGTCGGGAACCGCGTCGCTCGGCTGGCGTCCGGCTTGCACGCGCTCGGCGCGGCTGCGAACGAGCGCGTCGCGATCCTCGCGCTCAATTCCGACCGCTATCTCGAGGCCTATCTCGCGACGGCCTGGGCCGGCGCGGTGATCGTGCCGCTCAACATAAGATCGAACGGGAAAGAGAACGAGGACGCGCTACGCGACTGCCGGCCGAAGGCGCTGCTGTTCGACAAGACCTTCGCGCCGGTCGCCGTGGCGCTGGGGCAGGCGCTTCCCGGCCTCGAGCTCGTCTATGCCGACGACGGCGAGCCGCCCGACGGAGCGCTGAGCTACGAAGGCCTGATCGCGCGAAGCGAGCCGATCGCCGACGCGATGCGCGCGGGCGGCGATCTGGCCGGCGTGTTCTACACCGGCGGCACCACCGGCCGCTCGAAGGGGGTGATGCTCAGCCACGCCAATCTGATGGCGAACGCGTTCAACTCGCTCGCCGAGTTCCCCGCCTCCGGGACGCGCGCCTATCTGCATGTCGCGCCGATGTTCCATCTCGCCAACGCCGGCGCGATGTATTCGCTGCTGCTGCGCGGCGGCGTCAACGTGACGATTCCGGCGTTCACCCCGGAAGGCGTCATGGCGATCGTCGAGAAGGAGCGCGTCACCGACACCGTCCTCGTGCCGACGATGATCCAGATGCTCGTCGACCACCCGAAGTTCGCCTCCTATGACTTGTCGTCGCTGATACGCATCACCTACGGCGCGTCGCCGATCAGCGAAGCCGTGCTGCGCCGGGCGATGGCGGCGCTGCCGCACGTGCAGTTCGCGCAAGGCTACGGCATGACCGAGCTGTCGCCGGTTGCGACCTTCCTGCCCTGGGAGGACCATATCGGCGAGGGCTTCGCCAAGGGCCGCCACCGCTCGGCGGGCCGCGCCGCCTTCGGCTGCGAAGTGAGGATCGTCGATCCCGACGGCCGGCCCGCGCCCGCCGGCGTCATCGGCGAGATCGTCGTGCGCGGCGACAACGTGATGATCGGCTACTGGGAGCGCCCCGAGGAAACCGCCAAGGCGATCGTCGACGGCTGGATGCATACCGGCGACGGCGGCTACATCGACGAGGACGGCTACGTCACCATCGTCGACCGGCTCAAGGACATGATCGTCACCGGCGGCGAGAACGTCTATTCGATCGAGGTCGAGAACGCCCTCGCCCAGCATCCCGCCGTCGCCCAATGCGCCGTCATCGGCGTTCCCGACGACGAGTGGGGCGAGCGGGTCCACGCCGTCGTCGTGCCGCGCAGCGGCGCGCAGGTTTCGGCGGACGAACTGATCGCCTTCGCCAGGACGCGCATCGCCGGCTACAAATGCCCGACCAGCGTCGAAATCCGCGAGACGCCGCTGCCGCTCTCCGGCGCCGGCAAGATCCTCAAGCGCGAGCTGCGCAAGCCGTTCTGGGAGGGGCGCGAGCGCCGGGTGAATTAGGGGGCGGCTCGCTCGTGCAAAGCGCAAGCGGCGAAGGCCCGAACAGGCGCCGCCGCCCCCTCTCCCCGCCTTTCGCGGGGAGAGGTAAGGTGAGGGGCGCCGGGGATTGGCCGCGATGGGAGCGCGCCATGACGCTCAGGGCGCGCTTGGACGGAGGGAGAATCGAATGCGCTCGATCGGCTTGGCCGTTCTCTTGACGCTTTTCGCCGGCGCGCCGGCCGGCGCGCAGGTCGTCGCCTTGGGCGACAGCGCCACCAAGGGCTTTCACCTTTCCGAGGCCGAGACGTGGCCGTTCAAGCTCGAGGCGCTGCTGCGCCAGCGCGGCCTCGACGTCCACGTCGCCAACGAGGGCGTCAACGGCGACACCTCCGAGGGGATGCTGAGCCGGCTCGATTCGGCCGTCCCCGCGGGAACGCGGGTGGTGATCTTCGCCTGTTGCGGCAACGACAACAAGAACCCGCGCCACTTCGTCGCCGACCACGACGCCGACATGCAGGCGATTTTCGCGCGGCTGCGCGCGCGCGGCATCGCGGTCGTCTTCAGCCCCGAGCGCAGCGCCGGAGCGATGAACCCGGCGGACATCGCCCTCGCGCAACGCATGGGCGCGTCCTCGTGCGGCGGCATCTACAAGGGCGTCGCCCCTGAAGACATCGAGGAGTCGCCCGCCGGCCGCCACCCGAACGCGAGAGGCACAAGCGTCATCGCCGCGCGCCTGCTGCCGTGCGTGATGAGCGCGCTGGGGGCGAAGGGGGGATAGAGCGCGGGGGAGCGGCGGGGGTCTTCGATGCCAGGGAACGCGACAAGGCTTTTCGCCAAAAGCGGCGGCCGAAAAGCGCCTCTACAAGGCTTCCCCACGGCCTGCGGCCAATCCCCAAGCCCCTCACCTTACCTCTCCCCGCAAGGCGGGGAGAGGGGGCGGCGACGCCTGCGCGAACCTTCGCCGTTTGCTCTTGGCAGGAACGGCCCGAAACGATGCTTGCCCGGCGCGAACCGGCGCTCGGGCCCCCTCTCCCCGCGTTTCGCGGGGAGAGGTAAGGTGAGGGGCGCGGGGGATTGGCCGTGATCGGCGGGATGAGCCCAATGCGCGGACTTCGCCCTTGCCGCGCGCGAACGCCGCTGTCAGTCTGGCCATCGAGGCGAGCGCCTTGGGCGCGGGGCGGCGATGGTCGATTTTTCCAATCGCGACGACATCAAGCGTTGGCTCGACGCGATCGAGCCGCCGGAGCGGCGGCGTGAGGTCGCGGTGGCGATGGCGGCGCGCGCGGCGCTGCGTGTCGTGCCGCTGCTGGGCCGAGAACTGACTCGCAGCAGGCTGACGCGCGGCGAAGTTTTGTCAGCCATTGTATTGCCGTGTTTGCGCGCTGCGGCGGCGCCGTGGGTCGCCAGCAAATATCCGAGCTACGGCGGCGAGCTTCGCGCCGCCGCCGCCGCCGCCGACAACGCCGCCTTGGCTGCCGCCTTCGCGGTCGCCGCCACCGACGCGGCCGTTCGCGCCGCCGCCTCCTCCGCCGCCGCTGCCTGCGGGGCCGCCTCTGGCGCCTCCGACGCCGCCGCCGCATTGGCCGCCGCCGACGGCAACGCAGCCGAAGCCGCCGCCTACGCCCACGGCTTCGCCGCCTACGCCGAAGCTATCGCCGCCGACGCCGCGCTGATCGACTCCGGCCGCTCCGGCGCGGAGCTTGCCGGAATGCCGCTTTGGCCGAACGGCGCGCCGGACTGGGCGAGCGAAGCTTGGCGGGGGTTGAAATCCGCACTCCTCGACGCCAACGAAGGCTGGGAAGTCTGGACCGACTGGTACGAGGCGCGGCTCGCCGGCGACGCCGGCCGTCCGCCGATCGAAGCGCTCGAAGTCGCCCGCGCGACGATCCCAGACGAAATCTGGAAACAGGGTCCGGCGGTCGCGAACGCCGAAATCAAGCGGCTGATCGCGGAATACAAACCAGGCACACAAGAGGTCGAGGATACGAATTCAGACGTCGCCACGAATGACGATCCGGATCAGGACCAAGCGGACTTCGCGCCGATCCTCGCAACCCGCGCGACGCTCCGCGTGTTGCCGCTCCTCGCAACCGACGAAGATAGGCTAGTCGATACAGCTAGGTCCAAATTTGTTCTCTCTGTATTTCGCGCATTGGCGGTCGCGTGGGCAAGAACGCAATATCCAACTTTGGTCGATTCGCGATGGAGTGTTGCGGCAGCTCGCGATATCCGTGCCTACGGTCCGCTTTCACGGCCGGCAGCACAATATGTCGGGCGCGCGGCCGTCGAAGCGGCGTTTGCCGCGGGGAACGTTGGTCCAAAGGTGGCCGCTAAACGCGCTTCGAGCGCGCTTTTTCAAGTCAGAAAGGCAACACGCGCACTGGAGCGCCATGATGCATCTGAAGTCATCATCGAGCAGGCAAATTCGAGCGACAAAGGCGACGTAGTCCCCGGCGTTCGACCCGACCAAATCGCGCAGGTCGAGCTTTGGCCCGGCCGCGATCCGCCTCAATTTATTGGCGAGCAATGGGAGGCGCTGAAGGAGGGGCTTCGATTTGCAAACGAAGGTTGGGACGTCTGGATAGATTGGTACGAAGCCCGTCTCGACGGCCGTCTCCGATCGCAGGAGGTCGAACTCGCCTACGTTCAATTCATTCGCAATGTTTCACCTACCGCGAGCGCATGGGAGGCGAATTCTGAGATCAAGCGGCTGATCGATCTTCACGCGCCAAAGCCCGAAACGCCGACCCCGGCGACGGAGCCCGGTCCGATTTTGGAGGTCGGCGAAAAAGGTCTCGCGCTGGCGGCGCCGACGCCGCTCGGCGAATTCGATCCCGCCGTGCAATCGGCGTTGCACGAGCGCCTGAAGCGCCTGTGCCCCGATCTGCTCGAAGCGACGCGCCGCGTCGGCAACACGCATCCGGGTCTGATGGCGGTCGTTTCAGAATACGCCGACCTCGTCGCGCAGCCGCTGGCGAGCCTGGATGTCACCTCGCTATGGGCCGTGGGCGCGGGGCTTCTCGCCAATCGCGAGGCCTTCGCCCGCCTGCCGCAAGCAGGCGGCATGAGCGAACCGCTGGAGCCCAACCATCTCGCGCTTCTGCAACAGGTCGCCGAAATCCATGGCGCGTTCATCCTCGGCTTCCCGCGCGGCCGCGAGCTGACCGACCGCGCCGATCATTCGCGCCTGACGCCGGAAATCCTGGCCGCGATCCTGCCGGCGGCGCGTGACTTGTTGGATCGCTGGCGCCTCGCCAAGACGATGGTCGAGGAGCGGACGCGCAAGTTCTTCGACGCAATCGAAAACGCCGCGATGGGTCCGAGCTGGCAGACCGCGCGCGCCGGCTATTCGGTCTACGCCGTGACGAGAAACGCGCTGATCGGCGTCGGCAAGCTGATGCTGCGTGCGAATTCATTGGCTGCGACTGTCGTCGGCGCAGCCGTCGTGGGAGCCATCGACCCGAATCTCGCCGAGCAGACGCGGCTCTGGGTGTCGTTCGTCCTGGACCAAAGCCAAACGATCCTGTCGTTCAGCGAGCCGTTTCCGGAATTGAAAGTCTGGTTGGCCTCGATCATTGACGTGCTGGAACGCGACAAGGCCTTTCGCGGAAGATAGCGGCGACCGAGAAGCGTTGATGCGAGGCATCTCGCAAGCGAAAGACGGCCACATCGGCCCGTCGCCGTCAAGCCGCTTCGCGGCTCCTACGCTGCGCTGCGGTCGCTTCGCGATGACTGCGCCGTTCCGATGCGGCGAAGCGCATCCATGATCGTTGCTGCGCGAAGCCGGCCGCACGGCCGGCTCGAGCAGCAACGATCATGGAAACCAACAGCCTGAGCCGCGCACAGGGGTCAAGGCTCGCGCGCGTAGCGCGCGACCCGTGAAACGGGCTTGGCCTTGACGCCGAGCACGGATCAGGCACAGCGGACCGGGAAGATGAGCGAATTCGACGATGCGATTGCGATTGCACGGCCTGCCGGTCATCGGGACAAGGAAATCGATCCTTCCTGAAAATCAGAATTCGTGCTAGCTTGAATCATGACCTTCGCCGCTCGCCCGCCGTGCCTGTCGCCCCCCGCCTCCTCAGCCGGAGGCCGCATCGACGAAATTTCCTTTTTCCGCCCCGCAACCCATTGAAATCGCCTGAAACCGACGAGAGAATCTTTGGAAATACTTGGAGTTTTCGCGGGTTAATTTGCTCCCATTTGGAAAAGCTCGGCGAAAATCCTTGGCGCCCTCACCCCTCGCCCCGCTCCCGCCGCAGCTTCGCCCAGTACTCCAGCCGCTTCCTGATCTCGCGCTCGAAGCCGCGCTCGACGGGCTCGTAGAGCTTTCGCCGGCCGAGCGCCTCGGGCCAGTAGTTCTGGCCGCTGAAGGCGTCGGGCTGGTCGTGGTCGTAGAGGTAGCCGGCGCCGTAGCCTTCGCCCCGCATCAGCTTGGTCGGCGCGTTGAGGATGGTCTTGGGCGGGGTCAGCGATCCCGCCGACTTGGCCAACGCGGTCGCCGCCTGGAAGGCGGTGTAGAGCGCGTTGGACTTGGGCGCGGTCGCGACGTAGACGAGGGCCTCGGCGATCGCCAGCTCGCCCTCGGGGCTGCCGAGGAAGTCGTAGGCGTCCTTGGCGGCGTTGGCGACGACGAGCGCCTGCGGATCGGCGAGGCCGACGTCCTCGCTCGCCATGCGCACCACGCGGCGCGCCAGGAACAACGGGTCCTCGCCGGCGTCGAGCATGCGCGCGAGATAATAGAGCGCCGCGTCGGGGTCCGAGCCGCGCACGCATTTGTGCAGCGCCGAGATCAGATTGTAATGGCCCTCCTGCGCCTTGTCATAGATCGGCGCGCGGCGCTGCACGACGTCCACCAGGCCGGCGGCGTCGAAGGTCTCGCCCTCGCGCGCGGCGCGCCACACCTCCTCGGCGAGCGTCAGCGCCGCGCGCCCGTCGCCGTCGGCCATGCCCACGAGCGCGGCGCGCGCGTCCGCGTCGAGCGGCAGCGGCTTGCCCTCGACGCTCTCCGCCCGCGCCAGCAGCTTTTCCAGCGCCGCCTCGTCGAGCGGGCGGAAGACCAGCACTCGCGCGCGCGACAGCAGCGCCGCGTTGAGCTCGAACGACGGGTTCTCGGTGGTCGCGCCGATGAGCGTGATCGAGCCGTCCTCCATGACGGGCAGGAACGAATCCTGCTGGGCGCGATTGAAGCGATGGATTTCGTCGACGAACAGCAGCGTCGCGCCGCCGGTCGCCCTGCGCGCCCGCGCCGCCTCGAAAATCTTCTTCAGCTCGGCGACGCCGCTGTGGATCGCCGACACCTGGACGAATTCGGCCCTTCCCTGGCGGCCGATCAGCCGCGCCACCGTCGTCTTGCCGGAGCCCGGCGGGCCCCAGAAGATCATCGAGCCGAGGGTCGGCGCCTGCAGCATCCGCGTCAGCGCGCCCTCGGGGCCGGTCAAGTGCTCCTGGCCCGCGACTTCGGCGAGAGTTTGCGGGCGCAGCCGCTCGGGCAGCGGCGCCGGCGGCGCCAGGGCGCCGAAGATGTCGGGGGGGCCGTTCATGGCTCAATCTCACCCGCCGTCCCCGCCAAGTCCAGCCTTGCCCGCGCGCCGCGATTGGACCAAGGTGCGCGCGCTTCGAACGACGCCAGGAGTGCCCGATGAACGCCCCTTCCAACGCTCTTTCGGGCCTGCCGACCGCCCGCCCCGAGGAGGTCGGCCTTTCGCGCGCCGCGCTGGAACGGCTCGGCGAGGCGATGGAGCGGGAGATCGCGGCGGGCCGCGCGCCGGGCGCGGCGATGCTGGTGGCGCGCCACGGCAAGGTCGCCTTTTCGCACGCCCTGGGGAAGCTGCGGCCCCACGGGCCGCCGATGCCCGCCGACGCTGTTTTTCGCATCTATTCCATGACCAAGCCGATCGTCTCGGTGGCGGCGATGACGCTGGTCGAGGAAGGGCGGCTGGTGATTTCCGATCCGCTGGCCAAGTACATCCCGGCCTTCGCCAAGACGAAGGTCGGCGTCGAGAACGGCGACGGGCTCGACCTCGTCCCGCTCGAGCGCCCGATCACCATCCAGGACCTGATGCGCCACACCTCCGGCCTCACCTACGGCTTCACCGGCGTTTCGCGGGTGCAGAAACTCGTCCACGCGGCCGCGCCGATGAGCCAGGACAGGAGCGCGGCCGAGCACGTCGAGGCGCTCGCCGCCCTGCCGTTGCAGCATCAGCCCGGCAAGGTCTGGGAATACAGCCATTCGACCGACGTCCTCGGGCGCGTCATCGAGATCGTCGCCGGACGCAGCCTCGGCGAAGTCCTCAGCGAGCGCATATTCGCGCCGCTCGGCATGGCCGACACGGCGTTCTACCTCCCCGACGCCAAGCGCGAGCGCCTCGCGCAGCCCTTCTCGTTCGACTTGCTCACCGCGTCCAACATCGACACGATCGAGTCGCGCCAGCCGCCGCGTTGCGAGTCGGGCGGGGGCGGCCTGGTCTCGACGATCGGCGATTACGCGCGTTTTTTGGCGATGGCGAGCGGCGGCGGCGCGCTGAACGGCGCGCGCATTCTCGGCTCGCGAACCCTCGCCTTCATGGCGAGCGACCATCTGGGGCCGCACGTCGTCAAGAACCACTTCTTGCTGTGGCCCGGGCACGGCTTCGGGCTCGGCTTCGCGGTGCGGCTCGAGCCCGGGATCGCGCCGAGGGCGGGCGCCGTCGGCGAATATTTCTGGGGCGGCGTCGCCGGCACCGTGTTCTGGGTTTCGCCGCGCGACGCGCTGTTCGCCATCCTGATGGTGCAGGCGCCCGAGCATCGCGAGTATTTCCGCAATCTCTTCCGCAATCTCGTCAATGCGGCGATCGTCTGAACGCCGTCGCGTGAGATCACCACATTCCGGTATTGGCCATCGACGCCCAGGGCTCGGCGGGCGCCAGCGCCTTGCCCTTCTGGATCAGCTCGATCGAGATCGCGTCGGGGGTGCGGATGAAGGCCATATGGCCGTCGCGCGGCGGACGGTTGATGACGACCCCCGCCTTCTGCAGCGTGGCGCAAGTCGCGTAGATGTCGTCGACGGCATAGGCGAGATGGCCGAAATTACGCCCGCCGGAATAGACTTCCGGGTCCCAGTTGTAGGTGAGCTCCAGCAGCGGCGCCTGCGTCTCTTTCGCATTTTCGGCGTCATCAGGCGCGGCGAGGAAGACCAGGGTGTAGCGGCCCTTGTCGTTGCTCGTGCGCCGCACTTCGACGAGGCCGAGCTTGCCGACGAAAAAGGCCAGCGACGCCTCGAGATCGCTGACGCGAATCATGGTGTGCAGATATTCCATGGCCATGGGTCCTTCCCGGTTTGCGTCGACGCGGCCGACAGAGCATAAAGCATAACGCGTTGGCGCGACTTAACCATGTCCTCGATGACCCAAGCCGGCAAGAACGACGCTCCTTCGCCGCTCAAACGGCGCGCCGCGCTCGCCTCCGTTGCGGCGAGCCTCGCCCTGGCGCTCGCCAAGCTCGCGGCGGGGACGATGGCCGGTTCGCTGGCGCTTCTCTCCGAGGCCGCGCACAACGGCCTCGACGTCGGCGCCAGCGCGCTGACCTACTATGCCGTGCGCGTCTCCGACAAGCCGGCCGACGAGGACCATCCGTTCGGCCACGCCAAGGTCGAGGCGGTCGCGGCGCTGGCGCAAACCGGGTTTCTCATCGTCCTGGCCGTCGCCGTCGCCCTCGAGGCGCTGCGCCGCATCGGCGAGCCGAGCGTCGTCGACGCCAATGCCTTCGCCTTCGGTGCGATCCTCATGTCGATCGGCGTCGATCTCGTGCGCTGGCGCGCCCTGGCGCGCATCGCGCGGGAAACGTCCAGCGACGCGCTCGCCGCCGACGCGCTGCATTTTTCCAGCGATCTCCTTTCCTCGATCCTCGTCCTCGTCGGCCTGGCGGCGACGCGCGCCGGCTGGCCGCACGCCGACGCGCTCGCCGCGGTCGGCGTCGCCGTCTTCATCGGCGTCGCCGGCTTTCGCCTGGGACGGCGGACCGTCGACGCGCTCGTCGACGCGGCGCCCAAGGGACTGGCGGGCGCCTTGCGCGTCGCGGTGGAGCGCGTGCCGGGCGTCGCGGGAACCGACTTCGTCCGGCTCCGCCGCTCCGGCGCGCGGATCGTCGGCGATCTCGGGCTGCTCGTCTCGCGCACCTTGCCGCTGGAACGCGTCGCCGCGATCAAAGCGGAAGTCGCCGCGGCGATCGCGCGCCGTTGGCCCTACGTCGCGCTGACCGTCACCGCCGATCCGCTCGCGCTCGACGACGAGACCGTGCTCGAACGCGTGCAGTTGATCGCCGGCCGGCGCCGCCTGTTCGTCCATCACGTCGCGGTTCAGAACGTCGACGAGCGCAAGTGCGTGACGCTCGACCTGGAAGTCGACGGCCGCATGAGTCTGGCGAGCGCGCATGACATCGCGACGCAACTGGAGAATGCGATCCAAGACGAATTGGGCGTCGAGATCGAAGTGGAGACCCATATCGAACCGATGGAGACGCGCGAGATCGGCGGCCACGCCGCCGACCCCGCGGCGGCGGAGCGAATCGAGCGCGCCCTGGCGCGCAACGCGGCGCACGAGGGGGTCCTGCGCGATATTCACGACGTCAGGGTCCGCAGGGCGGCGAGCGG
Source organism: Roseiarcus sp. (assembly GCA_050010035.1). GTDB lineage: Bacteria > Pseudomonadota > Alphaproteobacteria > Rhizobiales > Beijerinckiaceae > Roseiarcus. The sequence goes on from JBEKLU010000007.1 coordinate 16,411, forward strand.
CTATTTCGTGATTTTCCACTGTCGCGTCGACCCCGACGTCACGGTCGAAGCGACGCACGACCGGGTCGACGCGCTCGAGCGATCGGTGCGCGACGAGTTCCCCGACGTCGCTCGGATCATCGGCCACGCCGAACCGGCGCGCTGACCCCTGAAAACACGCGCGCACTCATGCGCGCCGACTGGCGCTTGCGCGCAAAGAGTCTATGCTCGATTCGAGCAGATTCTCTTGATTCGGCGCCGCCATGGAATTCGACAACGAAGCCCCGGATTTGCGCAGCGCTCATGTGATCGTGGTCGGCAACGAGAAGGGCGGCGCGGGAAAGTCGACGCTGTCGATCCATCTTTCGGTGGCGCTGCTCAAGGCCGGCTACAAGGTCGCCTGCATCGATCTCGACACCCGCCAGCAAACTCTGACGCGCTTCTTCGAGAACCGAAAGTCGTGGTCGGCGAACGCGGCTTGGCCGATCGAACTGCCGCGCCATTGCGCCATGGCACGCGGGCGATCGAACGACGTACGCGCCAACGAAGCGCATGAATTCGCGCTGTTCGCCGAGGCGATCGGCGCGGTCGAGCACGAATACGAATTCGTCGTCATCGATACGCCGGCCAGCGACTCCTATCTCATGCGGCTCGCCCATTCCCTCGCCGACACCCTGGTCTCGCCGCTCAACGACAGCTACATCGACATCGACGTCTTCTCGCGCGTGCATCACGACCGCTCGCAGCGCGGCGCCGTGGCCCATTACGCCGATCTCGTCATGGAGGCGCGGCGCAAGCGCCGCCTCGTCGACAACGGCGTCATCGACTGGGTGATGGTGCGCAACCGCATGTCGTCGACCGCGAGCAACAACGCCCGGCAGATCGCGGTCAGCATCGCGCGGCTGGCGGCCGAATTGCGCTTTCGCGTCGCCGAGGGCCTGCACGACCGCGTCATCTTTCGCGAATTGTTTCCCATCGGGCTCACCGCGCTGGATCCGATCGAGGACGCCGCCGCGGGAGCGTTGACGACTTCGCAACAGGCGGCGCGGCGCGAAATCGAAGGGCTCGTCGCCGCGCTCGATCTGCCCTCGCACGCGCCGGGCGTCGAACACTTGGCCTCGCGCCGCTCGTGGCATGCGCGCGTCGCGCACAACTACGACGGCTCCGGCGCCGCCGATCCGATCCACGGCTGAAGCGCCCGGCGCGGAGTTGCGGCGAAAAATGAAGACCGCGCTCTGCCTGACGCCCGACCTCGCCTTCTTCCGGCCGGCGGTTCGCGCCGCGGCGTCGCTTCTCGCGCAGGCCGACTCGAGCGCGTTCGACGTCTTCATCGTCTGCGAGGCGGGGGACGTCGCGCCCGGGTTCGACGCGCTCGACCCGTCGTTACGCGACAGGATCAAGCTCAGTATCGTCGATTTCTCGCGCTTCGACGGCGGCCTCGCCGGTCGCGGCCGCTTCTCGCGGGCGGTGTTTCGCCGGCTGTTCCTCGATCGCGTCGCGCCGGAATCCTATTCGCGCATCGTCACCATGGACTCGGACATGCTCGTGGCGCGGCCGGGGCTCGCGCGGCTGGCGGACGTCGATCTGAGGGGCGAGCCGATCGCGGCGGCCTACGACATGATCCACCTCATGGATTTCGGCGGCGGCGCGCTGGCGCGGCGATTCCAGGCGCACCGTCGCTCGCTCGGCCTCGACCTCGCGACGCCCTATTTCAACGCCGGCCTCATGGTCATCGATCGCGCCGCCTGGCGCGCGGCGCGGCTCGGCGAGCGCGCCGTGCGCGCGCTGCGCGAGGCGCCGCGAATATTTCCCTTCATGGAGCAGGACGCGCTCAACGCCATGCTCGCGGGCGGCTTCGCGCCGCTGTCGCCGCGCTGCAATTTCATGGGCGACTTCTTTCTTCTCGATCTCGAGGCGACGATCGCGCCGATCGTGCTGCACTTCGTCAACAGCCCCAAGCCCTGGGAATACCAGCGCTGGCGCGGCGAGGCGCGCTTCGCCGAGGCCTATCGAAGCTGGTTCGCCGCCTCGCCCTGGCCCGACTGGTCGTCGCCCGCCCCGGCCGGGCGCCCGCACGGGCCGCGCAGGACCGCCGCGCGCCGGCGGTTCGCCGAACGGCTGATGGCGTTCCTCGCCGCGCAGCGCTTCGTCGACGAATAGGGCGGCCGGCCGAATCCGCGCTCGGCCGTTGGCCGATCCGGCTCGATCGCGAACGCTTGCGAATTCCCGGCCCGCCCCTTGACGCCGCCGCCGCCGCGGCATTGTAGTCGCGCCGGATTGCGATAGGGCGGGGACGCAATGTTCGGCCAACTGATGGGCTCGCGGCGCTTCGCGCCGCTCTTCTGGTGCCAGTTCTTTTCCGCATTCAACGACAATTTCGTTCGCCAGATGCTGGCGATGTTCATTCTCTTTCGCTTCGGCGCCGAGGACGCCGGCGCGAAAGTGTCGCTCGCCGTCGCGATTTTCGTGCTGCCGTCGATTCCGCTGTCACCGCTCGGCGGCGAGATCGCCGACGCCCACGACAAGGCCGCCGTCGCCCGCAAGCTCAAGTTCGCCGAGATCTTCGTGCAGTTGGTCGCGGCGGCGGGGTTCTATTTCTCCTCGCTCGAACTGCTCTATCTCGCGCTGTTCGGCCTCGGCTGCATCTCGGCGCTGTTCGGGCCGATCAAATACGGCATTCTTCCCGATCACTTGAAGACCGAGGAGCTGATTTCCGGCAACGCGCTGGTCGAAGGCGCGACGTTCGCCGCGATCATCTGCGGCTTGGTCGTCGGCGGCTACGCCGCGGCGGAAGGCCGCGCGGCCTGGACGGTCGTCGCTCAGCTCGTGGTGGTCGCGGCGGCGTGCTACGGCGCGTCCTTGTTCATTCCCGCGACCGGGATCGGCGCGCCGAACCTCAAGGTCGACTTCAACCTCTGGACGGCGACGCGCTCGATTCTCCGCGAGCTCAGGGCCGACGATCGTCAGTGGGTCGGCGCGATCGCGGTGAGCTGGTTCTGGATGGTCGGGGCGATCACGCTGTCGCTGGTCCCGGTCATCATCAAGTCGCGCATCGGCGGCGGCGTCGAGGTCGAGACCGCGATCAACCTGTTCTTCGCCATCGGCATCGCCGCCGGGTCGCTGCTCGCCGCGGTGCTGTCGCACGGGCGCATCCAGCTCGCGCCGGCGCCGTTCCTGCTGCTGATCATGGCGGCGCTCGCCATCGACCTCGGCTTGGAGACGAACGCGCTGCCCCAGGCGAGCGCCGAAGTCGGCCTCGTCGAGTTTTTCGGCGGCGCGGCCGGGCGCGGTCTGGCGGTCAAGCTGATCGTCTATTCCTGCGCCGCCGGGCTGTTCGTCGTGCCGATCTTCGCGGCCGTGCAGACCTGGGCGAGCGAGGATCGGCGCGCGCGCGTCATCGGCGCCGTCAACACCTTGAATTCCATCTACATGGTGGCGGGGTCGCTCGCCACCACGCTGCTGCTGAAGCTGACCGGCCTCAGCGAATCGATGGCGCTCGTCCTGCTCGGGCTCGCCAACGTCGTCGCGGCGATCTACCTCTTCCGCCGCCTGCCGGCCAATTTCCTCGCTTTCACGTTGCGCGTCGTGTGGCGCGTGGCGTTTCGGCTCGAGGCGGTCGGCCTCGAAAACCTTCCCAAGGCCGACGAGCGCGGCGTCATCGCGGTCAACGACGTCTCGCTTCTCGACGCGCCGATCGTGCTGTCGCTGCTCGACGACGCGCCGATGCTCGCCATCGATCCGGAAATGGCCGAGCGGTGGTGGGTCAAGCCGTTCATGAGACTGTGCGACGCGCGCCCGCTGGACCCGACGCGACCGATGGCGATGCGTGCGCTCGTCGACGAGGTCAAGAACGGCAGGCGGCTGGTGATCTTTCCCCAGGGACGCGGCGCCGTCACCCGCGCGCTGATGAAGAGCTTCGACGCCGCGGCGATGATCGCCGAGAAGGGCGAGGCCGAGGTGACGCCGGTGCGGGTCGACGGGCCGGACCGCACGCCGTTCTCGCGGCTCCCCTTAAGCCAGATTCGGCGCCGCTGGTTCCCCAAGACGACGGTTACGTTCTTGCCGCCGCGCCGGCTCGTCGTCGACCCCGACTTGCGCGGCAGCGCGCGCCGCCGCGCGGCGGGCGAGGCGCTTTACGACGTCATGTCCGACCTGGTGTTCGCCACGACGAACACTCGGCGCACGCTCTTCGAGGCCTTCGAGGACGGCGCGCGGGAGCGCGCGAGCGGCCGCGTGATCCTCGAGGATCCGATCGGCGGGCCGCTCAAGCAGGGCCGTTTTCGCCTCGGCGTCGCCCTGCTCGCGCGCAAGATCGCCGCGCCCACGACGGTGGGCGAGACGGTCGGCCTCATGCTGCCCAACGCCAACGGCGCCGCGGTCGCCTTCATGGCGGCGCAGGCGGCGGGCCGGGTCGTGGCGATGCTGAACTTCACCTCCGGCGCCTTCAATCTGATCACCGCCTGCCGCACCACGGAAATCCGTCTCGTTCTCTGCTCGCGGGCCTTTGTCGAGAAAGGCAAGCTGGACGACGTCGTCAAGCAAATGGAGCCGCACGTCCGCTTCGTCTGGCTCGAGGACTTGCGCGACGGCGCGACCCTTCTCGACAAGGCGCGCGCCTTTTTCGACCGCGGGCGCGCGTTCGCGCCGCGCCGCCCGGAAGACCCCGCCGTGGCGCTCTTCACCTCCGGATCGGAGGGCATGCCCAAAGGGGTCGTGCTTTCCCACGCCAACATTCTCGCCAATATCGCACAGATCACGGCGCGCTTCGATTTCACTTCGGCGGACGTCGTGTTCAACCCATTGCCGATTTTCCACGCCTTCGGCCTGACCGGCGGATTGCTGCTGGGGCTGATGAGCGGCATGAAGGTCTATTTGTATCCGACCCCCCTGCACTATCGCCAGATTCCGCAGCTCTTCCACAGCGTCGGCGCCACCGCGCTCTTCGGCACCGACACGTTCCTGGCGGGCTACGCGCGCAACGCCAACGCCGACGACTTCCGCACGCTGCGCTATCTCGTCTGCGGCGCCGAACCGGTGCGGACCGAGACGCGGCGCATGTACCTGGAGAAGTTCGGCTTGCGCATTCTCGAAGGCTACGGCGTCACCGAAGCCGCGCCGGTGCTCGCGGTCAATACGCCGATGTTCAATCGCAACGGCTCGGTCGGACGCCTGTTGCCCGCCATCGAGCACCGTATCGAACTCGTCCCCGGCATCGACGACGCCGGCCGGCTGTTCGTGCGCGGCCCCAACGTCATGGTCGGATATCGGCGCGCCGACAATCCCGGCGAGATCGAGGCGCCGCCGCTCGGCTGGCACGACACCGGCGACATCGTCGCCATCGATCGCGACGGTTTCGTCTGGATCAAGGGACGGGCCAAGCGCTTCGCCAATATCGCGGGCGAAATGATCTCGCTCGCGGCGGTCGAAGACCTCGCGTCGGCCTTGTGGCCGGAGCATCCGCCCGCCGTCGTCGCGGCGCCCGACGCCAAGAAGGGCGAGCGCATCATCATGGCGACGACCAAGCCCGTCGCGACGCGCGCCGAAGTGCAGACATGGATGAAGATCAAGGGCGCGTCGGAAATCATGACGCCGGCCGTGGTCCTCGTTCTCGACGCGCTGCCCCTGCTCGGATCGGGCAAGGTCGACTATGTCGAACTGGCGAGGATCGTGCGCGAAAAGATGGCGTGAGGCGGCGGATTCGCGAGGCTCAAGCGACGGCGGCGAGCGCCAAGGCGCGAGGGCTGCGCGCGGATTTCGGCAGGCTCACCAGCACCACCGTGCCCTCGCCCGGTTTCGAGGTGATGCGCAGCGCGCCGCCGTGCAATTCGACCAGCGAATTGGCGATCGCGAGGCCGAGCCCGGAACCCTTCATGCCGTTGGCCATCGTGGTGTCGGCCTGCTCGAAGGGACGGCCGAGGCGCGAAATGTCCTCGCTGGCGATGCCGGGCCCGGCGTCCTCGACGTAGAAATAGATCTGGTCGGTGAAGGCCTGGGCGCCGATCGTCACCACGCCGCCCTCGGGCGAGAATTTCACCGCGTTGCGCAGCAGCGTCACGAGAATCCTCTCGACCGCGGCCGGATCGGCGTCGAGCGCGTCGGCGCCGTTCACCTCGATCTCGATGCTGACGCGCTTTTCGCGGGCGATCGGGGCGACGTCGAGCACCGCCCGGTTGACAGCTTTTTCGACCTTGAATTGCACGGGTTTGAGGCGGATGCGGCCGGACTCGAGGCGCGACATGTCGAGCACGTCGGAAAACACGTTGAGCAGATATTGCCCGCTGGAGAGAATGTGCGAGCAGTAGTCGCGGTATTTCTCCGATCCGAGCGGGCCGAAGGTCTCGCCCTCCATCAACTGCGAAAAACCGATGATCGCGTTGAGCGGCGTGCGCAATTCGTGGCTCATATTGGCGAGAAACTCGGCCTTGGCGCGATTTGCCATTTCCGCTTGCGCCTTCTGCTCGTGATAGCGCTCGGCCAGATCGGCCAATTGCTGGGCCTGCGCCTCGAGCGATCGGCGCGACTGGCGCAACTGGGCGACCGTGGCGAGCAGCAGTTGCTCGGATTTGACCAGTTGCTGTTCGTGCTCCTTGAGCGCGGTGATGTCCGTGCCGACCGAGACGTAGCCGCCGTCGCGGGTTCGGCGCTCGTTGACCTGCAGCCAGCGCCCGTCGGCCAGGCGCGCCTCGTAGGTCCTGGCGCGGCTCTCGCCGAGCGCCGGCTCGCTGGGATCGACGATCGTCTCCCGGTCGACGAGCGGCGCGGCGCCGAGCGCGGCAAGTTCGCCGTAAGCCGCTCCGGGTCGGATCGCCTCGCCGGGAAGATTATGCAGCCGCTGGTACTTCGAATTGCACAGCACCAGACGATTGGACGAATCCCACAGCACGAACGCCTCGGAAATCGCCTCGATCGCTTCGCGCAGCCGCTGGTCGGCGGTCGCGGACCGTTCCGCTTCGCGCTTCTGGTCGGAGATGTCCACGGCGATGCCGACGAGGCGCCACGCCCCGGTCGCCGCATCCTCGACGAGTTCGGCGCGCTTGCGCAACCATACCCACTCGCCGTCGCGGTTGCGCATGCGGAATTCGAGATCGACGGAGGACAGCCGCGCCTCGAGGGCGCGATCGGCTATGGTGGCCAGCGCCTCGTCGTCGGGATGGATCATCGCCTGCAGCTCGCCGATCGAGAGATGGCGCGACGACGGCCGCAGGCCGAGCATTTCGAACATCGACTTCGACCATGCGACACGGCCTCGCGCCAGATCCCAGTTCCACAAGCCGCAGCGGCCGCGGTTGAGCGCGAGATCGGCGTGGGCGCGCGCGATCGCCTCGGTCCGCGCGCGCAATCGCGCGCGGCGCAGTTGCAGCATGTGAGCGCCGGTCGCGCCGACGAGGGCCAGAGCGGTCGATCCCAGCAGCAGGATCGTCGCCAGCGCCGATTGGCGCCAGGGGGCCAGCATTTCGCTCACCGGCGCGGCGAACGCGACCTGCCCGGAGGTCGAGCGCAGGTTGCGCGCGGCGGCGTATTCGTCGACGCCCTCGACCGTTTCGACCCGCAGCGCGCCGGCTTTTTCGGCCAGGACCATCAAGGGCGCGCCGGCGCCGAAGAGGCTCGAAAGCGTCGCCCCGATCCGCCCTCGCTCGGGCTCGCTGGCTACGATGAGGCCGCTCGCGTCGGCCAGCAGAGCCTCGCTCGAGCGCAAATCGGGATTGGCGGCCAGCGCCGTGCGCAGAACGTCGCCGGGCGCGAGCGCCGGCGAGGCCGCCAGCGCCTCGTCGAGGAGACGGGCGAGCGCCGTCGCGCGCAAGTCGAGGTCGCGGGCGGCGGTCGACAGGGCGCGCTCGCGCTCCGCGAGGAAATGCTGAAAGGCCAGTACGATCAATACGATAAGAAAGAGCGCGGCGATGATCGGGGGGATTGCGGGACGCCAGGCCGTCGCCGTGTCCGCCAAGCCGCGAGCCGGCTCGCCTCGCGGCGACGCAGGAGCGTCGGCATGGCCCGGCCATGGTCGCGACTCCTCGACTGCCGCGCTCGCACGCGTCATCGCAAACCCCCAATATCCCTATCGCGGTGAGATCGGGCGAACCGCCGCAACGACCCGAATCAGTATGATAAGAATCTCTGTGAGAATCTTTGTCCAGAGCTTAATGAATCCTTGACGCGAATTTTTTCGCGCCGGACCGGGCGCCGACTCGCCCGCCCGGAAAAACGGCGGGCGCCGTCATGGAACCCGCGAATCGGCGGCGCAGTCAGCCGAGCGAGCGGGTGACGATGTCGCGCACGTCGGTCGAGAGGACCGGCTGGCCGACGATGCGGCGCAACACGGCTTCCGCCTTGACCTGACGAACCGGTTCGAGAGATCGCCAGGACCGCAGCGCGGTCAGCAGGCGGGCGGCGACTTGCGGATTGGTCGGATCGAGGGTCAGCACGATCTCGCAAAGCAAGTCGTAGCCCGCGCCGTCGGCGCGGTTGAACTCCGTCGGGTTGGCGCTGAAACCGCCGATCAGCGCCCGCACCCGGTTGGGGTTGCTCAGCGAAAACGCGTGGTGCGCCATCAGGCGGCGCACGCGATCCAGCGTCTTGTGTTCCGGGATCTGCGCCTGCAGGGCGAACCATTTGTCGAGAATGAGCGGCTCGGCGGCGAAGCGACGCGCGAAGGATTCGAACGCGCGCTCGCGCCGCGCCCCGGGGATCATCGCGATGGCGGCGAGCGCGCCGAGCCGTGCGGTCATGTTGTCGGCCTCGGCGAATTGGCGATGGGCGCGCGCGCCGCCCTCGACGGCGTTGCCCGCCACGAACATGGCCAGCGCGCCGTTGCGCAGCGCGCGGCGGCCGGCGCTCGCCGCGTCGGGGCTGAAAGGGGCGGAGTCCGGCATGGAATCGTGCAGCGCGATCAGGTTCGCCGCATGCGCGCGCCCGAGCGCGCCGCGCAGGTCTTCGCGGGCGCGGTAGATCGCGTCGGGATCGACGTTCACCGCCATTTCGCGCGCGATGTCGGCCTCGCCCGGCAGACGAAGCGCCTGCGCCGCGAAAGCCGGGTCGATGCGCCCGCTCAACGCGTCCGCGACGACCGAGCCGTAGGCGTCGACAAAAGCGGCGTCGTGCGTTTGCGCGCTTGCGGCGCGGATCGCTTCGACGCTGCGCAACAACAGGCGCGTCGCCAAGGTCTGCAACGCCTGCCAACGATTGAAGTGATCGCGATCGTGCTCGAGCAGGGTGAGGAGATCGCCCTCGGAAAGGTCGTCGTCGACGCGAACCGGCGCCGAAAAGCCGCGCAGGAACGACAGCGCCGGCCGGCGCGAGACGCCGGTGAACTCCAGCGTCCGGCGCTCGCCCTCGAGCGCGAAGACTCCCGCGCGCAATTCGGCGGGGCTGGCGTCGGCCGAGGCCAGCGCGACGTCGTCGCCCTCTGGACCGACGAGGCCGAGCGCGATCGGCATCGTCATCGGCGATTTGCCGGACTGGCCCGGCGTCGGCGCGAGCGACTGCGCGATCTCGACGCGGAACGCGGCGCGCGCCGCGTCGTAGGCGGTGCGTACGGTCAGCAGCGGCGTGCCCGCCTGGGCGTACCAGAGCTTGAATGCGGTGAGGTCGCGCCCCGAGCTTTCGGCGAAGCACGCCAGAAAGTCCTCGACCGTCGCCGCCGTGCCGTCGCAGCGGGTAAAATAGAGGTCCATCCCGGTGCGGAACGCTTGCGCGCCGATCAGCGCCTTGAGCATGCGAATGACTTCGGCGCCTTTCTGGTACACCGTCGCCGTATAGAAGTTGTTGATTTCGTGATAGAGCGCCGGGCGCACGGGGTGCGCGAGCGGCCCGGCGTCCTCGGGGAATTGCGACGCCTTCAGCGCGCGCACGTCGGCGATGCGCTTGACCGGCGCGGAGCGCTGGTCGGCGGAGAACTCCTGGTCGCGAAAGACCGTCAGCCCCTCCTTCAGGCAAAGCTGGAACCAATCGCGGCAGGTGATGCGATTGCCGGTCCAATTGTGAAAATATTCGTGCGCGATCACGCCCTCGATGCCGGCGTAGTCGTCGTCGGTCGCGGTCTGCGGCGACGCCAGCACGTATTTGTCGTTGAAGACGTTGAGGCCCTTGTTCTCCATCGCGCCCATATTGAAGTCGGAAACCGCGACGATGTTGAAGCGATCGAGGTCGTATTCGCGCCCGAAGGCGCGCTCGTCCCAAGCCATGGCGCGCTTCAGCGCGTCCATCGCGTAAGAAGCGCGCTCCTCGCGTCCGCGCTCGACGTAGATGCGCAGCGCCACCTCCCGCCCCGACATCGTGACGAACGAATCGGCGACCTCGGCGAGATCGCCGGCGACGAGGGCGAAGAGATAGCAGGGCTTCTTGAACGGATCGCTCCAGACCGCCCAATGGCGGCCGTCCTCGGCCTCGCCGGCGCTTTCGAGATTGCCGTTGGCGAGCAGCACCGGCGCCTCCGCCTTGTCCGCCTCGAGGCGCACCCGGTAGGTCGCGAGAACGTCCGGCCGATCGAGGAAATACGCGATGCGGCGAAATCCCTCGGCCTCGCACTGCGTGCAATAGGCCGAGCCGGAACGATAAAGACCGATCAGCTTGGTGTTGCCGGCCGGATCGAGCCGCGTTTCGATGCGCAGCGTGAAGGCGCGGCGCGGCGGATCGCGCAGGACGAACGCGGACGGGCCGACTTCATAGGCGGCGGGCTCGAGCGTCGCGTTGTCGAGCGTCGCGGCGACGAATTGCAGTTCGTCGCCGTCGAGCGTCAGCTCGGCGCCGGGGCGCCCCAGCGGATTGGGCCGCATCGCCAACACGGCGACGACGCGCGCCGCGTTGCGATCGAGCGAAATATCGAGATCGACGGAATCGACGAGATAATCGGGGACGCGATAATCTTCCAGGCGTACGGGCTGTCCAACGGCGGTGCGCATTCAGGCGGCCTTTCGATGATCTCGGCGAGGAAGGCGGGACGCCGAGGTTGAATTCCCGCCCCGCGCATCCCCCGTCCCCATCGCCGCGGCTTCAAATCGCCGCCGCGCGCTCGCCCGCCGAGGTAGCCGTCAAGCCATGCCGGCGCAAGACTTTTTGCAATTCGGCCGAGGGCCGCCGCCCGCTGGTGAAGATCGCCGGCGAAAGGGCCTCGGGGCCGCGCGGCGCGCCGCGCTCGCCGAGCAGCGCGTCGACGCGGCGCGCGATGGCCGGCGCAGGATCGACGAAATCGACCGGCCAAGGCGCGAGGCGGCCGAAATGCCCCATGAGCAGGGGAAAATGGGTGCAGGCGAGGACCACCTGATCGGTCCGGCGCTCGCCGCGCTCGACGAAGCATGGCGCGATTTCGCGCGCGACCTCGGCTTCGTCGATCGCCGCGCCGCGCAGGTGAGCCTCGGCCAGGCCGGCGAGAAGCGCCGAGCCGACCAGCGTCACTTCGCAATCGCCAGCGAAATCGCGCACCAGCGCGCGCGTATAGTCGCGCGCGACGGTTCCCGGCGTCGCCAAGACGCTGACGAGGCGCGTCAGTGAGGCCTCCGCCGCCGGCTTGATCGCCGGCACCGTGCCGACGAAGGGCAGCCGAGGAAAGGCGGCGCGCAACGGCGACAGGACCAGCGTCGAGGCGGTGTTGCAGGCGATCACCGCCAGATCGGGGGCGCAGCGCTCGATCAGGCTCGCCATCACCGCGCCGACGCGCGCGACGAGCGCGGCTTCGTCGAGCGCTCCGTAGGGAAAGAACGCGTCGTCGGCGGCGTAGACCAGCTCGGCGTCCGGCCTCGCCCGCGCGACGGCGGCGAGCACGGTCAGGCCGCCGAGACCGGAATCGAAGATCAGAACCCGCGCGCCGCGCGCCTTGCCCCCGGCGGTCATGGGCCGCAGACGACCGAAACGATCGAGGCGCGCTTCTCGCGCGCGATTTCGCCGGCGCCGAGATCCGCGGCGTCGGCCGACGCCTCGGCGCCTGCCCCGCCCAGAAAGCGCTCGATCGCGTCGAGCGCGATCACCGCATGCGGCTCGGCGAGCGCGACGCCGCCGACGCGCGCCGGTTCGGCCTTGATCGGCGCGACGAGCGCCTCGAGCGCGCCCTTGCGATCGAACACCGGCGCGCCGCTCGCGGCTTTGGTCAGCGCGGCGACGACCGCCTGGCGTCCCTCGCCGGCCGGCGTCGGCGTCGCCGCGCTCGCTTCGAGCGTCGCCTTGCCCGGCGTTGCGCCCGGCTGGAGGCTGAGCACGACGAGATCGGCCGAGCCGGCGCCAAAACGCGGCGGCTCGGCCCCGGCGCCGAAATCGCCGCCGAGCAGCGCAAGGCCGGTCGAAGACTCCGCGCGCAGGCTCTTGGCGGCCTTGCCGTCGACGGTCGGATTGGCGCAGGCGGCCGCGCCGATCGCCGTCAGCGCCTGCCCGGGGGCGACGATCAGGCCGGTCGCGATCCACTCGGGCGCGCTCGGCGGCGTCTCGACGCCCGCGTTCGCAGGCGCGCTCGACGGCCCCGGCTGGGCGCTCGGATTCGACGGCGCGACTTTCTCGATGTCGCGCCATGTCAGGTTCGACGCGGCGCGCGCGGCGGTCGTATCGAGGCTCGCCGGCGACGACGAGAACGGCTCGAAGGAATTGGCGATCGCCAGGGCGAGCTTGTCGAAGTCGGCGGCCTGGTCGCTCGGGTAGGCGAATGTGAACCCGCGCAGCGAGGCCGCGTCGGGCCAGTTCGCCGGCGCCTTGGCGAAGCGCGTGTAGAATTTTCGCGCCGCCAGTTCGCCCGCGACGACGAAGAATTCGTCCGCCTTCATCGCCTTGTAGGAAATCTTGCGCCCTTTCTCGTCGGCGGTCAGCTTCGCATAGAGGGCGGCGAGGTCGGCCTCCTCGCCGGTCCGATACTCGAACGCCAGGGTGACGCTCCCGCCGGCCTTTTCGAGCGTCACCGCGCCGCCGATCATCGCGATCTTGTCGAGAATCTTCAGCGGCGCGCCGAGGCGCACGCCGGAGCGGCGCTCGTCGATCAGCTCGAACCCGACCGCCGCCCGCGCCTTCTCGGCGGCGGCCTTCAGCGCGGTCAATTGCGACTCGGAAATCACCCCGTCCGCCGTCGCCTTGACGTTTGTTTGATAGGCGAGGATGGAGTCGCGCGTGCGCTTGCCGAAGGCGCCGTCGACCGCGCCGTTATAGAGGCCGAGCCAGCCGAGCGCGTCCTGAACCGCCTTGCGATCGGCTTCCGGCATCGCCAGAAAGGCGCTCTTTTGCGCCTCGGCCCGCGCGTCGACGCTCGGAGACGGCGACGGCGCGGCGGCCTGGGCGAACGCGCAACCGTGCGCCGCGCACGCCAGCAGCGCGCCGAGGAGCGCGCCTGCCCAATTGCGATATTTCGTCATTCCCCACTCCCTTCGCGCCGCTGCGCCATGCTACCATCCGCCATACCGTAAGGACATCGTCGTCAGACGTCTTTACCGTCTGACGCGCCCGACACGCCCGCCGGCGGACCAGCCGCCCGCCCCAAGACAAGGGTCGAGACATGCTCCGAGCCATACGCAATTTTCTCGCTTTCGCGCTGCTGATCGCCGCCGGCGCCGCCCTGGCCGCCGAGATCAAGCCCTATGTCCGGGAAGATCTCGCCAGCGACGTCGTGCGGCTGACCGAGACGTTGCGCAAGGAAACGGCGCAGATCGGGGCGAAAATCAAGGGAAAGACGGTCGAGCAATTGCGCAAGGAAGCGGCCGCGGCGGTCGTCGCCGCCAATTTCAAGGAGGCGAGCGCGCTCATCGGCGCGGCGGTCGCCGGCGCCCCGAAAGACGCCGCCTCGTGGCTCGCGCTGGCGCGGCTCGGCGCGCAGGCGGACGACGCGCAGGCGGACGGCCGCTACGATATGGTCCAGCGCGGCCAGACCGCCGCCTACGCCGCCTATCAGCGCGCGACCGGCGCCCCGCAACAGGCCGAGGCGCTGGCGCTGCTCGGCAATCTCTTCGCCCGCCAGGAGATGTGGCGCCCGGCGCTCGACGCCTATCGCGCCAGCCTCGAGCGGCGCGACGACGAAGACACGCGCAAGATCTACGAGGACATGCGCGAGAAGCACGGCTTCCGCATCCTCGACTACAAGGTCGACAACGAATCCTCGTCGCCCCGGGTCTGCTTCAACTTCTCCGAGTCGCTGGCGCGCAAGACCGACTTTGCGCCCTATGTCGCCGTCGCGGGCGCCACGAATGCCGCCATTTCCAGCGAAGATCAGCAGATTTGCGTCGAAGGCCTCAAGCACGGCGAGCGCTACGCGATCGTCGTCCGCGAGGGCCTGCCGTCGGCGGTCGGCGAGTCGCTGCTCAAGTCGGCCGATTACGAAATCTACGTGCGCGACCGTTCGCCGCAGGCGCATTTCGCCGGCAAGGCCTACGTGCTGCCGCGCCAGGGCCAGCTCGGCGCGCCGCTGACCACCGTCAACGCCGCGAAGGTCGCCATCGACCTCTATCGGATCGGCGACCGCAATCTGCTCGCCCAGACGACGCGCGACGATTTCCTCAAACCGATCACGCCCTCGCGGGCCGGCGAGATCGAGTCGCAGGACGGCGTGAAGGTGTGGAGCGGCTCGATGGACGTCGCTTCGGAGCTCAACAAGGACGTCGTCACCGATTTTCCGATTCTCCAGGCGGTCGGCAAATTGCAGCCCGGCGTCTATCTCGTCACGGCCAAGCCGTGGAAGGGCGACAAAGCGACGAGCGGCGATTCCGGTGAAGACGACTATACGCCGGTGGCGACGCAGTGGATGGTCGTCTCCGACCTCGGCCTCACCACGTTTTCGGGCGCCGACGGGCTGCACGCCTCTGTGCGCTCGCTGGCCAGCGCGGCCGCGCTCCCGGGCGTCGAGGTCCGCCTCGTCGCGCGCAACAACGAAGTGCTGGCGGTCAAGACGACGGGGGTGGACGGCCGCGTCGATTTCGACCCCGGCCTGTCGCGCGGCCAGGGCGGCTCGGCGCCCGGCCTGCTCGTCGCGGCGCTCGGCGACGACTACGGCTTCCTCGATCTCACGCAGCCCGCGTTCGATCTGACCGATCGCGGCGTCAGCGGGCGCGAAGCCCCGGGCGCGCTCGACGCCTTCCTCACCACCGAGCGCGGCGTCTATCGCTCCGGCGAGACGGTGTTCGTCACCGCGTTGCTGCGCGACGCCAAGGGCGAGGCCAAGACCGATCTGCCGCTGACGCTCGTCGTCAAGCGTCCCGACGGCGTCGAATACAAGCGCGCGAGCGTCGCCGATCAGGGAATGGGCGGGCGCGCCTTTGCCGTGCCGCTGCTCTCCGGCGCGCCGGCCGGCAAATGGACGATCGACGCCTACGCCGATCCCAAGGCGCCGGGCATCGGCCACGCCGAATTCCTGCTCGAGGATTACGTTCCCGAGCGCCTCGACTTCACCTTGAAGCCCGCCAAGCCGGCGGTCACGCCGGGCGAGCCGATCGACATTTCGCTCGACGCCCGATTCCTCTACGGCGCCCCGGCGGCCGGCCTCGACGTCACCGGCGCGGTGCGCCTGGAGGCGGTCGAGGGTTCTGAGATCGCCGGCTATCCCGGCTACGTCGGCGGCTTGACCGACGACGAGTTCACCACCGTCGAGAACCAGTTCACCGAAAAGGTCCAGACCGACGCGAAGGGCCACGCCGATCTTTCCGTCGATCTGCCGGAGGGCGCGGCCGCCAAGCCGCTCGAGGCGAAGGTCATCGTCGACGTCGCCGAATCGGGCGGGCGCACGGTCGAACGCGTCGTGACGCTGCCGGTGCGCGCCAAGGGCGTGACGATCGGCATCAAGAAGGATTTCGACGAAAGCATCGGCGAGGGCGACGTCGCGACGTTCGAGGCGATCGCGGTCGCGCCCAACGGCTCGCGCAGCGTGCGCAAAGGCGTCGCCTGGTCGCTCTACAAGCTCAGCGAAGACTACCAGTGGTTCAATTCCGACGGACGCTGGAATTACGAGCCGGTCAAGTCCTCGAAGCGCATCGCGGAAGGGAGCGTCGACATCGGCGCCGACGCGCCGGCCAAGATCAGCGCCCCGGTCGGCTGGGGCCGCCATCGGCTCGACGTGAAAACGGCCGACGGCGAAGAGACCAGCATTTCCTTCGACGTCGGCTGGTCGGGAACCGCGAGCGCCGACACGCCCGACAACGTCGTCGTGACGCTCGACAAGGCGAGCTACGCCAAGGGCGAGGAGGCCAAGCTGCGCATCGCCTCGCGTTTCCAGGGCAAAGCGACGGTCGCCCTCATCGGCGACAAGATCGAGCAATTCATCGACGTCGATCTCGCTGAAGGCGACACGGTCGTGCCGTTCACGGTCGGCGCGGATTGGGGCGCGGGGGCCTACGCGGTCGCGCTGACGCATCGTCCGCTCGACGTCGAGGCCAAGCGCATGCCCGGCCGCGCGCTGGGCCTCGCCTGGTTCGCCATCGACGAGGCCGCGCGCAAGCTCGACGTGGCGATCAACGCGCCGGAGAAGACCCGGCCGCGCCAGCCCCTGACCCTGCCGATCAAGATCGGCGGCCTCACGGCCGGCGAAGAGGCCGAGGTCACCGTCGCCGCGGTCGACATCGGCATCCTCAATCTGACGGGGTTCAAGACGCCGGACCCGCGCGCATACTTCTTCGGCCAACGCAAGCTCGCCGTCGACATCCGCGATCTCTACGGGCTGCTGATCGACGGCATGGAAGGCGCCGCGGGCGCGCTGCAAACCGGCGGCGACAACGGCGGCAATCTCGAAGGCAATCTGCCGACCCAGCCACCGCTGGCGCTGTATTCGGGCGTCGTCAAGGTCGGCGCCGACGGAACGGCCAACGTCTCCTTCGACCTCCCCGCCTTCAACGGGTCGGTCAGGGTGATGGCGATCGCATGGTCGAAGACCAAGACCGGCTCGGCGGAGGCCAACGTGATCGTGCGCGATCCCGTCGTCGTCACGGCGACTCTGCCGCGCTTCCTCGACCTCGGCGACCGTTCGCAGATGCATGTCGACATCGACAACGTCGAGGGCGAGGCGGGCGACTACCGGCTCGATCTCGACATTCACGGGCCGCTGACCGCGGAGGCCGACGCCCTGAGCCGGACGGTGAAGCTCGCCCAGCATCAGCGCGCCTCGCTCGACATGCCGATCGAGGCCGCCGGCGTCGGAACCGCTGCGCTCGACCTCAGAATCGTCGGCCCCGGCGTTTCCGCGACCCAGCGGTTCCCGCTCGGCGTCGAAGCGGGCGCTCCCGACGTCTATCGCCGCGCGATCCATCCCCTGCCCGCCGGCGCCAGCGAGACGATCTCCGACGATCTGATCGCCGGCTTCGTTCCCGGCACCGGATCGGTCTCGGTCTCGGCCTCGCCGTTCGGCGCGCTCGACGCGCCGGCGCTGTTGCAGGCGCTCGAACGCTACCCCTACGGCTGCACCGAGCAGGTGGTCAGCATCGCCATGCCCTTGCTCTACGTGAACCAGCTCGCCTCGCTCGAGCATCTGGCGATCGACCCCGGCGTCGACCGCCGCATCAAGGACGCGATCGAGCGGGAGATGACGCGGCAGAGCTCAAACGGCGCCTTCGGCCTGTGGGCGGCCGACAGCGACAACGACGACCTCTGGCTCGACGCCTTCGTCACGGACTTCCTGACCCGGGCGCGCGAGCGGTCTTTCGTCGTGCCGCAGCAGGGCTTCGACCAGGCGCTCGACCATCTGCGCAACGAAGTGGTTAACGCGGCCGATCCCGGCGAAGGCGCGGGCGAACCGCTCGCCTACGCGCTCTACGTGCTGGCGCGCAACGGACGCCCGGTCATCGGCGATCTGCGCTATCTCGCCGACACCAAGCTCGCCGTCTTCCGCACGCCGATGGCCGAGGCGCAGATCGCCGCCGCGCTCGCCATGCTCGGCGACCGCGCGCGCGCCGGCAAGGTCTTCGCCGCCGCGCTCGACGCGCTCGACGCGGAGAAGGACACCGGCTATTCCAGGCCCGACTACGGCTCGGCGCTACGCGACGGCGCGGCGGTTCTCGCCCTCGTCGCCGAGGCCAACCTCGCGCCGGGCGAAATCGCGGGCGATCCGATCGAGCGCGCCGGCGAGGCGGTCGATCGCGCCCGCGCGGCCCGCAGCGCCACCAGCACGCAGGAAGACAACTGGCTCGCCATCGCCGCCGAGGCGCTCGCCGAGCATCAGACGCTGAGCCAGTTCAGCGTCGACGGCCAGCCGGTCAAGGGCGCGATCTATCGCAAATGGAGCGGCTATGCGCTCGGCCAGAAGCTGATCGCCATCGCCAACACCGGCGCGGCGACCGCGCGTATCGTCGTCACCACGGCGGGCGTGCCGCTCGCCCCCGAGCCCGCCGCCGCCGAGGGCTACGCGCTGGAGCGCACGTTCTACAAGCTCGACGGAACGAAAACCGATCTGAAGAGCGTGACGCAGAACGAACGCGTCGTCGTCGTGCTGAAGATCACCGAAAGCGAGGCGCGCTACGCCAAGCTCCTGGTGGTCGATCGCCTGCCCGCGGGCCTCGAAATCGACAACCCCACGCTGTTCGACAGCGGCTCGATCGACGCCTTCTCCTGGCTGACCAAGGACCTCGATCCCGTGCACTCGGAATATCGCGACGACCGCTTCGTCGCCGCGTTCGACCGCGAGCCCGGCCAGTCCGCCTTCTTCAGCGTCGCCTACGTCGTGCGCGCCGTGGCGCCGGGTCGGTACGTCTATCCGCCGGCGACGGCGGAGGACATGTACCGCCCCGACCGCTTCGGCCGCACCGCCTTCGGTTCGATCGAGGTGAGGGCGAAGTGAGACCCGCGGGCGCGGCCCTGCCCTTCCCCCCTTGCGGGGGAAGGTGGCCCGACGAAGTCGGGCCGGATGAGGGGTCGCGCCGCAAGGCGCGTCGCTTACGCGTGACCTCTTGGATGCATGTTCGTCCTTCAAGAATACGCTTCGATGGTTAGCGTTCCCGCGCAACGCGCCTCGCGGCGCGACCCCTCATCCCAAGGCGAATGCGAAGCATTCGTCCGCGTCGTGCTTCGCCCGACACCTCTCAGCGAACGAAACGTTCGCCTGACACCCGCGAGGGGGGAAGGAAAGTCACATCCCCTCGAACGCCGCATCTTCGCCGTCGCCGGCGCGCTCGTCTTCGTTCTCGGCCTCGCGCTGCCCGCGGCGTGGAACGCCTATCTCGACCGCCTCGGGTCGCTCGATCTCGCGTCCGCGCGGGTCGGCTCGACGATCGTCGTCGATCGCGACGGGCGGCTGTTGCGCGCTTTCACTCTTCCCGACGGGCGCTGGCGTCTTCCCGTGACCAGCACCGAGGTCGATCCGCGCTATCTCGCGATGTTGCTCGCCTACGAGGACGGGCGTTTCTACGCGCACGGCGGCGTCGACTGGCGCGCGATGGCGCGCGCCGCCGCCCAGTGGATCGCGCGCGGCCATGTCGTCTCCGGCGGTTCGACCCTGACGATGCAGGTGGCGCGGCTGATCGAGCCGCGCGACGACCGCACCTTGAGCGCCAAGCTGCGTCAGATGACGCGCGCCTGGCAGATTGAGGGGCGCCTGGCCAAGAGCGGCATCGTCGATCGCTATCTCATGCTGGCGCCGTTCGGCGGCAATCTCGAAGGCGTGCGCGCGGCCTCGCTCGCCTATTTCGGCAAGGAGCCGCGCAAGCTGACGATCGGCGAAGCGGCGCTGCTCGTCGCGCTGCCGCAGTCGCCCGAATCGCGCCGGCCGGAGCGCTTTGCCGAAGCGGCGCGCATCGCGCGCGCGCGCGTGCTCGATCGCGTCGCGGCGCGCGGAATCATCACGCAGGAGGAGGCGGACGCCGCCAAGCGCGAGCCGATCCCCGAGACCCGCAAACCCTTCCCGCTGCTCGCGGCGCACGCCGCAGAAGAGGCGGTGGCGGCGGATCCGAGCGCCCACGTGCTGAAGCTGTCGATCGACGCGCGCCTGCAAGCCGCCCTCGAGGGGCTTGCGCGCGAGGCGGCCCAGCGCCTCGGCCCCAGGCTTTCCGCGGCGATCGTCGTCATCGACAACGCCAGCGGCGAGGTGAGAGCGCGGATCGGCGCCGCCGATTACCTCGACGCCGAGCGCGGCGGCTCGCTCGACATGTCGCGGGCGCCGCGCTCGCCCGGTTCAGCGCTGAAGCCGTTCATCTACGCGCTGGCTTTCGAGGAAGGCCTCGCCCATCCCGAGACCGTGCTGTTCGACCGCCCCGCGCGTTACGGCGCCTACGCGCCGCAGAATTTCGACCTCGGCTATCAGGGCACGGTGACGGCGCGCAAGGCGCTGCAGATGTCGCTCAACCTGCCGGCGATCGAGCTGCTCGCCGATGTGGGTCCATCGAATTTTCTCGCCCGCCTGCACGGCGCGGGCGCCCAGATCGCGCTGCCCAAGGACACGCCGATCGGCCTGGCGATCGGCCTCGGCGGCCTCGGAATCTCGCTGACCGACATCGCGCGGCTCTACGCCGGCCTGGCGCGCGGCGGCGAGGCGCCGGCGCTGGTCGAGCGGTTCGACGGGGCGGCGCCGATCATCGGGCCGCGGCGCGTCACCGATCCCGTCGCCGCCTATTACGTCGAGGACATCTTGCGCGGCGCGCCGCCGCCCTCGAGCGCCTTGAGCGGCCGCATCGCCTTCAAGACCGGCACCTCCTACGGCTTTCGCGACGCGCTGGCGATCGGCTACGACAAGGGCACGACCATCGCCGTCTGGGTCGGGCGGCCCGACAACGGCCCGACGCCGGGCCTCATCGGCCGCCAGACCGCCGCGCCGATCCTGTTCGACGCCTTCGCGCGGCTCGGCCGCGACATCGAGCTGATCCGTCCGCCCAAAGGCGTGCTGCGCGTCGCGACGAGCGCCGATCTGCCGCCGCCGCTGCGCCACTTGCGTCTCGACGCGCCCAAGACGATCGCCGCAACCGCCGCGACGCCGCTGAAGATCGCCTTTCCGCCCGACGGCGCGCGCATCGATCTCGGGCTGAAGGACGGCGAGCGCGGGCAGGCCCTGGCGCTCAAGGCGCTGGGCGGCGCCCTGCCGCTCACCTGGTTCGTCAACGGCGCGCCGATCGGCGAGCCCGACCTGCGCCGCCAATCGCGTTGGCGCCCCGACGGCGCCGGTTTCGCGCGCGTGTCGGTGATCGACGCCAAGGGCGCGTCGGATTCGATCGTGGTGCGGCTGGAGTGACGGGCGTTTCGCCCCGAACGCGGACCCACGACGACCGCGAGGCGAAAGGCGGTCGCCCCCGCGATCGGTCGGCGCCGGATCAGGCCGCGTTCAGGCGCTTCTTTTCGGCGACCATCTTGCGCGCTTCCAGTTCTGGAACGGCCGGGCTGAAATAGAAGCCCTGGACTTCGGAGATCGAGCCGACGCGCTCGATGTAGCGCAACTGGAGGTCGGTTTCGACGCCCTCCACCAGGACGCTCATGCCGAGCCGCGCGCACATCTGGGCGACGCTTTCGACGAGGATCGAGGCGCGCTCCTGCAACCCCAAGCCGATGGTGAACGAGCGGTCGATCTTGATGCGGTCGAGCGGGAACGCCAGCACGTAGCTCAAGCTCGAATAGCCCGTGCCGAAATCGTCGAGCGAGATGCGGATGCCGAGCTTGCGCAAGGATTCGAGCGTGGCGCGCGTCGAGCCGCGATCGTCGAGCAGGGTGGACTCGGTGATCTCGAGGTCGAGGCGCTCGGGCGCGAGCTTGGCCGCGCGCAGCGCCTCGACAACCGTCTGCTCGACCCTGCCGTTGCGGAATTGCATCGGCGACAGATTGACGGAGACGCTGATGTCGTTCGGCCAGGCGGCGCAGGCCAGGCACGCTCGCCTGAGCACGCTGGCGCCCAATTCCTCCATGAGGCCCAGTTCCTCGACGATCGGGATGAACTCGCCGGGCGACACCCGCCCGCGCACCGGGTGGTTCCAACGCGCCAGCGCCTCGAATCCGGCGACTTCGCCGGTCGCCACGCCGACGATGGGCTGGTAGTAGACCTCGATCGCGTCGTTCGCCACCGCCGCGCGCAGATCGAGCTCGATGAGACGGCGGATTTGTATCTTGGCGTCCATCGACTTCTCGAAGGCGCGCCAGTTGCCGCGCCCTTCGCCCTTGGCGGCGTAGAGCGCCATGTCGGCGTTCGAAAGGATGGCTTCCGGGGTCGAGCCGTCGTCGGGCGCGCTCGCGCTGCCGATGCTGGCGCCGACGATCACTTCGTAGCCGTCGATGAACACCGGCCGGCGGATTTCCCGGATGATCTCGCCGGCGAGCTCCGCCGTCTGCTGCCGATCCCTGACCGGGCGTTGCAGAATCGCGAACTCGTCGCCGCCCCAGCGCGCCACCAGATCGGTCGGCCGAACGATCGCGTGAAGCCGCTTGGCGATGGCGGCGAGCAATTTGTCGCCGCGCGCATGACCGAGACTGTCGTTGACCTGCTTGAAGTCGTCGAGGTCGAGAAACAGCACATTGACCGAGTCGCGCGCGTGGCCGCGCACGCGCAGCATCGCGGAGAGCTCTTCCTCGAAGCATCGCCGATTGGGAAGCTCGGTGACGGGGTCGATGCGCGCCATCCGATCGATCGCCAGCGCCGCGTTGCGCCGTTCGGTCACGTCCTGGACGACGACGACGACGCCCTCTCCCTTCATGCGATGAACCGTGATCTCGATCGCGCGCTTGTCGACGGTCTCGAAGGGAACCACGAAGTCCTCTTCGCGGCTGTTGTGGAAGAGCGCCTGCCAGACGCGTTCGACCTCGGTCCGGGCGACGACCTTGTTTCGCACCAATTTGCGAAGGATCGCGCGCAAGTCCGCGCCGACCTGCACGTCCTCTTCGCACAAGCCGAAGAGGTGAAGGAACTGGTTGTTGGCCACGGTGAGACGGTCCTCGGCGTCGACCATCACCAGCCCGTGCGACATGTTGTTGAGGGCCATGTCGAGCCGCTTGGCGAGCATGGCTGTTTCTTTTTGCGCCGCGACGACGGCTTGGAAATTCGCCCGCAGCCGGTTCGAGGACCCCTTCATGAAGAGGATGAGAGGGATGAATCCGATGGGGATCTCCAGAGGATACCAGCCGCCCGCGACGATCATGGCGACGCTCAACGGAACGAAGCCGGCGACGAGCTGGAGATTGATTCCTCTGTAGATCGCGAAGCTTCGCGTCACCATCCCGAAGGAATAGGCGAGCGTCATCGTCGCCGCGAGAAATCGGGTGAAGGCGTCGTCCGTCACGCAGAACGCGATCAACGTCCAAACGGAAAGCGTGGCCATGTAGACCACGGCGCCGCCGGCAAAGATCGCTTCTCGTCGACGAGCGATTTCGACGCTGCCGCTCGGCCGATGCCGAGAATGAATTTCCATGAAGTATAGTCGGACCAGGCTGACGACCAGCTGCAAGCCCGCACAAGCCCAAAGGATCGCGCTCCTGGCGGCGACCGCGGCGACCACTTCAGTCAAAGTCACCATCACCGCCGACGAGAGAAGCGCTCTGATGTCGACCAGGAGGTCGTCGACGAAGCCGATATAGAGCTCGTCCGGCAGTTCGTCGCCGAGCGAGGATACGGCAGGGATTCGCGGAGACGCCATAAAAATTACCGAAGTGTTAGTAAGCTGCGGGCCACTATCCATGGCCCGCATTAAGAAGTCCTTTATATCATTCTAACATTCCCCTATTACCGAGCCGCAAAATTCAGGCATACGAAAGGCCGTGAGCGCATTACTTTTCGCGGGAGCGCGCGGGTGGCGTGAAATGAGCATGTTCGAACTGCAGGGGATCAACACCGATTTTGTCGACCGCAGATCGCGGATCGGCGTCACGGTCGTCGGCCGCGTCGGCGAGAACGACTTCGAGCGAGCGCAGGCCGAGATCCGCGACGTCGCCGCCTACGTCGATTATGACGATTGGCTCGACGCGCTCGACGGCCTGCAAATCGGCCTGTCGATGGCCGGCGTCGACGCGACGGCGGTCTGCGTCGATCTTTCGGCGTTCCTGCAATGGCGCGACCTGACCGGGGCCTCGTGCGACCAGAGCGCGCTCGACGCGTTCGCCGCGTTGTCGCTGACCATGCGCGGTTCGCGCGCCCCGAAAGCGCTCGCCGTCGTCAGCGAGTTCGATTTCGCCATGCATCCCGCCGAAGTCGCGGCGTTCGCCGACGGCCGCGACTATCGCGGCTGGTTGCGCCGCCGCCGGGAGACGCGCGCGAGCGCGGTCGCGGCCGGGCGGCAGGTCGCGGAATTGCCCATTCGCCTCGAAGGCTTCCGCGAATGGCGCGCCTGCGTCGGGCAAGGCGCGTGCGAGGCGGCGCTCGATCGCTACGCGCAGCTCCTGCTCGAGCATTTGACGAGCGACCCGGCGGGCTAGGCAGTTATTACAATCATCTGCTGTATTATAACGCGCCTCGTTGTTAACCAAGTCTCTTAAAGTATCCTTAAGAAGCCTTTACACTTTTTTAACTCTTGCTAACCTTGTTCCGTCAACAGGGTTAAGCGAGGGTTTCGATGGACGCGCATATCGTCGACGTTACGTCCCGTTTTTCGGAACGTGTTCTTCGGTTTTTGGAGAGAGTTGAGCATCGCGTCGCCAGAACCGCCGCCGAACGGGAGGCCGTGTTTCGGCTGCGATATGACGCTTACATCAGCAACGACTTGATCGAGGCGCGCGACGATCACCAGATGTATGACGTGAATTACGACGACGACCCCAACGCCTGGATCACCACGACGTTCATCGACGGCGAACTGGCCGGCACGACCCGGGTCAACCTCGCCATCGACGAGAACGGAAATCTTCCCTGCCTCGGCGTCTTTCGCGACGTGATCGCGCCTCACCTCGAGGCGCATCGCGTGATCGTCGAATTGACCCGCACCGCGGCGCGCCTCGACTTTTCCGGCGCCTTTCCGGAACTGCCCTATGTGACGCTGCGTCCGGCCTTCCTGGCGGCCGAATACTTCGACGCCGATTTCGCCGTCGCGACGGCGCGCGCCGAGCACCTGGGCTTTTTTCGCCGCATCTTCCGCTTCGAGCCGTGGTGCGAATTTCGCGACTATCCCGGGGTGACCACCAAGATCGCGTGCTTAGGCTCGGATTTTCGAGCCGGCAAGGAGCGCGTCGAGGCGCGTTATCCCTTCTTCCGCTCCACGGCCGCCGAGCGCGAGGCGATGTTCGGGCCGCGCGACGGCGCGAAGGCCGGCCGTTGTCGCGCTTCGTGGGAACATGCCAGGTTCGAGGCGCGGGCGAGCGCGTAACCTCGAAAGTCGTCGCGCGCTAATATTCGCTGAAACAATGCGCTCGCCGCCATAAGGTTCGGCGCCGGGCGCTCACAGAGGATTGATCGCGCCCATCGCAATATCATTGCTATTCTGCTTCACCTTATGCCAAACGGGCGGCGCCGGCCAGGTCCTGCGGCTTATCGGGCGCGCGACGTGATGCGCTGGGTTCGCCGGGCGGCGTGGCGCCGAGAGGGTGAAACGCGCGATGGGATTTCGAGGATTGGCCGGGGGCGCCGCGTTCGTCGTCGCGGTCGCGCTCGCCTACGGCGCTTACGCCCCGGACAAGATCGAGGCCTGGTTTCCCGCGGCTGGCGTCTATGCCCACCGGGCGCACGACGCGCTGGGCGGCGCGGCGAACGAGCGAGCCTCGGCGCAAGCCCCCGCCGGGACCAGAACGCCGGCCGCGCTCGTCTCCGTGGCCACGGCCAAACGCATGGATTACCCCGTCACCATCGACGGCCTCGGCCAGGTGCAGGCCTACAACACCGTGACGGTGCGCACGCGCGTCGACGGGCAGATCGAGAAAATCGCCTTCGACGAGGGCCAGATGGTCAAGGCGGGCGATCTCATCACGCTGATCGATCCTCGCCCGTTCCAGGCGGCGCTCGACCAGGCCAAGGCGAAGCAGGCGCAGGACCAGGCCAATCTCGCCAACGCCAAACTGGACCTGCAGCGCTACGCCACGCTCGCCAAGCAGAGCTTCGCCACCCAACAGCAGCTCGACACGCAGAACGCCCTGGTCACCCAATTGATCGCGCAGATCGCCGCCGACGCCGCGGCCATCGACGCGACCCAGGTGCAGCTCGATTACACCACCATCCGAGCGCCGATCGCCGGGCGCGTCGGTTTTCGCCTGGTCGACGAGGGCAACATCGTCAACGCGGCGCAGCAGACCGGCATCGTCTCGATCGCGCAATTGCAGCCGATCGCGGTCGTCTTCACCGCGCCCGAGGACGACGTCTGGCGGATCAACGCCGCCATGGCGAGGGGCGCGCCGCAAGTGGAGGTGCGAACCTCCGACGGCGCCCGACTGCTCGCGACCGGCACGCTGACGGTGGTCGACAACCAGGTCGACGTCCCCAGTGGCTCGATCCGGCTGAAGGCGGAATTCGGTAACAAGGACAGTGCGCTGTGGCCTGGCTTGGCGGTCGCGACGCGTCTGATGGTCGACGTGGCGAAAAACGCCCTCGTCGTGCCCGACCGAGCCGTCCAACACGGTCCCGACGGTCTGTTCGTCTACGTCATCGACGATCAAAATCGCGCCGCGGTGCGTCCCGTCGCGGTTTCGCACGAGGACGAAGACCTCGCCGTGATCGACAAGGGATTGAACGACGGCGATCGCGTCGTGACGGTCGGCCAGTACGGGCTCCAGCCGGGCGCGCGCGTCGGCATCGACGCGTCCGCCAGCACGGGGAGCTGACGGCATGGACGGAGGCGTCTCCGGCCCCTTCATTCGCCATCCCGTCGCGACGACGTTGTTGATGGTGGCGATCCTGCTGGCGGGCGCCGTCGCCTATCCCCTGCTGCCGGTCGCGCCGTTGCCGCAGATTGACTTTCCCACCATTTCGGTGAGCGCGTCCCTGCCCGGCGCGTCGCCCGACACGATGGCCTCCTCGGTCGCCCAGCCGCTCGAGCGGCAGATCGCGCAGATCCCCGGCGTCACCCAGATGACGTCGACCAGCTCGCTGGGCGCGTCGGCGATCACGGTGCAGTTCGACCTCGACCGCAACATCGACGCCGCGGCGAACGACATCCAAGCCGCGATCAACGCCGCCGCCGGCCAATTGCCGAAAATTCTGCCCAGCCCGCCGATCTATCGCAAGGTCAACCCGTCGGATGCGCCGATTCTCATCCTGTCGGTTTCGTCGGACGTGGCGCCGATCACCGAGGTCGACGACGCCGCCGAAAACATTCTGGCGCAGCAGATCAGCCAGATCTCCGGCGTGTCGCTGGTGCGCGTGGGCGGCCAGCAGCAGCCCGCGATCCGCATTCAGATCGACCCGGCCAAACTGGTCGAGAAGAATCTGCAGCTCGAGGACGTGCGGGCGCAGATCGGCATCGCGACGGTCGACAGCCCGAAAGGCGCGGTCAACGGCGTGAGGCAGTCGTTCACGATCTTCGACAACGATCAATTGACGCAGGCCAAAGAGTGGGACGACGTCATCGTCGCCTACCGCGACGGCGCGCCGGTGCGCATCCGCGACATCGGGCAAGCGATCCGCGGGCCGGCCGACGTGACGCAGGCGGCCTGGGGCAACGGCAAGCGCGACGTGTTCCTCGTCATTTTCAAATTGCCGGGCGTGAACGTCATCAAGACCGTCGAGAAGATCAAGCAGACGATGACGCGCCTGCAAGCGGCGATCCCGACCTCGATGCACGTCTCCGTGCTCTCCGACCGCACCACGACCATCCGCGCCGCCGTCCAGGACGTGCAATTCACGCTGATGCTCACGATTTTTCTCGTCGTGATGGTGATTTTCGTCTTCCTCCGGAGCTTCTGGGCGACGGTCATTCCGAGTTTCACGGTGCCGCTGGCGCTGCTTGGGGCGTGCGGCCTGATGTGGGCGGCGAGTTACAGCCTGGACAATCTTTCGCTGATGGCGCTGACGATCGCGGTCGGATTCGTCGTCGACGACGCCATCGTCGTGCTCGAAAACATCACCCGCTACGTTGAGCAGGGCATGAAGCCGTTCGAGGCGGCGCTGAAGGGCGCGGGCGAGATCGGCTTCACCGTTCTGTCGATCTCGCTTTCCCTGGTCGCGGTGCTGATTCCGCTGCTGCTGATGACCGGCATCATCGGCCGACTGTTCCGCGAATTCGCGGTGACGCTGGCGATGACCATCCTGGTCTCGGCGATCGTGTCTCTGACGCTGACCCCGATGATGGCCTCGCGCTTCCTGAGGGATCATAAGCACGACCGTCACGGCCGGCTCTATAAGCTGAGCGAGCGCGGCTTCGCGGAGCTGGCCAAGGCCTACGAGCGCGGCCTCGATTTCGTGCTTCGGCATCGCTTCGCGACGCTGATGGTCTTTCTGGCGACCGTCGTCGCGACGGGCTATCTCTTCGTCGTCATCCCCAAGGGATTCTTCCCGCAGCAGGACACCGGCACCCTTTTCGGCACTTCCGACGCGCCGCAAGACATTTCGTTCGCGGAAATGGCGAAGCGGCAGCAGGAATTAGGCGCCGTCATTCAGTCCGACCCGGACGTCGAGAACGTGGCGATGGCGATCGGCGCCGGCGTCGGCAACGCCGCGCAGAACAACGGACGCATGTTCATCACGCTGAAGCCGCGCGAAGAGCGCGAAGCCGACGCGTTCCAGATCATCGCCAGGCTGCGCCCGAAACTCGCCCAGGTGAAGGGCGCGCGCCTCTATCTTCAGGTGGCGCAGGACGTGACCGTCGGCGCTCGCGCCGCGCGCACCCAATTTCAGTACACGGTTCAGGACGCCAATCTCGACGAGCTGAACGAATGGGCGCCGAAGATCCTGGCGAAACTCGGCGGCCTGCCGGAACTGCGCGACGTCGCGACCGATCAGCAGATCGCCGGAACGACGCTGACCATCTCGATCGACCGGGACATGGCCTCCCGCTTCGGCATTCAGCCGCAACTCATCGACGACACGCTGTACGACGCTTTCGGGCAGCGGCAGGTCGCGCAATATTTCACCCAGGTCAACACCTACGAGGTCGTCGAGGAAATTCTGCCCAGACTGCAGGGCGATCCCAAGAGCCTCGAGAAGCTCTACATCCGCTCGCCGACGACCGGACAGATGGTGGCGATGAGCGCCTTCGCGAAATGGACGACGAAGCCGGTCACCTCCCTTTCGATCAGCCACCAGGGACAATTTCCGGCGATCACCATCAGTTTCAATCTCGCTCCGGGCGTCGCGCTCGGCCCGGCGACCATGGCGATCCAGATCGCGGAGCGCGATCTCCACCTGCCTCCGGCGCTGGCGACGACTTTCCAGGGCAACGCCCAGGCGTTCCAGGACTCGCTGACTACCGTGCCGTTGCTGATCCTGGCCGCCCTCGTCGTGGTCTATCTCATCCTGGGCGTGCTGTACGAGAGCTTCATCCACCCGCTGACGATCCTCTCGACCCTGCCGTCGGCCGGTTTCGGCGCGCTCGCGATGCTGATGATCTTCGGCTACGAATTCAGCCTGATCGCGTTGATCGGCTCGATCCTCCTGATCGGCATCGTCAAGAAGAACGGCATCATGATGGTCGATTTCGCCATCGCCGCCGAGCGCGACGAGCATTTGTCGCCGGAGCAATCGATCAGGAAGGCGGCGCTGTTGCGCTTCCGCCCGATCATGATGACGACGATGGCCGCGATGCTGGCCGGCGTGCCGCTGATGCTCGGACAAGGCACCGGCTCGGAACTGCGTCAGCCCCTGGGCTACGCGATGGTCGGCGGCCTGATCGTCAGCCAAGCCCTGACCCTGTTCACGACGCCGGTCGTCTATCTCTATCTCGATCGCCTCTCGCACTGGCTCTCCGGCTCGGCCAAGCGTGCGACGACCGACGAACCGATCGAAATTCGCGAGATTCGCCAGTTGGACGAGCCCCGGCCGCGGGCCGCCGAGTAGGCGCCCGCGACCGCAGCGGTTCGCTCCGCCCGGCGCCTTACGGCCAAGCGGCGAACGAGGTCGGCTCCCGCGGCGGCGCGACGCGCGCCGCCTTTCGGTAGGCCCCGGGAGACATGCCGGAGCGCCGACGGAAGAAGCGACTGAAATAGGCCGGATCGCGAAAGCCGAGGCTGTAGGCGATCTGCTCGATCGTCTGCGCCGTTTCGCGCAGCCGCATCCGCGCCTCGACGTTCAGCCGTTCGTGCGCCACTTGCTGCGGCGCCGCTCCCAACGCGCGCACGCAGGCGTCGTGAAGATGCGCGCGGGTGACGCCGAGCATGCGCGAGAAATCGTCGACGCCGAGATGGTCGCGAAAGTGCAGCTCGACGAGCTGGCGGAACCGCTGCGCGGTCGGCGCGCCGGCGCCCAGGGCGTCGGAGGCGCGCGCCAGCCCGCAGGCGCGCCACAGATGCATCAACAGCAGGCCGAGATAGAGCGCGCTCATCGCCGGCGCGCCGGGGCCGGGGTCGCGCGATTCGCGCGCCAGCGCGACGAACAGGGCCTCGATTTCGGCGAGGGAGGCGGCGACGCGCGCGGCGGGCGCGATCAGCGTGCGATCGAGCAGCGGCCGCAGTTGCGCCGCGAGAGGGTTCTCGCCGATCGTGCGCCAGACCACGTCCTCGGTCGCGGCGAAGGTCGCGCCGTCGCCGCCGGCGAACAGGCGAAACTCGCCGCGCGCGGCGAACGGCAGCCAAAGGATCTGCGGCGCCGCCAAATCGAGCCGCGCGCCGTCGAGACCGACGAAGGCGCCGCGCCCGTGGCGAATCAGGAAAGCGCGAAAGCACGGCGCGCCGTCGAGGCTCGCCGCCGACCAGGTCCGATCGGCGAGCGCCGCCTCGATGCGGGTCGCGATCAGCGCCGCGCGATGCGGAGCGGCGGCGCGCGCGCTCGTTTCCTCGCCGTGGCCCATAGGCGTTCGATCTCCTCGGGATCGAGAAAAGTACAAGACAAATCGAAATCCGTCCATTGATGCGCCGAAGCCGCGGCGGCTTACTGGCGAAGAGGGCGCCCAAGGCGCCGATTGGCGAGGAAACGGCGATCACGCGTCGCGCGCGCGGATCGCGAGGAAGGGAGGCGGGCTTGTCCGACGTTGCGCTGCTCGTGCGCGATCGCGACCTTCCCGCCTCGAGCGGCCTCGTTTTCGAGCGCCGTAACCCGACGACCGGCGAGATCGCCACGCGCGCCGCCGCGGCGACCGTCGAGGACGCCAACGCCGCCGCCGCCGCGGCCGCCGCCGCCTTTCCCGCCTGGTCGGCGCTCGGTCCGAGCCAGCGCCGCGCCCGCCTCGCCGCCGCGGCGAACGAGCTCGAACGGCGCGGCCCCGACTTCGTCGCCGCGATGGCCGAGGAGACCGGCGCGACCGAAGCCTGGGGACGCTTCAACGTGACGCTCGCGGCCGCCATGCTGCGCGAGGCCGCGGCGATGACGACGCAGATCGCCGGCCAGATCATCCCCTCCGACAAGCCCGGCATGATGGCGATGGCGCTGCGCCAGCCGGTCGGCGTCGTGCTCGGCCTCGCGCCGTGGAACGCGCCGGTGATCCTCGGCGTCAGGGCGCTCGCCGCGCCGCTCGCCTGCGGCAACACCGTCGTTCTCAAGGGCTCCGAGATCTGCCCGCGCACGCACCGTCTGATCGGCGAGGTCTTCCGCGCCGCGGCGCTCGGCGAGGGCGTCGTCAACGTCCTCAGCAACGCGCCGGCCGACGCTTCGCGCATCGTCGAGGCGCTCATCGCCCATCCGACGGTGCGGCGCGTCAACTTCACCGGTTCGACCCGAGTCGGCCGTCAGGTCGCCGAACTGGCGGCGCGTCATCTCAAGCCGGCGCTGCTGGAACTGGGCGGCAAGGCGCCGCTCGTCGTGCTCGACGACGCCGACGTCGACGCGGCGGTCGCCGCCGCCGCGTTCGGGGCGTTCATGAACCAGGGCCAGATCTGCATGTCGACCGAGCGCCTCATCGTCGACGAGACGGTCGCCGACGAATTCGCGCGCAAGCTCGCGGCCAAGGCGGCGACGCTGGTCGCCGGCGATCCGCGCAAGGCCAAGACGCCGCTCGGCTCGATCGTCGGCTTCGAGGCGGTCGAGCGCATCGTCGCGCTGGTCAGGGACGCGGTCGCCAAGGGCGCGCGGGCGCTCGCCGGCGGCGCCGCCAACGGCGTGCTGATGGACGCCACCGTGCTCGACCACGTCACGCCGGCGATGCGCATCTACGCCGAGGAGTCCTTCGGCCCGGTCGCCGCGATCATCCGCGTCGGCGGCGTCGAGGAAGCGGTGCGCGTCGCCAACGACAGCGAATACGGCCTCGCCTCGGCGGTGTTCGGCCGCGACCTGACTCGCGCGCTCGCCGTCGCCCGCCGCCTCGAAACCGGCATCTGCCACATCAACGGACCCACCGTGCACGACGAGGCGCAGATGCCGTTCGGCGGCGTCAAGGCGTCCGGCTACGGGCGCTTCGGCGGCGCCGCCGCCATCCACGAATTCACCGAACTGCGCTGGATCACCATCGGCTCCGGCGCCGGCCGTTACCCGATATGAGGCGGCGCGAAAGCGCTTGTCGCCTCTATCGTTATGTGTGATAACTATTTCAACGCGTGCGCGCCGCAGGCGCGACATCGGCGCGGTCAGGAAAAGCCGGCCGAGACAGGGAGGAAAGCATGAAGAAGACGCTTGGCGCCGAAATCTCGTCGGCCGCCGCGGCCGGCCTTTCGCGGCGCCGAGCGCGGATCGGCGCGACGTTGCGACCGGCCAACGGCTGAAGGGACAGCGGCGCGTGAGCGCGCAGGACCCCAACGAACCGCTGCTCGACGCCGTGGGGCTCTACAAGCGCTTCGACGCGCTGGTGGTCCTCGACGCCGTCGATTTCGCGGTCCACGCCAACGAAGCGATCGGCATCGTCGGCCCCAATGGGGCCGGCAAGACGACCCTGCTCAGCGTGCTCGTCGGCGCGCTCGCGCCGACCGCCGGGCGGGTGCGCTTCCGCGGCGAGGACGTGACGGCCCTGCCGACCGCCGAACGGTGCCGGCGCGGCCTCGCGCGCACGCACCAGATCCCGCGGCCGTTCAGCGGCATGACGGCGTTCGAGAACGTCTTCACCGCCGCCGCGCACGGCGGGGGCCTGCAACGCGACGCGGCCTACGCGCGCGCCATCGAGTCGCTGGCGCTGACCGGCATGACCAGCCTCGCCAATCGGCGCGCCGAGTCGCTCGGCCTGATCGACCGCAAACGGCTGGAGCTCGCGCGCGCCCTCGCCACCGGCCCGGCGGTGCTGCTGCTCGACGAGATCGGCGGCGGCCTGACCGACGCCGAGGCGAACGAACTCGTCGACGTGATCCTCGAGCTGAAGCGCAGCGGCGTCGCGATCGTCTGGATCGAGCATATCGTGCACATCCTGCTGCGCGTCGCGCAGCGTCTGGTGTGCATGGACGCCGGGCGCATCATCGCCGACGGCGCGCCCGAGGCGGTGATGTCCGATCGCAACGTCATCGAAGCCTATCTCGGCGGGAGCGCGATATGACGCTGCTCGCGGTCGAGCGCCTCGATGCCCGCCACGGCCTGTTGCAAGCGGTGCGCGGCGTCAGCTTCGCCATCGAAATGGGCGAGACGATCGCGCTCGTCGGCGCCAACGGCGCCGGCAAGACGACCCTGCTGCGCACGATCGCCGGCGCGCATCGGCTTTCCGGCGGACGGATCGTGTTCAAGGGCGTCGACGTCGGCGCGCGCTCCTCCCACGCGCGCTCCGCCTTGGGCATCGCGCTGGTGCCGGAAGGGCGTCGCCTCTTTTCCCGCATGACCGTCGAGGAGAACCTCTTGCTCGCGCGCTCGGCGGGCCGCGCCGGCCCGTGGACGCTCGACGCGGTGATGACCGCCTTCCCCAATCTGAAAGCGCGCCGGCGCAGCCTCGCCGGCACGCTGTCGGGTGGCGAGCAGCAGGCGACCGCGATCGGCCGCGCCCTGATGACCAATCCGGAAGTGATTCTCCTCGACGAAGTCTCGCTCGGGCTCGCGCCGCTCGTCGTCGAGCGGGTCTATGCGCAGCTCGAGGGGCTGAAGGCCTCGGGCGTCGCGATCGTCCTCGTCGAGCAGGACCTGAAGCGCGCCATGGCGATGGCGGGTCGGACCATCTGCATGCTGGAAGGCGCGATCGCCATAGACGGGCCGACCAGCTCCCTGACGCGCGAGGACGTGACCAAGGCCTACTTCGGGCTGCGCAGGAACGACGAACACGGGGCGAGCGCATGATCCTCGTCAACCAGGCGATCCAGGGAATCCTGCTTGGCGGCTATTACGCGCTGATCGCCTGCGGCCTGTCGTTCATGTTCAGCGTCATGCGCATCATCAACCTCGCGCACGGCAGTCTGGCGATCCTGTCCGCTTTCGCGCTTTACGTTCTGGCCGATCGTTTCGACGTCTCGCCGTTCCTCGGCCTCCTCGTCGTCGTCCCGGCGATGGCGCTGGTCGGCTGGGCGCTGCAGCGCACGGTGCTCGAGCGCAGCGCTCGCGGCGGCCTGCTGGTGCCGGTGCTGTCGACCTTCGGGCTTTCGATCATCATCGACAATCTGCTGTTCCAGCAATTCGGCGCCGATACGCGCTCGCTCGCGCCCTACATCGGCGACTTGTCCTTCGACAGTTGGGCCATCACCGACGAGATCGCGATCGGCAAGCTCGCCGCGCTGACCTTGGCGACGGCGATCGTTCTGCTCGGCGGCATCCAGATCTTCCTCAAGCGAACCCAGCTCGGCCGCATGATCCGCGCCACGGCGGAGGACGCCGACACCGTCGGGCTCGTCGGCGTCAACGCGCGGCGCGTCAACGCGATCGCCGCGGCGATCGCCATGGCGACGGTGGCGATCTCCGGCGCCTTCCTGGCGATGCGCGCGACCTTCGACCCTTACGCGGGCGCGCTGCAGTTGATTTTCGCCTTCGAGGCCTCGGTCATCGGCGGCGCGGGATCGCTGTGGGGAACGCTGCTCGGCGGCGTCGTGCTGGGCGTCGCCCAGAGCCTGGGCGCCTCCGTCAGCCCGCAGGGCTTCTTCCTCGGCGGCCACATGGCGTTTCTCGTCGCGCTGTTCGCGCGGCTGTTCTTCGGCGACCTCGGTCCGCGCGTTCGGCGCGCCTTGTTGGGGAGGACGGCGTGAGCGCAAAATCCGCCCTCACGGTCGAACGCTGGACGCGCGAATCGCGCGTCGCGCTGGTCGTTGCGGCGCTGGTGGTCGGCGCGCTCGCGCTCGGGCCGACGATGTTCGACGCCAACATCGTCGACCGGCTGACGACGCTGTTCATCTACGTGATCCTGGCGGTGACGTGGAACGCTCTGGTCGGCTATTGCGGGCTGGTGTCGATCGGCCAGCAGGCGTTCTTCGGCCTGGGCGCCTATTTCGCGGTGCGCCTCGCCGATTCCGGCTTCAGCGTCTATCCTGCGCTGTTCGTCGCCGCCCTGATCGTCGGCGTCCTGTCCGTGCCGCTGTCGTCGATCATGCTGCGCTTGAAGGGCGGCGAATTCGCCATCGGCATGTGGGTCGTCTCCGAGATATCGCATCTCCTGGTCAATCTCGACACGCTGATCAACGGCGAGACGGGCACGTCGCTCATCGCGCTCAACGCCTATGCGATCGATTCGCGCCGCGCCCTGACCTATTGGTGCGCCTTCGCGGCGATGATCGGCCTGCTGGCGATCGTGTTCTTCCTACTGCGCGGACCGCTGGGCGCGGCGATCCAGGCGATCCGCGACAACGAAGAGGCGGCCGAATCGGTCGGCGTGCGCGTCCTTCGCGCCAAGCGTCTCATCTTCGTCCTCGCCGCGTTCGGCGCCGCGCTCGCCGGCGCGCTGTGGGTGGCGACGGCGGTCACCTTCCAGCCGAAGACCTATTTCAGCCCGCAATGGACCGCCTACATGATCTTCATGGCGCTGGTCGGCGGCCTGGGGACGTTCGAGGGCGCCATCCTCGGCGCGGTGGCGTTCTTCGCCATCGAGGCGTGGTTCGGCGGCGCCGGCGTCTGGTATCTCGTCGGCCTCGGCGCGACGGCGCTGGTGTTCGCCCTGGCGCTGCCGCGCGGCGTCTGGGGCTGGGTCGAGGACTCTACCGCGCTGCGCCTGCTGCCGATCGGCTACCGCATCCGTTTCGGCGGCGAACGCCGCGTGCGCGCCGAGGAGGCGCCCAAGCCGGCGCCGTCGCGCGAAGCCTAGGCCGGTCGCCGCGGCGGACGCAATTGTTCACCAAAGGGAGGAGTTCGACATGAAGATTGATTTCATCATCGACGGCGCGTCGGTCGGCGCGACGAGCGGCGCCACATTCGCGCGCCACGATCCCGTGACGGGAAAGATCGCGACCGAGGCCGCCGCCGCGGGTCCCGCCGACGTCGCCAAAGTCGCCGAGGCGGCCTCGCGCGCCTTCGCGACCTGGTCGGAAACGGGCCCGGGCGAGCGGCGCGCGCTGCTGCTCAAGGCCGCCGATCTGCTGGAGACCCGCGTAGCCGACTTCGCCAAGCTGATGACCGAGGAGATCGGCGCGACCGGCCCGTGGGCCGGCTTCAACGTCCACTTGGCGGCCGGCATGCTGCGCGAGGCGGCGGCGCTGACGACGCAGATTCTCGGCGAAGTGATCCCGTCCGACAAGCCCGGCGTCCTCTCGCTCGCGGTGCGCCAGCCCGCCGGCGTCGTGCTCGGCATCGCGCCGTGGAACGCGCCGGTCATTCTCGGCGTCAGGGCGATCGCCGCGCCGCTCGCCTGCGGCAACACGGTGATCCTGCGCTCCTCCGAGACGTGCCCCGGCACGCACCATCTGATCGTCAAGACCCTCAACGACGCGGGCTTTCCCAAGGGCGTCGTCAACGTCATCGCCAACGCGCCGGCCGACGCTCCGCAAGTGGTCGCGGCGCTGATCGCCCACCCCGCGGTCAAGCGCATCAATTTCACCGGCTCGTCGAAAGTCGGCAAGGTCATCGCCAAGCTCGCCGCCGAACACCTCAAGCCGGTGCTGCTCGAGCTCGGCGGCAAGGCGCCGCTGATCGTGCTCGACGACGCCGATCTCGACGCGGCCGTCGACGCGGCGGTGTTCGGCGCGTTCGCCAACCAGGGGCAGATCTGCATGTCGACCGAGCGGCTCGTCGTCGACGCGGCGGTCGCCGACGCCTTCGTCGAAAAACTCGCCAAGCGCGCCGCCGCCCTGCCCTGCGGCGATCCGCGCGGGCCGGTCGTGCTCGGTTCGCTGGTCGATCTCGCCGCTGCCGAGCGCATGGACGCGCTCATCGCCGACGCCGTCGCCAAGGGCGCGAAGATCGTCGCCGGCGGCAAGCGCAGCGGCTCGATCGTCGAGGCGACGATCCTCGACCACGTGACGCCGCAGATGCGCATCTACGGCGAGGAATCGTTCGGCCCGGTCAAACCGGTCGTGCGCGTCAACGGCCAGGACGAGGCGATCCGCGTCGCCAACGACACCGAATACGGCCTGTCGGCGGCGGTGTTCAGCCGCAACGTCCAGCGCGCGCTGGCGGTCGCCAAGCGGCTGGAGACCGGCATGTGCCATATCAACGGCCCGACCGTGCACGACGAGGCGCAGATGCCGTTCGGCGGCGTCAAGGCCTCCGGTTACGGGCGCTTCGGCTCCAAGGCGGTGATCGCCGAGTTCACCGACTTGAGGTGGATCACCATCGAAGGTCCGCAGCAGTACCCGTTCTGAGGCGAGGCCGCTGCGCGCCGGCTTCCCGCTTGCACTACGGTAGCAGGGACTTGGTGACGACTGCGGCTAACCGCCCCGCCCCTCACCCTGCCTCTCCCCGCAAGCGGGGAGAGGGGCGCGCGGCGCCTTGTCTTCCCCTCTCCCCGCGCCTTCGCGGGGAGAGGCAGGGTGAGGGGCGGGGCGGTTAGCCGCGCCGTCATCAGCGTGTGTGCTGCCATAGCGCACGCGGCGAGGGGGGATCGCCACGTCTGACGTGTGGCGGAACGCTCTACGACCGTTGAAACGGCCCGATAAATTAACATGATGTTCAAATAGCGGTGCGGAATAATAATTGAGCTACGGAAAGGCCGGCGTATGGTGCCGGCCCGAGGGCGCCGTCCCCAGGCGCGGCGACCGAGAAATTCAACATCGCGCAGGAGGCGTCCAACGTGGTCGAGGCTCAGGCACACGGCGAACGACGCGCCCTGCTCGGCCTCATCGGCGCGCCGATCAAGAGCTCGGCTTCGCCGGCCATGCACGAGGCGGCCGGCGAGGCCCTCGGCATCCGCTGCCATTACCAACTGATCGAGGTGGCCGGCGCCGACCGCGCCGAACTCGAACGGCTGCTTTACGGGGTGCGGCGGCTCGGCTTTTCCGGCGTCAACGTCACCTTCCCCTATAAGGAAGCGGTGATCGGCCTCCTCGACGACTTGTCGCCCGGCGCACGCGCCATCGGCGCCGTCAACACCATCGTCGTGCGCGAGGGCCGTCTCGTCGGCCACAACACCGACGCGACCGGATTCCGCCGCGCCGTTCGCCCGCTCGTCGAGGGTTCGGGGCGCGGCGCGGTCGCGCTTCTCGGCGCGGGCGGCGTCGGCAAGGCGATCGGCGTCGCGCTCGCCGAACTCGGCGTCGCCGACATTCGCGTCTTCGACACGGATGCGGCGAAAGCCGAGGCGCTCGCGGCCCTTCTCGGCGCCAAGGCGAAAGCGACGCCCTGCGCCTCCGTCGCGCAGGCGATGGAGGGCGTGGTCGGGCTCGTCAACGGCACGCCCATCGGCATGGCGCCGAACCGCGACACGCCGGCGCCGGCCGAATGTCTCCACTCGGGTCTGTTCGTCGCCGACGCGGTCTATTCCCCGCTCTGGACGCCTCTGCTACGGAGCGCTAGAGCGGCGGGCGCACGGGTCATGACGGGGCGCGAGCTGGCGGTCTATCAAGCGGCGGACGCGTTCGAGCTCTTCACCGGCGCGAGCCCCTCGACCGAAGTCATGGGCGCGGCCTTCGACGCGGCGATGGAGGCGAGAAGCCGCGCGGCGACGGCCGCCTGAACGAAGCTGGGCGACCGGCCGACAAAGGTTGAGAGCGGATGCGATATCCTGCGATCGGCGAGGCGGCGCGGACGGGCGCGAAAATCAATCCGGGAGAGTTCATGGAGAGGGCGAAATGACCAACCACTCGATCGCCACCGCTTCCCTGAGCGGGCCGCTCGACGAAAAGCTGCGGGCGATCGCGGAAGCGGGCTTCGCCTCGGTCGAAATCTTCGAGGCCGACTTTCTGTCCTTCAACGGCGCGCCGCGCGACGTGGCGCGCCTGTGCCGCGATCTCGGTCTGAAAATCTCGGCGTTTCAGCCCTTCCGCGATTTCGAGGGCATGCCGGAGCCCCAGCGCGCCCGGAATTTCGAGCGCGCGGCGCGCAAATTCGACCTGATGCAGGAACTCGGCGCCGACTTGCTTCTCGTGTGCAGCAACGTCTCGCCCGTCTCGCTCGGCGGCGTCGACCGGGCGGCGGCGGATTTTCGCGAACTCGGCGCGCTCGCGGCGGCGCGGGGCCTGCGGGTCGGGTTCGAGGCGCTCGCCTGGGGACGCCACGTCAACGACTATCGCGACGCCTGGGAGATCGTGCGCCGCGCCGACCATTCCGCGGTCGGCCTGATCCTGGGCTCTTTCCCCATCCTGGCGCGCAATACGCCGCTCGAGGCGATCCGCGCCGTCCCCGGCGATCGCATTTTCCTCGTCCAGCTCGCCGACGCGCCGCGCCTCGATCTCGACGTCCAGTCGTGGAGCCGGCACTTCCGCTGCTTCCCCGGGCAAGGCGACCTGCCGCTGGTCGATTTTCTGAAGGCGATCCAGGCGACTGGCTACGCTGGCCCGCTGTCGCTCGAAATCTTCAACGACCAGTTTCGCGCCGGCTCGGCGGCGCGCGTGGCGCGCGACGGCAAACGTTCTCTCGTCGCTCTCGAGGACCGCGCCGGCGCGACGCCGTCGCCCCGGCGCGCCGCCAGCCAAGGCGTCGCCTTCGTCGAATTCGCGGTCGACGAGCCCACGGGGCGCGAACTCGGCGCGCTGTTCCATGGCCTCGGGTTCCGCAAGACCGGCCGCCATCGCTCCAAGGCGGTCGAGCGCTGGTCGCAAGGCGCCGTCAACCTCGTCATCAACGC
The DNA here is from genome assembly GCA_050010035.1 of Roseiarcus sp. GTDB lineage: Bacteria > Pseudomonadota > Alphaproteobacteria > Rhizobiales > Beijerinckiaceae > Roseiarcus. The sequence goes on from JBEKLU010000007.1 coordinate 56,271, forward strand.
GCAGCCTGAGGGCTTCGCCCACTCGCACTACGTCACCCACGGCCCCGGCGTCTGCGCCTTCGGCCTCGACGTAGCGGACGTCGGCGAGACGACGGCGCGAGCCGAAGCGCTCGGCGCCGATTCTTTCCACCAGAAAGTCGGCCACGGCGAGCTGAAAATTCCGGCGATCCGCGGCGTCGGCGGCTCGCTCATCTATTTTCTCGAGCATAAGGGGGCGCTCGGCGAGGTGTGGAGCCGCGAGTTCACGCCGGTCGTCGACTCCGCGCACGCGGGGCGCCTCACCCGCGTCGACCACATTTCTCAGTCGATGCATTACGACGAAATGCTGTCGTGGCTGCTGTTCTACGAGTCGATCTTCGATCTGACGCGCGAGCCGCAACAGGACGTCGCCGACCCCGCCGGCCTGGTGCAGAGCCAGGCGCTCGCCAACGCGGACGATTCGGTCAGGATCGTGCTCAACGGCTCGGCGTCGATGCGGACGTTGTCGGCGCGCTTTCTCACCGAATTCTTCGGCTCGGGCGTGCAGCACGTCGCCTTCGCCACCGACGACATTTTCGCCGCGGTGGCGCAGATGCGCGCGCACGGCCAGACGTTCCTCGACATCCCCGCCAATTACTACGACGATTTGGAAGCGAAATATCAGTTCGATCCCGAGACGATCGCGGCGATGCGCGCCCAGCACATCCTCTACGATCGCGACGAGGCCGGCGAGTTCTTCCAGATCTACACCCACGCGTTCGCCGAGCGGTTCTTCTTCGAGATCGTCGAGCGCCGCACCTATCGCGGCTTCGGCGCGGTCAACGCGCCGATCCGCCTCGCCGCCCAGACGCGCGAGAGCCGCCCGTTGACGATCCCGAGACTGTGAGGCCGGCGCCCCGGCGCGATGCGCTCGCCCGGCGACCATGGTGACACGTGCATGTTTGCCTAAAAAGACGGTGCCGCTGTCTCCCGCCTCGATCGGGCCGCGTCGATAGCCGAATGTTGGCGCGAGCGAAGCGGTGCGGCCTCCGCCAGACGGAGGCGAGCGGGTCACCCGGTTGCGCCGAACGCAATTCGATAAGCGAACGCCCCTTACTCGCCCTTCCGACGCCGCTATTTTTGCAAATATGCATGTGTCCCCGTAATCCGAAGTTCGCGGCGGCCGATTGCGTCAACTTTAGAGGCGACCGCACCGGAAGCGCGAACCGAACGCCAGAAACAGGCCGCCCCCGCAAGGCGGCCTGAATCCCGGGGAAACGACCTAAGTCGGTTTGCGACGAGTTGTCGCACACCAAATTTACCGTCTAATAGATTGGCTTCCAAGGCCAAAGCGCGATCGCAAGGGGTTTCTTCGGTTGCGTGGCTTTTTCGCATCATTATCAACAACGGAAGCGAGCATCATCCGCTAATCCGCCCTTGATGTTCTTGTCTTGTTCTCACGTTCAGGCTACGGTCCCCGGCATGATCGACTTGCCCGCCACCCTCACGGCCGCCGCGCCCGATGACCTTGCCAACGCCCTGGCGTTCGCGCTGCGCTTCGACGGCCGGAAGCGGAAGCACGACGCGGCCGAGATGATGGCGGCGATCGTCGCAAAGCGCCTCGTTGACCATTTGGAGCGATCGGGCTTTGTCGTCATGAAGAGGCCGGCGGTTGGCGGTGCGGCGGCGCTCGGTCGCGGTTACGGGGGGCGATAGCGCTCTGCGGGACGCTTCTTGCCTTTAGGACCTCGGGGCATTGATATGTTCAAAGCGAATGCTCCTGATCTGGTAAGTGTCCCTCGTCACATGAAGCACCGTACACTCGTCGGTGATTAGTGGGTTCGCCCACACGCGCGCCTCTTGGATTGCGTCGAGGTCAGTGATCGCAATCAAATTCGTTGATGTTAGGGTTATTTCCTTGCCGCCTCCCGGCCTATGTAAAATGGACGCGGAATAAATATGGCTCTTGGCTTGTTTGTCCATTCCGCCTTCCTCGTGCTTTGCGTAAAGCACAACAGGGTGGTGGTATAGCGCGAGAGAGATTGTCACCCCGCCATATTTTCAGGTAGTGAGTCAGTTTGGATTTTGGTAGTGTGAAATATTTAATTCAGTTAACCTGAGACGGCCTTTCGGGGAATATGGTTTACCGAGCATCGCTTAGTTCTACTGCGTCACGACGACTGCCGATAGGGCGGCTGCGGTCGCATGGCTTGGATTTACGGATTTACGGTGACACATGCATGTTTACTTAAAAAGAAGGCGTCGCTGTCTCGCGCCTCGATCGGGCCGCGTCGACAGCCGAATGTAGGCGCGAGCGAAACGGTGCGGCGCTCCGCTAGACGAAGGCGAGTGGGTCACCCGGTTGCGCCGAACGCAATTCGATAAGCGAACGCCCCTTACTCGCCCTTCCGCCGCCGTTTTTTTTGCAAATATGCATGTGTCCCCGTAATCCGCAGCGCAACGGCGGGGAGCGGCGACGGCGGCTACGTGGGTAGCGATCATGTCATGATGATCCGTGCGAGGCCACCACTCGCTTGGATCATCCGCGCGAAGCGAGCGGACGACCAGCGTCCAATGGCCTTAATGTTTCGTTAACCTTAACCGTTTCTTAACGCTTTTGGCGTAGCCCTCGACGGCAGGATGAACGGGAGGCGCGGAAGGGCAAGACCGAGGAGAGACGCAAATGGTCGATGTCCTCGAATTTCGCATTAGCAAGCTGGCTCGGATTTCCAATCACTATCGGAAACTGGGAGCGGCCCTCGCCCCCGAGACGGTGAGTGCGGAGATTGCCGCGGTTGCCGACGCATTCGACAACGAGGTGATGCGAATAAGTCGGGAATGCGTGGGACGGCGAGCATGTCCTTGTGAGTTCGCCCATTCCTGCATCGCTGTGGTTGGCGATCGACCGGGCTTTGAACCCACGAACACGAAAAAAGCGGCTTAGGAATTTCAATCGACGTCGACGGTCGCCGCATGAGCAACGAGGGGCGGACGCTTCATCGCCTCTCGCCCAGCCCGCCAGCCGCAGTGCGGGCCGAGGCTTCAGGGATTGGCCGCCGTGCTTGCGGCTATGTGGGTAGCCGCCGCTTCGGTCAGCCGAGGAGCTTACCCGGCTTTCAAGTTTTCAGCCGAGGTCTTTCCGCGCTTTTGGTCGGTGACGACTTCGTAGGACACCTTCTGTCCCTCGTTCAGGCCTCTCAGGCCAGCGCGCTCCACCGCCGAAATGTGAACAAAGACATCCTGGACCACGGTGACACATGCATGTTTGCCTAAAAAGATGGTGTCGCTGTCTCGCGCCTCGATCGGGCCGCGTCGATAGCCGAACGTCGGCGCGAGCGAAATGGTGCGGCGCTCCGCTAGACGAAGGCGAGTGGGTCACCCGGTTGCGCCGAACGCAATTCGATAAGCGAACGCCCCTTACTCGGCCTTCCGAACGCCGTATTTTGCAAGCATGCATATGTCCCAGTAATCCCCAGACGCGCGAGAGCCGCCCGTTGACGATCCCGCGAGCCTGACGCGGGCGGCCTCGGCGCGACGCGCTCGCCGTCGCGAAAGCGGCCGGGGCGCGGATGCGCCGCTCGGATTCATTTCATTTTGAAAAACCGAAAATCATGCTAGGCTTCCTTTGTCGCGGTTTGAGACGCCCACCTCTCCGACCGGGCGGAAGGAGGCTTTCGGACGGGAGGCGGCGAAAAAGATTTGGAGCCGAGCGAAATTTCCTTTTTCTCCTTGCAAGCTTCTGAATTTCCACAAAACCGCCAAAGGAATCTTTGGAAATGTTTGGAGAAAAAGGCCGCAAATTTGGAAATGTTTGGCATGAATTTGGAAGCGCTGGCGGTTCGATCGGAAACCCAATGAGGCCGTCGTCATGATCCGCTTCGCCGCCCTCGCCGCCGCGCTCCTCCTCGCCCCCTCCCCGCTCGTCGCGCAAACCGCCGACCCCGCCCTCGCCGCGATCGTCGCCAGTCCCGACCGCAACCCCGCCAATCGCGCCCGCGACCCCTATCGCCATCCCGAGGCGACGCTGAGCTTCTTCGGCGTGACGTCCGACAGCGTCGTGGTGGAAATCCTTCCCGGGCGGAGCGGCTATTGGACCGAAATCCTGGCGCCCTACCTGAAGGACCACGGCCACTACGTCGCCGCGGTCGGCGACCGCGCCTCCGCGTCGAAAGAGGAACGCGAAGCCATCGAGGCGTTCGAGGCGGAATTCGCCGCGACGCCCGAACGCTACGGCGCGATCGAGGTCACCGAGTTTTCCGGCGACAAATACGCGATCGCGGCCCCGGAGAGCGCCGACTTCGTGCTGACCTTCCGCAACATTCACAACTGGATGGCCGAGGGGCGCGCCGCGGCGGCGTTCGCGGCCTTCTACGACGCGCTGAAGCCCGGCGGCGTCCTCGGCCTCGAGGAGCATCGCGCCCGCGCCGACGCAGCCCAGGACCCGCTCGCTGGAAGCGGCTACGTGCGCGAGGATTTCGCCATCGCGCTCGCCGAGGCCGCCGGCTTCAAGCTCGCCGGCAAGTCGGAGATCAACGCCAACCCTAAGGACACCAAGGACTATTCCGTCGGCGTCTGGGCCCTGCCGCCGACGTATCGGCTCAAAGACGTCGATCGCGACAAATACGCGGCGATCGGCGAAAGCGACCGCTTCACCCTGAAATTCGTCAAGCCGCCGCGCTGACTTGGCCCGGCTTGACCGGCCTCAATGCGCTCGCCGCGATCCGGCGCGATAAGATGCGCCGGCGCATTGGAATGAGGAGGGGGCGATGAGGCTCGAAGACGCGATCGCCGGCCGCCGGGCCGTCCGCGACTACAGGGATGAAGCGGTCGACGAGCCGACTATTCGTCGCCTAATCGGCGCCGCCGTGCTGGCGCCGAGCGCGGTCAATCAGCAACCCTGGACGTTCACGGTGGTGCGCGAGCGCGATCGGCTCGATCGGATTTCGCGCGAGGCGAAAGCTCACATGCTCGCCACGATGCCCGGCGGCGTCCATTCCGGGCATTTCCGTTTGCACCTCGGCGACCCGGATTTCGACATCTTCTATCGCGCGCCGGCGCTCGTCGTCATTTCGGCGAGCGCGCCGGGTCCGTGGATCGTCGAGGATTGCGCGCTGGCGGCCGAGAACCTGATGCTCGCGGCTTTCGCCGAGGGGCTGGGGACGTGCTGGATCGGCTTCGCGCAGAGCTACCTCAACACGCCGCACGGCAAAGCGGCGCTCGGCGCGCCCGAGGCCTGGGTTCCGGTCGCGCCGATCATCGTCGGCAGACCGAAGGGCGCGACGGCGCCGGTTCCCCGCAAGGCGCCGGAAATCCTCTGGGTCGGCTGATCGGCGCCGTCGTGAAGCCGGCGGCCCGAGGGGGCGATCCGATGAAGGAATTTCCCTTAGACGCGGTCTATCAATTGCTCGAGCCCGGGCCGGTCGTCCTGCTGACCACCGCCCACCGGGGCCGCGACAACGTCATGACCCTGTCGTGGCACATGATGGTCGAATTCACCCCGCCGCTCGTCGCCTGCGTCGTCAGCGACGCCAACTTCAGCTTCGCCGCGCTTCGCGCGACGAAAGAATGCGTCATCGCCATTCCCGCCCTCGCGCTGGCGCCCAAGGTCGTCGAGATCGGCAACTGCTCTGGGCGCACGGTCGACAAATTCGGCGAGTTCGGGCTGACGCGGGCCGTCGCCCGGCGCGTCGCGGCGCCGCTGGTGAGCGAGTGCTTCGCCAATCTCGAATGCAAGGCGACCGACACGCGCCTGGTCGCCAAATACAACCTCTTCATCCTCGAAGTGGTGCAGGCGTGGGCGGATCGTGGGCATCGCGACGCCAAGACGATCCACCATCGCGGCTACGGCGCGTTCGCGGTCGACGGCGAAACGATCAAGCTGAAGTCGAAAAAGCCGTAGCGCGCGCCCCGGCGCCCGAGCGATCCGACATCCGAAATTGCGGCCGTCGCATCGGGACGGTAATATGCCGATCAGCGCCTTGCAGCCGACAGGGCAACCGTCAGGAATGCGTCAATGGTCGGGAAGTCCCGATGGGAAGAGTCGCCGCCCGATCCGCCGAGGCCCGAGGAATTCGGCTTCGACTTGAATCGCGCGCTCGAATCCGTCGTGGCGCTCCAGTCGGAGATTCCGGAGGACGGCTTCACCGCTCCGACGCTCGGCGTCAAGCGGGCGGGCAGCGGCGTGGTGATTGACGAGAACGGGCTCGTGCTGACGATCGGGTATCTCATCACCGAGGCGGAGAGCGTCTGGCTGACCAGCGCGGACGGTCGTCTGACGCCCGCCCACGCGCTCGCCGTCGATCCGGAAACGGGGTTCGGGCTGGTGCAGGCGCTGGACCGGCTCGGCTTGCCGGCGCTGGAGCTCGGCCGCTCGAGCGAGGCGAAGCGCGGCGATCCGGTGATCGTCGCGGCGGGCGGGCGCAAGCAGTTCATGCGCGCGCAAGTCGTCGCCAAGCGCGAATTCGCCGGCTACTGGGAGTATCTCTTGGACGAGGCGATCTTCACGGCGCCCGCGCATCCGTTCTGGGGCGGCGCGGGCCTCATCGACGCGAGCGGCAAGCTGTTGGGCATAGGCTCGCTCCACGTCGAGGAGGCGACCGCGCCGGACCGGCATCGCGACGTCAACATGATCGTGCCGATCGACCTCTTGGAGCCGATCTTGGCCGATCTGCTCAAATTCGGCCGGGTCGACAGGCCGCCACGGCCGTGGCTCGGCCTCTATTCGACGGAGAGCGACGGCAGAATCATCGTCGCCGCGGTGGCCGAACGCGGCCCGGCCGCCGCCGCCGGGGTGCAGCGGGGCGATATCGTCGCCGCCGTCGGGGATTCGGCGGTCGCGAGCCTGGCGGACTTCTATCGCAAGGTTTGGCGCTGCGGCCCGGCCGGCGTCGAAATTCCCATCGAGTTGACACGCGACGACCGCGCGTTGCGGCTGCACATCCGATCGACGGATCGCAGCGGCCATCTCAAGAAGCCGCGACTGCATTGAGCGAAGCGTCGAGAAGCCGCGGCCGAAATCGCGACGGCCGGATTGAGGTTGCCCGCCTCGGCGACCATGATCGCGATCCGGCAGCGCCGGCGCTCTTGGCCGATTCGCCCGGCGACGCGATCCGATTCGAGGCTCCCATTTCGAGGCGTATTCTCATCGTCACCGACGCCTGGCTGCCGCAGGTCAATGGCGTCGTGCGTTCGATCGAAGCCCTATTGCGGGAAGCGCCGTCGCTCGGCGTCGAGATCGATGTCCTGAGCTCCGCCGGATTTCGCACCGCGCCGGTGCCGACCTATCGCCAGCTGCGCGTAGCGGTGACGCGACCGAGCGTCGTCGCGCGCCGCATCGAAGAGCTCAAACCCGATTTCGTCCACATTGCGACCGAGGGCCCGCTGGGCATCTGCGCCTGGATCGCCTGCCGCAGAGCCGGGCGCCCCTTCACCACGGCCTACCATACGCGCTTCCCCGAATATCTCGCCGTGCGGCGAATCGCGCCGCGCGGCCTAGTCTACGCGCTGCTTCGCCGCTTTCACAACGCCGGCGTCGGCATGATGGTCGCCACCGAGACGCTGGAGCGCGAACTCTCCGCGCGCGGCTTCGCCCGCCTGATGCGCTGGTCGCGCGGCGTCGATTGCAATCTCTATCGACCGCACGCCGCGAGCGTCTTCGACCTGCCGCGACCGATTTTTCTGACCTGCGCGCGCGTCGCGATCGAAAAGAACCTGAGCGCTTTCCTGTCTCTGGACTTGCCGGGCTCGAAGGTCGTCGTCGGCGACGGTCCGGCGAGACGAAGTCTCCAGGCGCGCTTTCCCGAGGCGCATTTCGTCGGCGAGATGCACGGCGCGGCGCTCGCCGCCGCCTACGCCAGCGCCGACGTGTTCGTCTTCCCCAGCCTGACCGACACGTTCGGCCTCGTGCTGCTCGAAGCGCTCGCCTCCGGCCTGCCGGTGGCGGCGTTCCCGGCGCCCGGCTTGCTCGACGTGATCGGCAACAGCGGCGCCGGCGTGCTCGACGCCAACCTGAAGCGCGCCGCGCTCGCCGCCCTGGCGATTCCGCGCGAGCTGGCGCGCGCGCGCGCGCTCAATTTCAGCCTGCGCGCCTCGGCGCGGCAGTTCGTCGAGAATATATTTCGCGCCTAGGCGATGGCCGCCGGCTGAGCGCGAATTTGCAAGAGCGGACAAAGGCCCGCCTTATCAAGGGAGACCGAGCGAAACCGCATCCGCGAGGAGGCGTCGGGCCGTGTGCGGGCGCGTCACATTCGCGATTGTTGATTTTGTGTTGTCACATTGACGGCGTATTGTTCAAATGTGTTAGCGTCAGAAAAAGCATCCTTGAAATTGGTTCGGCGGCCAATGCTGAATGATTTAAGGGACGTGCAGGGTGGCGGGCGCTCCCGCTGGGACAGGATCGGCGCCATCGAGTGGCCTATCGCGCACGCTCTGGCGCTGCGGCCGGACCGGCGCATGCCCGTGGCCGCCGCCAACGCCGTGTCGCGACTGGGCAACGGGCCGATTTATCTCCTGATCGTCGGCGCGGTGATTCTCTTCCATCCGCACGAAGCCGCGACGATCATTCTTTGCGCGGCCGCAAGCATTGTCCTGCTGCATTGCATCTACCCGATCGTCAAGAGGGCGACGGCGCGCCCGAGGCCGCGCGACGTCAAGGAGGATTTCGCCTATTCGCCCCCGCCGCTCGACAAATATTCCTTTCCCAGCGGCCACGTCATGACGCTGAGCGCCGCACTCACGCCGATTGTTTACGTCGCGCCGGGAGCTTGGCCTCTCGGGTTGGCCGTCTGGGCCGCGATGGCGTGGTCGCGTTTGGCCGTCGGACATCACTACGCCTCCGACATCGCGGCCGGAACGATCATGGGCGCGTTCGTTTCGGGGTTGCTCACCTATTGGATCGCGTCGTAGCCGCGGCGCGACGCCGGCCCGAGCGGCGATGATCCGACACGGGATCCCGCGCTTTACGTGTCGGGCACACCCGTCGCGGTAACTCGCGGCGAAGGGACGATTGACCCGAGTTGACCCTAAGGATACGTTGGAAGCGTCTCTTCTCGGCGGGCAACCAGTCCCCCCGGGCGCGGCGCGCGGGTTAACGAGCCGACGGCCTGTCACGTCGAAGGCGTCCTCTATCTGCCCGGCGCGCAACAATCGCGATCAGATCGACACCACCACGAATCTGCGCACGATGGAATCGTGGAAATTGCCGTCTTGCCGAACACTGCCGCGCCGCGACGTGAGTTTCTCGTGTCGGCGGGTACGTCGCGGCATGTAATATTCGATGCCTAGTCTCATTGAAGCTAATCGGGAGACAACGTGCCGCGTCTTAGCACTTCCGGATCGGACGAAGTCCTCGAGATCAATCGCCTGACATCCCGCGGCGTTATCGCGCTGATCGCGGAAGCCCCGGGATTACTGGTGCGGATGACGCACAATTCGGCGCTCTTGATGAGCGGTGAGGAAGTGTCCGATCTCAACCTGCTTCTCGTCGGCCCTGGTCCGGAGCCCGAGCGCTTCCTGAACAAAGCGATCGACACGGCGCGCAGACGCCGCTTGCCGCTCGTCGCCGCGTTCACACCCCATGTCGCTCGAGAGCTCGCGCCCTCCACCGAACGGTTGGGCCTCACGCCGGCCGGCGCGCTGCCGATGATGGTGTTGCGCGCGACCGCGCCCATCGAACCCAGCCGCGCCACTAAGATCGAACGCGTCGCCAACCCGCGCGAGGCGGCGATCGCCGGAGATCTTCAGGCGCGCGCATTCGATATTCCGCGCCAATCGATCGCGCGGGTCTTCGAGGCGAGCTGCACCGAGGCGAGCTCGGTCGAGACATTCATCGGCTCCGACGGCGGCGGGCCCAACGCGACCATCACCCTCATCCGCACCGGCGCGTCGGCCGGCGTCTGGTTGATGGCGACTGATCCCGAGCATCAGCGAAAAGGCGCAGGCCGCGCGCTCTTGACCCAGCTCTTGGAGCAATATCGCCGCGCCGGCGTCAGACGCTTTTATCTCAACTCCAGCGCCGCCGGTCGCGCGCTTTACGAAAGCATAGGCTTCAGGGTTATCGCCGAGTATTCTTTATTCGCGCTGGCGCAACCCGCCTAGCGCAGGCGGCGGCCGTTGGGGGCATCGAGGCAAGGTTGAGCAAGATCTTCATCTCGCACTCAAGCGCCGACAACGCTTACGCGCTTGCCCTGACGGAATGGCTCGACCGCGAAGGCTGGAGTGGCCAGTACTTCCTCGATCTGAAACGCGACGCGATTGCGCCCGGCGAGCGCTGGGAGATGGCGCTGCGCAAGGCCGCTCGGGTCTGCGAGGTCGTGATCCTGCTGATCTCGCGAAATTGGCTCGCCTCCACCTGGTGCCTGGACGAGATGCGGCTCGCCCGCCATCTCGGCAAGCAGCTCATCGGCGTGCTGATCGATCCCCAAGTCACGCTCGAAGAGGTGCCCGACCTGATCAAGCGCGAATGGCAGCTCTGCTATCTGACGATCGAGAGCGACCGCGTCTCGTTCCACGTGAGCTCCGAGACCGTCGCGGCCACCGATGTGGCGCTTTCTTCCTCGGGCCTCGCGAAACTGAAGCTCGGCCTCGAGCGCGCCGGCCTTACCGCCGAGGCGTTCCCATGGCCGCCCGAGCGCGATCCCGACCGCGCGCCCTATCGTGGCTTGAAACCGCTCGAGCCCGTCGACGCGGCGGTGTTCTTCGGCCGCGACGCCGAGCTGCTCGACGCGATCAGCCAACTGCGCGTAATGCGCGACAGCCTCACCGAGAATTGCTTCGTGATCGTCGGCGCCTCGGGCGCGGGCAAGTCGTCGTTCATGCGCGCTGGGCTGATGCCGCGCCTCCAGCGCGACTCCCAGCATTTTCTCGTCGCGCCGATCGTGCGGCCGCGCCGTAGCGTGCTGGAAGGACCCGAAGGCCTCGTCGCCAGCCTCGACGCGCTCCACCTCGAGCTAGGTGTCGCCGTCTCACGCGCGACCATCCGCGAGGAGCTGCGCAAGACGCGCGGGCTCGGCGCGGTCGTCGAAGCGCTGCGCCGGCGCGGCGGGCAGAGCGTCGACGAGCGCGCGCCGCTTCCCACCGTCGTGATTCCCGTCGACCAATGCGAGGAGCTGTTCGTCGGCCAAGGCGACGAGGTCAAGCGCTTCTTCGCGCTCATCCGCGACGAAGCCGAATCGGGCGCATCTCCCGACGAGACCACACGCACGCCGTTTATCGTGGTGATGACGATCCGCGCCGACAGCTACAGCGAGCTGCAGGACAAGGACGCGCTGGCGGCGGCGCCGCGGCGCCTCTTCGACCTACCGCCCATCCCCACGGCCCTCTACCACACGATCGTCGAAGGCCCGGCGCGGCGCGTGCGCGAGGCCGGCGGCAAGCTCGCCTTCGAGCCGCGCTTGACCCTGGCGCTGTTGAGCGAGGCGAGAGGCCTCGACGCCCTGCCGCTCCTCGCCTACACGCTCGAACAGCTCTACCTCGAGCACCGGGGCGAGAACCGGCCGCTCAAGCTCGAAGACTACGATGCGCTGGGGCGCATCAAGGGCGTCTTGGAGAAATCCGTCCGCAACGCGTTCGACGATCCGGCCTCGAACCCGCCGATCCCGGCCGACGCGCGCGAGCAGCGCGATCTGCTGCGCCAAGCCTTCATTCCGCATCTGGTCGATCTCGACGAGAACCGCCAGCCGATTCGGGTCACCGCGAAATGGACCGACATCCCGCCCGAATCGCGCAATCTGGTCGAACGGCTGGTGCGCCAGCGCCTCCTCGTTCGCGACTCGCGCGAAATCGCCGATCAACGGGTCGACATCGTCGAGATCGCGCACGAGAGCCTGCTCAGGCATTGGCGCGACCTCAACGAATGGGTCGCCGAAGAAACCGGCCACATTCGCGCCGCGGGCGACGCGACCCGCGCGGCGGCGCGTTGGGTCGAAGGCGAACGGCGCGACGACGATCTGGTGCTGCAGGGGGCGCGGCTCCAGAACGCGCTCGATCTGATGGCCAGCAAGGTCTACGGGCCGCGCCTGACCCGCGATTCGATCGGCGAATTCCTGACGGCGTGCAAGGCCAAGCAAGAGGCGATCGCCAAGGAGCGGCAGCGCATCGTGCGCTGGCGCAACCGGGCGTTTGTCGCCTTGTTCGTCGTCATGACCGGCAGCGCCATCGCCCTCGAACACTGGTGGAGCCTCGCCAACGACAGTCTTCTCTCGAGCGGCAAGGCCTGGGTCAAACGGGCGAGCGAGGATTTGGGGAACGACCGCCCCTACACCGCTTATCGCGAGGCGGGCATGGTGCTGGGGCAAGGGCCCGATGCGACCGGGCAGCGCTTCGTCCCGGCGAGCGCGCCGGAATCGATCGAAGCGCAAACGCTGTTCGAGGTCTCGTCCGCCATCGTCGCCGACGCCGTCGCCGACTACGACTACGGCAGCCCCGTCTACTCCATCGCGCTGTCGGCGGACAAGAGCTTGCTGGCGGCCGGGCAGACGAAAACGGTGACGGTGCGAAGCCTCGCGACCGGCGCGATCACCGCGACTCTCGCCGGAAATTCCAACGAGGTCCACCAGGTCCTGTTCCTCGATCAGCCGAGCAAGCTGGTGAGCGCCGACATCGACGGCGACGTCGCGTTCTGGGATCTCGACGCGCACACCGGCGTCATCGATTGCCCGCCGCTGGGCGCGCACAGCAATTACGTCTACGGCGTCGCCTACAGCAAGACGGCCGGGCTCGTCGCGGTCGGCGAGAGCGCCGGCGCGATCTCCCTCTGGGATGCGGCGTCGGACAATCTCGTCTACCGGCTGCAAAATTACGATCAGCCGGTCGTCAGCGTCGCTTTCGATCCGACCGGGACGCGGCTGGCGACGGGCGGTCAGCGCGGCGAGGTCGCGCTGTGGTCCATCGACCGCAAGGCCAATCCGCCGATCACGCTGTTGAAGACGACCGAAGGCCACAAAGGAATCGTTTTCAGCATCGAATTCAGCGCGGACGGCAAGGAAATCCTGTCCGCCGCGACCGATGACCGCATCCTGGCGTGGGACGGAACGGACCTGTCGCCGAAGCGCGAGCTGCCGCGGCAGACGACGCCGATGTGGCACGCGGACTACGACGACGCGCTCGGCGCCATCGTGACGACCGCGCGCGACGACATCATCCGCCTTTACGACGAGCGCTCGGGCAAGTCTCTGGGATCGGTGGATCAGGATCGAGGCTGGGTTTACGAGACCATCGCGGACGGCGACGAGCTGATCTCGGCGAGCGACGACGGGCACGTCAAGAACTTCGCCATGACGCCGGCGCTTCAAGGCGTGCGCGCCCTGCCGAGCAACGAGGATGACGTGATCTCGGGCGCGTTCAGCGACGATGGAAAATGGTTCGCCTCCGGCGGTCGCGACAGCGGCGACGCGCAATCCGCCAATGTGTGGCGCATCGATCAGAGCGGGTTTACGCGGCAATGCGCCATTGCGACCCGCGGCTCGTTCTGGCAGCTGGCGTTCAGCCCCGATTCGAAGGCGCTGGCGATCGCCTCCGAAGGCGGCGACGGCGTGACCTTGTGGTCGCCCGAGACGTGCAGCCGCGTCGCGAGCCTGACCATGCCGAACGACGACACGGGCTTCCACGCCATTGCGTTCTCGCCGACCGCGCCGCTCATCGCCGCGGCGCCGGTGGCGGCCAAAGACGGCTCGCGCGTGGTTCTGTTCGACCTTTCGACCCACGATGTGGTCTCCCGCGGCGTCGGCCACGCCTTTGACGTGCAAGCCCTGGCGTTCCATCCCTCGGGCGCTTCCCTCGCCTCCGGCGATTCCGACGGCAGGCTGGTGATTTGGGACGTCCAGAACAGCCCGGCGCCGCAACTGGCGGTGCACGCGACTCCGGTGAACCAAGGGAATTACATCAAGGCGCTCGCCTTCAGTCCCGACGGCGCGACGCTCGCCCGGGGCGCCGACCAGGGCGATTTCTTCCTTCACGATTTCAAGAACCTCGAGGCGCCGCCGGTGCATCTCGGCGACTACAAAGGCATGGTCAACGCGATCGCCTTCAGTCATGACGGCAAGCTGATCGCGGCCGGCGCCGATGACGCGCGCCTCGACGTCTGGGACACTGCCAGCCACTCCCTGGTTTACGAGCTCGGAGCGCTCACAGGCATCTGGGGACCGTTCGCATTCCATCCGACCAATCCGTGGCTGGCTTTCGACGGCGGCGCCGGTGTCGTGCGGGTCTGGGACATGACCGCCGGGCCGCGCCGCGAAGCCGCGCGCGAAGCGGCACAACCGCCGCAAGCCGCGCCCACCAGCGCCGTCGCGCCGACGATCACCGCGCGGCGCGCGGCTTCCTGTCCGGCGCCGTAAATGGTCAGGTTGCGATGAGGCGACGCCGGGCGGCCAGAACCGCGATCGTGGCGAGCCACGCAGCGAGCGGCGCGAACCACAAGAGAACGAGATAGCGCCGATAATCGTCGCGCTGCTGAATAATTAGCCCATCGGCGCGCGCTTCCGCCAGGAAGCCGGCGAGGAAATCGCCTGCCTCGTCCGCGCGGCGGAAAAGTCGTGCGTAATCGATATTCGAGTATTCCATCAGCTCCGAGCCGCCGCTCACGAAGGAATCGACGCGAGGGGGCAACCGCCACGGCTCGTAAGGATGGGGGTTGGCGTCGTCGGGCGCGTTCGTGACCCCGTAGAGCCCGACCCCGCCCTTGCACGCTTCGAGAAAAACGGCGCGGAATCGGATGCCCCGAGTCTCGGCGATGTCCTCGAGCGTAGCCACGAAATCGGATTTTTTCACTCCGACCGGCGTCAGCCACGCCGGCGGCGGATTGGGGATTTTTCCGGTCGCGTCGATCTGCGCGACATACTCGTGAATGGTGTCGAAGCTCGTGCGGCTGGTGTCCACGAACGAACGCGGCATCAGCGCGAAGGCTTCGCTGCCATGCGACTTGACGACGAGAACGACCGGCCGCCCGTCGGCGGCGATCCGCGACACCGCGTCGAGAAGCACGTCGCGGAGCACGCGCCGATCGTCGAGCGGGTTGGACTCCAACCTTGGGTCCGCGCTGCGCTCGTCGGGGCTGACCGCGACGGGCGCAAAGTCGTTGCTTCCGGGAAGCTTCGCGATGTAATGCCCGTCGCGGATGCCGGTGTTGGCGATGATCGCGACGCCCAGAGCGCGCGCCGCGCCCGCCTCTATATCCGTGGTTTCCGCGTCGACCGTCGCGGTGAAGCGCGCCATGTCGCTTTCGATCATGTCGGTCGCTTCCGCCGCACTCTTCGATCGCATCCGCCCGAGCCAGTCGAGAAGCGTCCGCGTGTTCGGCCCGGCTTCGGCGAGCGGCGTCGTTTCGTTCGCATAATAGATGAACGCGTATCGGCCCGCGTCCGAACGCACTTCGGAAGTGAGGTCGTCGGCGGTAGCGTCGGCCGACACCGCGCACGCCAGCAGAAAAGAAAGAGCGGCGCCGACGAATGCGCGCCGCCACATTGCAGAAAGCACCCCTGTCGTCCGCTCAGATTGTTCGTGCGATGCCGCGCAACGCCGCTTCCTGCCGCCTAGGCGGATACTCCTCTCGCCCCTCGTCAGAGGACGTGATTGTCGCCTAAGGGCTTGACGTCGAGGAAATGGTTATCGCCCAAGGGCTTGTCGGCGAGGAAATGATTATCTCCCATGGGCTTGGCGTCGAGGAACTTGCCCTGGTGGGGACTAAGCTGGGCCGCGACGGTCGCCGGGAACGTCATCAGGCTGGCGGCGCCGATGGCGGCGCACACAAAGCCGGCAATGCCCCAGGCCGCGAGAATTCGCTTTGAAAACATGGGTCTGCTCCGCGAGCGCTAAGACTTAATTATTGAAATCTACATCGAGGGCGCCCCAACTGCAACTGTAATTACATCGTAAGGGTGACGACTCGATATGATTGACCATCCGCAAGCGATGGTTCAGACTCGCTCGGCAAAGGGGGGCGGATCATGAGAATTTTGCGGATGTTGCGGACAGTATTCGTCGCGGCCGGCGCTCTCTTGGTCGGCATCGGCGGGGCGGCGGCGCAAAACGCGCCGGTCGACACCGGCAAGATCGCGGCCACCATTAAAGCGGATGTCGCCCAGCTCTTGGCCGACTATAACGCGCGCGACCCGGTCAGGACGGCTAGCCACGACGCGCCGAACGTCGTCCAGATGGTCCACGGCGGTCCCAACGTCGTGGGTCAGGCGGCGGATTTGGCGTCGGACCGCAAGCAGTTCGCCGCCCACCCGAAGGCCCAGACGACCTTGTCGAACGACGCGGTTGAGGTTGCCGCGTCGGGCGAGATGGCGATCTATCGCGCGACGTACAATTCGACCTTCACCGAGAAGCGGACGAAACGGACATGGACCGAGACCGGCAATTGGGTCGCCGGATATCGCCTCCAGCCGGACGGTTCGTGGAAGATCGAATGGGCGATCTACTCCACCACGTCGCCGCGCGCCGGGAACCTGTAACCGTCGTCAGCGCGTCGACTTCGGCGCGCCGGCGTCGAACGCCGACGCCTTTCGCGCCTTGAGGCGACCAGCAGGCCGATAGGTCGTGAACGACGCGAAACGCTTGTGTCAGGTCGTGTCAGGTCTGGTCTTCGCGGCGATAAATTTGCCCATGCGCTTGACGCTCCTTCCGACTCGCGCGGCGCAGGCTGATAATCCGGTGAGCCTGTCCGCGCATCCGGCAGCTCGGCTCGACTAGGCTCGTGGCTTGGCTAAGCCGATCCTCGAGAGAGATGGGGTAATGAGCCGTGCGCCTTGCATCAAATTCGGCGAAGAGCCGTGCGCGGTTCCGATGACTGCATTTGGCGCAGAGGCGTTGTTGGCCTCCGAAGCGGAAACAGCCGGTTTCTCCCCCGGCCGCCGAGCGGAACCGCATTCCAGGCGCCAGCTTCTCGCGACCGGCTCAGCCGACGTCGAACGTCACGCCCTGCGCGAGCGGCAGGGTTCGGCCGAAATTGATCGTGTTGGTGGCGCGGCGCATGTAGGCCTTCCAGGCGTCCGAGCCGGATTCGCGCCCGCCGCCGGTCTCCTTCTCGCCGCCAAAGGCGCCGCCGATCTCGGCGCCCGACGGGCCGATGTTGACGTTGACGATGCCGCAATCGGAGCCGCGCGCCGAGAGGAATAGCTCGGCCTCGCGCAGATCGTTGGTGAAGATCGACGACGAAAGCCCCTGCGCGACGGCGTTGTGAAGCGCGATCGCTTCGCCGAGATCGCGGTATTTCATGACGTAGAGGATCGGCGCGAAGGTCTCGCGCAGCACGGGGCCGACCTGGGCCGGCATCTCGATGAGCGCCGGGCGCGCGTAGGCCGCGTCGGCCCCGCCGATCTCGACGCGTTCGCCGCCGGTCACGACGCCGCCGGCGGCCTTGGCCGCCTCCAGGGCGGTGGCCATCGCCGCAAGCGCCGCTTGGTCGATGAGCGGGCCGACCAGGGTCCCCACCGCGAGCGGATCGCCGACGCGAACCGAGCGATAGGCGCGCTTCAGGCGCTCGACCAGCGCGTCGTAGACGTCCTCGTGCGCGATGAGCCGGCGCAGGCTGGTGCAGCGCTGGCCCGCCGTGCCCATCGCGGCGAAGGCGATGGCGCGCACGGTCAGATCGAGATCGGCGCTCGGGCAGACGATCGCCGCGTTGTTGCCGCCGAGTTCGAGCAGCGACCGGGCGAAGCGCGCCGCGAGCCGCGGCCCGACCTTGCCGCCCATCGCGGTCGATCCCGTCGCTGACACCAGCGCGACGTCGCGATGATCGACGAGGACCTCGCCGATTTCGCGCGCCCCGATCAGCAGGGTCGAAAGGCCTTCGCTCGCGCGGCCGCCCTCGGCGAGAAAGCGTCGCCGCGCCCGCTGGAACAGGCCCTGCGTCGCCAGTGCGCTGAGCGGCGCCTTTTCCGAGGGCTTCCAGACCACGCTGTTTCCGCAGACGAGCGCGAGCGCCGCGTTCCACGCCCAGACCGCGACGGGGAAATTGAAGGCGGTGATGACGCCGACGACGCCGATGGGATGCCAGGTCTCCATCATGCGATGGTCCGCTCGCTCGGAGGCGATCGTCAGACCGTGCAACTGGCGCGAAAGGCCGACCGCGAAATCGCAGATGTCGATCATCTCCTGGACTTCGCCGGCCCCTTCGGAGGCGATCTTGCCGACCTCGATCGAAACCAACCGCCCGAGCGCCGCCTTGTTGGCGCGCAGTTCCTCGCCCAACAGGCGCACCAGCTCGCCGCGCTTGGGCGCGGGAACGTCGCGCCAGGCAAGGTATGCCTCGCGCGCGCCCGCGATCGCCCCGGCGGCCTCGGCCGCGCCGGTCTCGCGCAAATGAGCGATCGGCGCGCCCGAGATCGGGGTGCGCGCCGTCAGCGCGCCCTCGCCCGAGGGGGAGAGATCGACGGCGAGCGCGGCGAGCAAGTCTCGCGCTTCGGCGACGCGGTCGATCAAGGGATGGTTGGCGGTCACGCTTGGCTCCTCTCGGCGATCCCCGGCCCGGCGACGGCCTCGCGGCCTTCCGGCGTTGCATGGCCGCCCTTAGCACGGGATTCGGGGTCGGGTCACGACGCCGATCGTAAGCGGACGGATTTTGCGGTTCTTCGCCTCGCCCGATCCCTGTATGGTTGGGCCGAACGACGAGGCGACGGCGCTCTGCGGCGCCGTGCGCGTTCGATCGACGATCGTCCGCCTTCGGCTGCGGCGGTCGCGCGCCAAGGGGAGCCTGCGATGCGCATCGAGACTGTTTTCTTGTTCGATCTCGACGGCACGCTGGTGGACAGCGTGTACCAGCACGTGCTGGCGTGGAAGGAAGCGCTCGACAGCGAAGGAATCGAACTCTCCGTCTGGCGCATTCACCGCAAGATCGGCATGAGCGGCGGCCTGTTCACCAACCAGCTCGTGCGCGAGACCGGCGTCGAGATCGACGAGGAGCGCATCGAGCGCCTGCGCCGAGCGCATACGAAGGCCTATCGCCGGATGGGCGATCACATCCGACCGCTTCCGGGCGCTCGCGAGCTGTTGTCATGGCTCAGCGCCGCCGGGATTCCCTGGGCGATCGCGACGAGCGGGCGGATGGAGACGGCGGCGGTCAATCTGAAGGCGCTCGGCGTCGATCCCGAGCGCACGCCGGTGGTGACGCGCGACCAGGTCAAATACGCCAAGCCCGATCCCGATCTCTTCCTGGCCGCGGCCAAACGTTTGAAGGCGCCGATCGAGACCGCCGTGGTCGTCGGGGACAGCATCTGGGACATGCTCGCCGCGGCGCGCTGCCGAGCGCTCGGCGTCGGCCTGCTGTGCGGCGGATACGGCGCCGGCGAACTCCAGCAGGCCTCGGCTTTCCGCGTCTACGACGACCCGGCCGATCTGCTCGTCCACATCGACGAAGTCGGCGGACGGCGCTGACGCGATAAGCCGGCCTGGGCGAATTCGCGCCCGGCGACGGCGGCCCGGCGCAGGGAGATTCGCCGAGGCGGCCTCCGGGTCGAAACTCCCTGCCGACTTGAAACCACGACAGGAAGCGACGCGCCGCAGGAATGGCGAAACGCGGTCAGTGAACCGCCTCCGCGTGAGCCCGTCCTCGAATTTTTCAGTCCATCCGTGCTGGGCGGCGATCACGAACCGTGGCCGGTCGCAAACGACCACCGCCGCTTCGCGTCAAAATTGGAACAAGCCTCGGTTCATCGACAAATGTGCATATCGGCGCCGACCCACTTCGCGATCGAGTCGATGAACGGCTCGGCGGTCCAATGGTTGGCCAGCAGCAGGAAGCCCAGCGCGTAGAGCGCGGCGAACGGCGACATGCGAAGGGCCGTTCGCGAAGATAGTTCGAGGTGCTCGGGATTGACGCGCAGCGCGTTGAACAGCGCGATCGATACGGCGCCGATGAAGAAGCCGACACCGACTTCTTGCACGCTGTGGGCCTCGAGCGCGACCCGACTGGCGCCGATAAGCAGGACGAGCGCGACCGCTCCGCCGTACAGCGCCAAGCGCCGTCCGATCGCTCGTCCCGTGCCGAACAGCACAGCAAGGCAACCATAGAAGGTCGCGCCGAAAGCGGCATGGCCGCTGGGACTTTCCACGCCGAAAACGGAATGGTCCCCCCCGCAAGCCGCCAAAGCGATCTTGGCCAACAGCGCGGCCATCAAGCAGCCGGCCAAGGCCGCTGCATAGGCTACGGCGTCCTGCCGCGAGCCGAACCGCGCCAGAAACACGATCAGGCCGAGAGACGCCGGCAGGAGAGCTGCGATATCGCCGAAATTGCTGACCAGCTGCGTCAAGGCGCCTTGTTGCGGTATCGACATTCAACGCGAATTCGGCCGGATGGTTCGAAATCGAATCGTTATTCTTGACGCCGGTCTTGCATGCCGATCTGGGCGCATTGCATCCCGCCTGCCCGTCGCGACGCCTTGGCGCCCCCAATGACCGGCGATTCCAATCCTCGACGGCCCGGAACTGGCGCGCGAGCGACTGATCCCTTGACAGACTCGGCAATCATAGCGGCTTGGACCGACATCCGAGCGACTGCTCCTCGGTCCTTTTCAAGAATACATTCGAGCCGCCACTATGACGGCGCGGCGATTGCGCAGCGCCGCCTCGCTTGCGCTATCGCGAACCGGGAACCGGGATTCTCGCAACCGGCTCGCCAAAAGCAGTCCCCGATCGCGTCGGTCCCACCCAGATATCGCCGTCGGCATCGGTAACGACGCAGGCGTCCCCGCCAGACGCAGAATTGCAAGAGATATTGAGCGGCGGCCTGATTCGTCCCGATGAAGGGACTTTCAATCGATCGGCGCCCTCGGCAAGCGCTTTGTCGCCGACGGCGAAGAATGAGACTCTTCCCGTGTCGTCGATGATCACGCAGGCGCCGTTCGCACATCCGACCTTATAATCCCTGGCGCTGGCCGCGTCGGACAGCCCCGCCGCCGCCACCGCGAGCACAAGAATTGACCGGCCAGCCACGGCTGTCTCCGTCCTCATGATAAGCCTCCCTTCCCTACCCGCTTCGCCTCGACGTCAATCTCCAAGACGCACCAAATATTTATGCCGATGATTCGTCGCAAACTTCACACATGACTTGTGCATTAGTCTGTTCCAACACAGCGGCAATTGCCGCAACGGACGATAATTGACATTTATGTTTACCTTCGTCGCAACGACATTTGACACGAACTATTGAGGAACTGGACGTAACGGGCAGAGTCGCTAAAATTTTATGCAAATTAACGCTTACTACAGGTATTGGTTAAAGGAACGCGCATATTTTGATTATATTCGTTCGCCCGGATTTGAAGGCGCCTCAAATCACTTTCCGTAACGTCGCGCCGTCAAATGGAGGCGCGAGTTGGTCAAGTATATTGCGCAGGTCGCGGCCGGGGCCGTCATTGCGATCGCAAACATTTCGATGGCGTCGGCTTCCCCTTCGGCAGCCGCAATGCGCGAGGGCGGCTATACGCTCCCGCCGTTCTCTTTCGTCAAGTTCTGCCTCGATTATCCCGGCGATTGCCCGAAATCGGCCGGCCCGAGCCGCATCCAGCTGACGAGCGGACGCATGGCCGAGCTTTCGAGCGTCAATCGCGCCGTCAACCGTTCCATCCGGCCGAAACCGGATACGTCGGCGCTGCGCTATTGGAGGCTGGCGCGACGCGAATGCGCTCGTACCGGCTTACGCATTGGTTTGCCTCACTGTCGCCATGGCGCTTTTCCTCACCCAATCGCGCGGGGCCGTCGGAGCGACCTTTGTCGCGTGCGTCGCCGCCGCCCTGTTCACGACACGACGACTGACCGCCGACAAACCGAACGAAGAATTCGTCAGTTGGCGCCGTTACGCGACGCTCATCGCAGGCCTTGTCGTCGTTGTCGGCCTGTTCGCGCTGTTCGCCGGACGGTCGATGTATCGGATGGAGGAGCAGGGGAGCGATGACGGGCGTTGGTGCTCCTTCGCCTCGACGATCGCGGCGATCAAGGACAATTGGATCTTCGGCACAGGGCTCGGCGCGTTCCAAGACGTATTCCCCGTCTACCGCGATTCCGATTGCGCGGGAATCTTCGGCGTTTGGGAGCGGGCTCACAATTTCTTTTTGGAAGGCTACCTAGGCCTCGGCCTGCCATTCGTAGCCGCCCTGGCGATCGGCTACTCGATCCTTGTCGGCATCTTCATCCGCGGCATTCGAATCCGTCACAAATTCCGCTTCATTCCGGTCACAGGACTCGCCGTGCTGATTCTCGCCAGCCTGCACTCGATCGTCGATTTTTCCCTGCAAATTCCTGGCGTCGGCGCCTATTTCGCCGCTATCATGGCAGCTACGGTGACCGTATCGTTGGGGCGCGGACGCGAGTGAGCGTCGAATGTCGCGCTCGAAATAGGCGATGGCGTTGCCTCGAACGAGACTTGACGGAGGTGCGATTCCAGTTTGGCGCGCGGCGTCCGCGATCATCGTCATGGCTTGGCTCGTCGAAGGCGCCTGCGCGCAGCAAACGAATTCGCGCGCCGCCCCGCCGGCTGCGTCCTTGTCCTCGCCCGTTTCCAATGAAACGCCAGCAATCGAAGCGGACGACAAAGACGATTCCACGGAGCGCGTCGATTGGCGGGAGCGCGTGAACGCCGCGCGACAGCGTCACGCCGCTTGGCTTGTGTGTGTGAAGGCGAAGGGACCCAATTGGGCTCTGACGCACATTTGATGATGATGTTAGCCTCGGAGGTCGCCCAACCGATTGTCGTTGTGAGGATTTTCAATTCTTCGCGCGGTTCCCGGCGCACCATGCTGGTATTGTAGCAGGACGCTTGGCAAACTCGCACGATATCAATGGCTTGCCGACGATATCGGCATTTGGCCATCATCAGATGTGCGTCAGAGCCAAAATGGAGCGCCGAAGCCCGCAGCGATCGGCAATTGACAATGGGAGGGTATTTGTATGACATTTGTGTTCGATCAAGCGCCGGCGAAGTTTATAGGCCGATAGGGAGGATCGAAGAGTGTGAAGCGCGCCGGGCCGATGTCATGACCGCTGCAGCGACGAGCCCTGAAACGCCGGCATTCCAGTCGATCATCCGGCTCGAAGGCGTGCAGAAGTATTTCGGCGCCGTGCAGGCGCTTCGCGACATCAACTTGAGCATCGGCAGGAACGAAATCGTCGGCCTTATCGGCGACAACGGCGCCGGCAAGTCGACGATCATCAAGGTCATGACCGGCGTGATTCCGCCGTCCGCCGGCCGCATCTTCGTACGCGACCAGCCGGTCAACCTCTCCGACTATTCGGTGCGCAGGGCGCACAATCTTTCCATAGAGACGGTCTACCAGGACAAGTCGCTCGCCGACAAACAGCCGCTGTGGCGCAACTTCTTCGTCGGCCGGCAGATCACCAACCGCTTCGGCTTCATCGACATCAAGCGCGAGAAAGAGATCGCCAACCAGATCTTGATCGACGTCATCGGCTTTCGCGGCGTCGGCATCACCGTCGACTCGACGATCGGCAATCTCTCGGGCGGCGAACGCCAGGGCATCGCCATCGGCCGCGCCATGCACTTCAACGCCGACCTCATCATCCTCGACGAGCCGACCGCGGCGCTGGGCGTTGCCGAAGTGCGCAAGGTCATCGACTTCGTCCAGCGGATCAAGGCGTCGGGCCACGCCTGCATCTACATCGAGCACAATCTCGCCCACGTCCACGAGGTCGCCGATCGGCTGATCGTGCTCGATCGCGGCGCCATCGTGGCCGAGATCCTTCCCAAGGACATGTCGGTGAGCGAACTCACCGAATACCTCATCCATCTCCAGCACAAGAAGTGAGGCGGCGGGAACATGGAAAAGAGCGGGTCGGTCTCGATTTTCCAGCGCATCGAAAGCCTGCCGATCATCATCGTCTTCGCGCTGCTGCTCGTCCTGTTCATGTACACGGCGCCGACCGTGTTTCTGCAACCGTTCATCTATACGACGTTCCTGTCGACGCTGCCGCCGCTTGTTCTGCTCGCACTCGGCCTCACCTTCGTCATCGGGGCCGGCGAGATCGACCTGTGCTTCCCGGCCATCATCGCCTTTTCCGGCTTCGTCTTCGCGGTGCTGTTCAAGGAATACGACCTCGGCTGGATCTCGGTTGTCGCGGGGCTCGCCTCCGGAATCCTCGTCGGCTTCGTCAACGGCGTGCTTATCGCCAAGTTGGGCATTCCCTCCTTCATGGCGACGCTGGCCACGCAATTCTTCTGGGCGGGCATCGCCACGGTGCTGTCCGGCGGCAAGTCGTACGCCCTGCGCGAGGCCGAGCAGAGCCCGGTGTGGCAATGGATCGTCGGCCGGCCGTTCGCCGACAGTCAAACGGCGTGGCTGACGCAGTTGCCGCTGCAGGCCCTGTGGACGACCATCATCGTCCTCTTCCTGTGGCTCATCCTCACCCGCCATCGTTTCGGCGAGCACGTCCTGTTCATCGGCGATTCCAACGAGGTTTCCCGCGTCGCCGGCATCGACGTCGATCGCGAGAAGATCAAGCTGTTCACGCTGATGGGGTTCCTCGCCGCCTGCGCCGCGATCATGCTGACGCTGGAGAACAAGAATTACTTCGGCAATCAGGGACAGGGATACCTGCTCACCGCTATCGCCTCGGTGCTGATCGGCGGAACATCGATCTTCGGCGGGCGCGCCACCGTCATCGGCACGGTGTTCGGCTGCTTCATCATCGGCATGATCGAGGCGGGCCTGGTGGCGAGCGGCCTCACCGGCGCCTGGGTGCGCACGGTTCAGGGCCTGATCTTCCTGATCTCGATCATTTTCTATCTCTACGCCGACGAGCCGCAGCGCCGTCGCGCGTTCTTCGCGCGCTTCCAAGGTTTCGGCCGGGTGCGATCGGCTGAATGAACGCCGCCTGCCGTTCGCCAACCGGCGCCGGCGCGGCAAGTACAGCGGGAGACGAGTCATGAAACAGTTCAAGTTGCTATTCGCGGGCGTCGCGGCGGCGGGGCTGCTCGCCGGCGTCGGCGCCGCGCAGGCCGCCGATCCGATCGGCAAGGGCCTGACCATGTACATGCAGATGGGCGGCAACGCCGGCGACGGCGCGACCCTCGCGCGCCAGACCGGGGCCGAGCAGGCCGCCGCGGCGCTCGGCGTTACGCTGAAGGAGCAGTTCTCGGCCTGGGCGCCCGAGACGATGATCAACCAGTTCAAGGAAGCGGTCGCCGCCAAGCCGGACTGCATCGAGATCATGGGCCATCCCGGCGCCGTCGCCTTCCATGATCTGGTCAAAGCCGCAGTCGACCAGGGCATCGCCGTCACCGACGGCAATGCTCCATTGACCGATCTGCAGAAGGAATTCGGCACCAAGGGCTTCGGCTACGCCGGCGTCGATCTTTGCGCCGGCGGCACGCTGACCGCCAACGCCATACTTGCGCAAGGCCCGAAGGCGGGCGACGAGGCGGTGGTCTGGGGCATCTTCAGCCAGGCCGAGCGAGGCGTATCTGAGAAGTGCCTCGCCGACACTCTGGAGAAGGCCGGCCTCAAAGTTGATCGGTTGGACATACCTCAGGAGGTCAAC
>JBEKLU010000008.1:0-81161 GCA_050010035.1 Roseiarcus sp.
TCCGTCGTCGAAACCGCACGTCGACGATCAATCCGCGCCATCGACGCAATCCGCCTCACCCTCGAAGGCCTGCCGATCCCATGCGCCGCGTAGCCATGCCGCAACCGGCCTGAGCAATTACACCGGACGAGGATTCGCTTGAAAGGATACTAGGTTTGGTCAAACTCAGACGTCTCAAGATAGTTGTAACGCGACCGAACGCTGAAGATCTTACGGACGAATATGCGGAAATCATGAGAAAATTGAACGGTCAAGGTGCCAGAACAATTACGCAGGAACTTATAAAGGCTCCAAAAATCGACCGTTTGAACCCTGACGAAGAAACTCGGAAGTTAGCAAAGATTGCATCGACTAACGGATATGTTGAGGGGGACGTAAAGGACTTGCACGAATCGACCAAAGAGCACCCGAAAGCAATAACTGTCGAGGTCGGCAAAGATGGATCGTCACTTTCCAAATTTCTCTCAGCGTTTCACCATTTTCTTTAAGCCGTGGCGAAATCAGGTTGGGGAGATCAGGCGATATTGGGCGCTGTACGGCGGATGGCGAGGTTTCTTGTCGTCTCCACCTGTCCATTTGTCCATTGTGTTTGGCGTGGTGTTATTCTTCCGTGCGTCCAAAAAGTTTGACATAAGTTCAGCGGCGATCTCGATTGTCCCGAGTCTTGTTGGATTTACTGTGGGTGCGTTTGCAATAATTTTGGCATTTTCTTCGTCCAAATTATTCGTCACACTTACCGAAGACGGAAGCGAAACATCGCTATTTATGAAGACTGTGGCCAATTTTGTTCATTTTATCGTTGTGCAAGTTGCCGCGCTACTGATGTCAGTAATAAATGCTGCTCATCCATTCGCGTTGACTAAATGCACTTCATCTATATTGCTTGTCTATGCGGTACTAACGACTTGGTCGACGGGAATAATGTTATTTCAAATGGCAACAGTATTCAATACAAATGAGCATAAAGGCGCGTCCGAGGGGCACTAAATCGGGGCTCCGCTGACACGTCATCAGCTCCCCTGCTCCGCCGGGCCACGCCGCCCCGTCGCCGTCAAGCGGCTTCGCCGCTCCTACGCTTCGCTTCGGCCGCTTCGCGGTGACTGCGCCGTGTCGGCGCGGCAAGGGGCTATCAAGTCGCGTTGCTGACGAAAAGCGGCCCGAGGGCCGCTTTCGTTCAGCAACGCGACTTGCAAACCAAACGCCATCGCCGAGCGGAGCGGTCAAGGCTCGCGCAGCGACCGCGCAGCGGCTTGGCCTTGACGGCGAGCACGGCGATGGCACGCGGATGTCCGACGCGAGCCGTCCGCCCCAACAAAGCCAACCGTCTCCCACCCTCGGCGCTGCCGATCGCGCGCCCTTGCCGGATGCGCGCCGCCGCCGTCGGGAATACGGCGACAGTGCGCCGGGAGACTGGCGAGGAGTAGGTGGTGAAAGTCCGCTGCGATGAAGGAGTAGCGATCAGATTACAGATTACGGTGACAGGATACGAATTCCCCAAGTAGGGTATCCGCTTCACTCAAGTCCCCACTATGGGTAGCAATATGACCAAGAGACCATCGATCACGTCCTTATGTGATAGGCTGTCCCCTGCTAGCTCAGGGGTTGCAAAATGGAAGCATTTTTCCGCGATTATGGCCAACCCTTTGCGACATTGATCGCTGTCCTTAACACGGTCATTTCTGTGACGATCGCCCAATTTTTCAGCGCCAACAGAACCGCCAGGATCATCCTGGTTGCGGGATCAGCGCTTCTTGGGGTCGTCGCAGTTGGCGGGACTTTCTATTCGCAGCACGCCATTGTGGCAGGTCAACAGTCTGAAGCTGCGCGCCGTGAAACGATTAGAGAAGGGCTTGCACGGCTCATTGAGGCCGGCGAAGGGCTGAAAAATCAATTTTCAGACCCAAGCGCTCCGACTCCCTTGGATGCGACGGCCGACTGGGAGAAACAGGTAGAGGCCTTCCTCAATGCGCAACTCGGCAAATCTTATGTGATCCGGTTCAGGAGCAGGACGGGCGTTCAGTCTTTGGTGCTTTCTGGAGGAGACGAAGTGCGGAAATCAACATGGTTCCGACTCCATGCCGGATTATTTCGCCTTAATGAGTTCAGCCAACAACTAGCTTTGTGAATCTTTCGATTTTTTTAGCGACCTTTCCTTTTTAGGCATGCGGGCGTGGAGTCAGTCGGAATTACGGGAATTACGGGGACATGAATTACGGGAATTACGGGGACATGATACACATTGCATAATAACGCGAGCCAGCTATGCTGGCCGCATGGCGCGTCTCTCCCGCATCACCGTTCCCGGTCTGCCTCATCACGTGATGCAGCGGGGCAATCGTCGACAGGCGCTGTTCGCCGAGCCGGGCGATTATGCGCTCTATCGCGATCTTCTCGCCGAGCGCTGCCGCGCCAACGGCGTCGCCTGCTGGGCCTATTGTCTACGGACGAATGCTCCGCATTCGCCTTGAGATCCCCAACCACGTCCATCTCGTGCTGACGCCGAGCGAGCCCGACGCGCTGTCGCGGGCGGTGGGGGAGGCGCATCGGCGCTTCACCGCGTTCGTCAACGCCCGCGCCCGCACGAGCGGCCACTTGTTCCAGGGGGGTTCGCCTCGTTCGCGATGGACGACGCCCATTTCCTCAACGCGCTGCGCTATCTCGCGTTCAATCCCGTTCGCGCCGGGCTCGCCGCGTCTGCCGAGGCGTGGCCGTGGTCGAGCGTGCGCGCCCATCTTCAGGGGCGCGACGACGCGCTGGTCGCGGTCGGCCCGGCGCTGGAGCGCGTCCCGCGGTTCGCCGATCTCCTGGAGATGTCGCCGGGCGAGCAGGCGGCGCTCGACGGCTTTGAGACGCGCAGCCCGAACGGGCGCCCGCTCGGCGCGGCGGACTTCATTGCCGGGATCGAGGCCAAGCTCGGCCGCACCGTGCGGCCGGGCAGGCGCGGGCGCAAACCGCAGGGCGGACGAATGGATTGAAATGGGGGAATTCGTATCATGTCCCCGAGTTGCCGAGTTGTATCGTGTCCCCGAGTTCCGAGTTCTCCACGCGCTTACGACAATTTCTTTCCCCAAGTCGGCGGCGGCGTTATCCTTTTCCTCGATCGACTGCGGCGTCGTCGCGCGCCGGCGGGACGCGGCCGGCGCCCGGGAATTCGGGCGAGGGGCGCATTTCCTCGTTTTGCGCCACAAGCCATTGAAATCGCACGAAACCGCCAAGGAAAAAGTTTGGAAAAGTTTGGAAAAAGCTTGGAATTTCCTTGGAAAAGTTTGGAACTTCCTTGGAAAAACTTGGAAAGCCTTGGAAGAAGTTTGGCGGCGCCCCCTCCGCCGCCTGCGCCCCCTCGCCCGCCCGGAGCCTTCCCCGCATGACCATCGTCATTCCCGACCCCGCCTCGCTCGCCGTCTTCGCCGCGGCGGCGATCGCGCTTCTGCTGACGCCGGGGCCGGCGGTGCTCTACATCGTCGCGCGCAGCGTCGAGCAGGGCCGCCTCGCCGGGCTGGTCTCGGTCTGCGGCATCGTCACGGGAACGATGGTGCACGTGCTGGCGGCGACGCTGGGGCTGTCGGCGCTGCTCGCCTCCTCGGCGCTCGCCTTCGGCGTCGTCAAGTATGCGGGCGCCGCCTATCTCGTCTACCTCGGCGTGCGGCGGATGCTCGCGCCGAGCGAGGCGCCGGCCGCGCGAGCGGCGCTGCCGCGGCGCGCCCTGAGCCGGCTCTACCGCGACGGCTTCGTCGTCAACCTGCTCAATCCGAAGACGGCGCTGTTCTTCCTGGCGTTCCTGCCGCAGTTCGTCGATCCCGCGCGCGGCGCGGTCGGCTTCCAGGTCGCCTTCCTCGGCCTGCTCTTCGCCCTGATGGGCCTGGCGAGCGACGGCCTCTACGCGCTTGCCGCCGGCACGGCCGGGCAATGGTTCAAGCGCAACGCGCGGGTCTTGCGCTTCGAGCGTTGGGTCACCGGAAGCGTGTTCATCGGCCTGGGCGTCACCGCCGCCTTCGCCGGCGCGGGCCGCAAGTAGCGCCGCCTCGCCGATCACCTTCCGGCGGCGTCGATGCGCTCCAGCAGCGCGAGCTGCCCCAGCGTCGCGCAATGGGCCGCCGCCGGCTCCAACGTCACGCCGAGCAGCGCCCCCGCCTCGGCGTAGCGCGCGCTCAGCGCGGGCGAGCCGACGATCAGCGCGCAGCGCGCCTCGCGCGCGCCGGCCAGGATTTCCGCCGCGATCAGCAGGCCGGAGAGATAGTCGGCGAGCTCGCTTGGGCTCACGCGGTCGAACAGGCCGAGCGTGCGCGTCATGAAGACGGCGTGCAGGAGATCGCCCGGCCGCTGCAGCGCCGCCGCGGCGCGGACGCCGAGCGCGAAGCCGTTTCGCTCGCCGTCGCTGCGCGCCGGCGCCATCAGGCGGCCGAGCACGGTATGGTCCTTGAGCGCGGCGAAGACTTCGCCGGTCATGAAGGTCTCGAAGGCGACGATGCGCCCCGCCTCGACGCGCGCCCATTTCGAATGCGTGCCGGGCAGCACGAACAGGCCGTGATCGCGCCCGCTGGCGGCGAGCGCGCCGAGGATCTGCGTCTCCTCGCCGCGCATGACGTCGGGCGCGCCGCGCGCGTCGAGCGCGCTGACGCCGGGGGCGAGCAGCACGCGCCCGAGCGCGGCCGAGGGTATCGTCAGCGTCGCCGCGGCGATCTCGGCCGCGCCGGCGGGACAGGCGGCGTAGGGCGCCTCGATCCAGCCCTGCCGCGAGCCGACCATGCCGGAGAGGAAGATCGGCGGATCGGGGTAGCGGCGCCGCCACGCGCCGAGCTTGTCGGCGAGGAAGGCCTCGTGCTCGCCGGGCGCGAGGCCGACCGCGCCCTGGCTCGCCGCGACTTCGTCGATCGCCGACCCGTCGGCGCTCGCCAGGACGGCGCGAAACGAACTCGTGCCCCAGTCGACGCTGACGAGAGCCGGCGCGCTCACGAAGTCGCGGCGCTGAAGATCGTCAGGCGGTCCGCCGCCTGACGCAGGACGGCGCGGATCGGCATCGCCTGCGTCGGTCCCTCGCCGAGCGCCGCGGCGAGCGTCGCCGACTTCGCCGCGCCCTCGATATGCAGCGCGATCGCGCGCGCGCGCAGGATGACGCGCCCGGTCAGCGTCAGGCGCGGCTCGGCGGCGCCAGGCGCGCGGATCGGCGCGACGAGCGCGCGCGCGCCGGGGTCGATCGCCTCGGCGAGGCCCTCGGCGCCGGGAAACCACGAGGCGGTGTGGCCGTCCGCGCCCATCCCGAGCACGACGAGGTCGGCCGGCGAAGGGAGCGCGGCGACGCGCGCGTTGGCGGCCGCCAGTTCCTGGTCCTCGTCCAGGCGCGAATCGGCGAGCGGCGAGAATTGCGCGTCTTGCGCGCGGTCGCGCAGCAGCGCCGCGCGAACCAGTCTGGCGTTGGATCGCGGATCGTCGTCGGGCACCCGGCGTTCGTCGGCGAGCGTGATCGCGACGCGCGACCAATCGATCGGCTGGCTCGACAGCGCGTGAAAATAGCGCGCCGGCGTAGTTCCCCCGGAGACGACGAGCAGCGCCGCGCCGCGCGCCTCGATGGCCTGCGCCAAGAGTTCGGCGGTCCACGCGGCGAAGGCCGGGGCGAGAGCCGCCGGCGTGAGAAAGTCCCGGCGCGCGGGAACGAGTGGGCTCATTCGTATTCCTCGTTCCAGGTGCGCCCGTCGCGCTCGATCAGCGCGATCGAGGCGGCGGGCCCCCAGGTGCCGGCGGTGTAGGGCCGCGGCGTCTCGCGCGAGTGCGCCCAGGCGTCGCGGATCGGGTCGATGAATCGCCAGGCGGCCTCCACCTCGTCGCGGCGCATGAACAGCGACGCGTTGCCGCGGATCGCATCCATCAGCAGCCGCTCGTAAGCGTCGGCGGAGGGCGCGGAGAAGGTCTTGGCGAAACTCATGTCGAGCGCTACGTGCTGCAAGCGCATGCCGCCCGGCCCCGGCTCCTTGATCATCAGCCAGAGCTTGATGCCTTCGTCCGGCTGGACGCGGATGACCAGCCGGTTGGCGGGAATGCCGTCGACGTCGGTGTCGAAGATGGCGTGCGGCACGCGGCGAAAGCCGACGACGATCTCGGAAAAACGCTGCGGCAGTCGCTTGCCGGTGCGAAGATAGAAGGGCACGCCCGCCCATCGCCAGTTGGCGACCGCGACCTTGAGCGCGACGAAGGTCTCGGTCTCGCTCGCTTCGGCGCCGATGTCCTGGAGATAGGACTCGGCCGGGGCGCCCTCGGCGAAGCCGGCGCGATACTGCCCGCGCACGGTCGCCGCCGACGCGTTGGAGGCGTCGATCGCGGTCAGCGATTTGAGCACCTTCAGCTTCTCGTCGCGCAGCGAATCGGCCTGCAGCGAGAAAGGCGGCTCCATCGCCACCAGACAAAGGAGCTGCAGCATGTGGTTCTGCACCATGTCGCGCAGCGCGCCCGAATCGTCGTAATAGGGGCCACGCCCTTCGACGCCGAGCGTCTCGGCGACGGTGATCTGCACGTGATCGACGTGCGCATTGTTCCACAGCGGCTCGAGCAACGCGTTGGCGAAGCGCAGCGCCATCAAATTCTGCACCGACTCTTTGCCGAGGTAATGGTCGATGCGGAAGATGTTCCTCTCCAGGAAGACGGCGCCGATCGCGTTGTTGATCGCGTCCGCGCTCGCGCCGTCCTTGCCGATCGGCTTTTCCACGATGATGCGTGATCGCGCCGTCGCCAATCCGGTCTCGCCCAGGCGCTTGGCGATCGGTCCGAACAGATCGGGGCCGGTGGCGAGATAATAGGCGCGCGTGCGCTCGTCGGGACCGAGCAGCGCCTTCAATTCATCCCAACCGGGTTCGCCGACAGCGTCGACCGCGACGTAGTCGAAGCGCTGAAGGAAGCGGTCGAGAAATTGGCTCGGCGCTTGGCCCGCGGGGCCGAACTTGACCAGCGCGTCCTTGACCGAGGCGCGAAACGCCTCGCGATCGAAATGGCGCCGGGACACGCCGACGATGCGCGTCGGTTCGGTGAACTGATCACTCATTTCGCGGTGGAACAGCGCGGGGTACAATTTGCGATAGGCGAGATCGCCGGTGCCGCCGAAGACGACGAGATCGAAGGGCTCGACTTTGACGATTCTGGCCGCCATGGGCGTCTCTCTCGCTTTGGGGTTGGCCGGCGCTGCGAACCAAGAGATTGGACGACGCTCGCGTGCGGATCGGGGCGATCAGCCTGTTCCGATCGGCGCGTCCTTAAACAACACTTCTCTGTCACGAGCAAAATTCTTGATCAGCGGCAGCGCGGCGCCGCCGATGGCGCTCGCGTCCGCGCCGATCGTTCCGGCGATGATCGTCACGTCGGACAATCCGCGCCGATCGAGCGTCTCGACCTGCGCGGCGAC
Source organism: Roseiarcus sp. (assembly GCA_050010035.1). Lineage (GTDB taxonomy): Bacteria > Pseudomonadota > Alphaproteobacteria > Rhizobiales > Beijerinckiaceae > Roseiarcus. The sequence continues at coordinate 7,388 of JBEKLU010000008.1, forward strand.
GCGCAGGCAAAGCTTGCGGCGCACGGCTTCCGGCATCGCCCCGTCGATGACGATCGCTTCGACGTCGAGGACCGCGATCGCCGCGATCGCCGCGTAAGCGAGGGCGAACGCCGCCTCCTCGATCCATTCGTCGAGGAGCGGCCCGAAATCGTCCCAGGCGTCGGGCGTTCGCCAGATCGAGGAGGGGTCGGCGCCGGAGGCTTCGACGCGTCGCTCGAGCTGGCAGATCGAGGCGCGGGCGATCAGTTGGGTCATAGGCTGGCGGCTGGGATCTTGCGCGGCGACCGGCATCGAGCCGAGCGCCGCGGCGTTGCCGGTGCGGCCGGGATAGAGCGCCCCGTCGAGGACGAGGCCGCCGCCGACGAACGCGCCGAGAAAGAAATAGAGAAAATCGCGATGCCGCCAGGCCTCGCCGAAAAAGAACTCTGCCGCGCAGGCCGACGTGGCGTCGTTGCACAACGTCACCGGGTAAGGGCACGAGCGCGCCAATTCCTCCTCGATCGAGAAGGATCGCCAGGCGTCCATCTCCTCGGCCGGCGCGCCGATCTCGGCCGACCAGTTCCACAACTGGAACGGCGAGGCGACGCCGAGCCCGGCGATGCGGCGGCGCTGCGCCGGCGTCAGCGTCCGCGTCATCGGCTCGAGCGCGCCGGCGAGGAACTCCATCACCGAGTTCGGCGTCGGATAGGCGTAGGTTCGATGCGTTCGCTGAAGGACCCGCCCGCAAAAGTCGATCAGGACGAGATCGCAACTGCGGCGGCCGATGGTCAGCCCGAGGGAAAACGCCCCGTCGGGATCGAGCGACACCGGCACCGTCGGCTGCCCGACGCGGCCGCGCAACGGCGCCTCGCGGCGCAGCAAGCCGTCGACCTGCAGGCGATTCATGATCGCTGAAGTCGATTGCACGGAGAGCCCGGTCATGCGCGCGACCTCGATCTTGGAGAGCTGTCCGAAGCGGCGCACCAGCGAGAGGATCAGCCGCTCGTTGTAGAGACGCACTCCCGTCTGGTCGGCGCCGCTGGCGACGGGCGACGGCGGCGGGGGAGGCGCGGCGCTCTCGTCGACCGCTTCCGTCATGAATTCTCCTCGCGCGTCGTCCCGCGCGACGCATTGTCGCGGCGGCCGCGGTCCTCGTCGCGTCTAGCATGCTAGAAGGCGGTCGAGCTGTCAATAATAATTCAGGCGGATTGATTTATCCATTGACTCTCGCCTCGGATTTTGGCCCTATGGCGGCGCGACGGCGCGGACCCGACTTGGCCAGAGTCGGTTTCGGCGTTTCGCCAATGTCGTGGGCGAGGCGCGGATTCCGTCGGCAATCCAGTTGTTTCGGGAGGTAGCCATGTCCAGGAAATTCGCAATGTTGTCGACCGCGGCGATCGCGGCTCTGTCGATCGGCATGATGAGCGCGCCGACTTTTGCGGCGGAGACCATCATCGGTCTGGTCACCAAGACCAACACCAATCCGTTTTTCGTCAAGATGAAGGAAGGCGCTCAGGCCAAAGCCAAGGAGCTCGGCGTCACCCTGCAGGCCTACGCCGGCAAGTTCGACGGCGACAACGACGGCGAGGTCGCCGCCATCGAGGCGCTGATGGCCGCCGGCGCCAAGGGCATTCTTCTGGTGCCGAGCGATTCCACCGCGATCGTGCCGACCGTCGAAAAGGCGCGCAAAGCCGGCATCATCGTCATCACGCTCGACACGCCGCTCGATCCGATCACCGCCGCCGACGCCAATTTCGCCACCGACAACTTCAAGGCCGGCTTGCTGATCGGCCAGTGGGCGAAGGCGACGCTCGGCGACAAGGCCGCCACCGCCAAGATCGCGACGCTCGACCTCGCCGCCAACGAGCCGACGGTCGACTATCTCAGGCACAACGGCTTCCTCACCGGCTTCGGCATCCCGGTCAAGGATCCCAAGCACTACGCCACGAGCGACAGCCCGCAGATCGTCGGCTCCGACGTGACGCAGGGGTCGGACGAAGGCGGCCGCAAGGCGATGGAGAACATCCTGCAGAAGGCTTCCCAGATCGACGTCGTCTACGCGATCAACGAGCCGTCGGCGGACGGCGGCTACGCCGCGCTGAAGGCGGCGGGCAAGGAAAAGGGCGTGCTGGTCGTCGCGGTCGACGGCGGCTGCGGGGGCATCAAGAGCGTCAAGCAAGGCGTGATCGGCGCCACCTCGCAGCAATATCCGCTGCTGATGGCCGCCGACGGCGTCGAGGCGATCGTCGAATACGTCAAGACCGGCAAGAAGCCCGTCAGCATGGACACCGGCGAGAAGCTCGTCACCGATCACCCCGTGCCAGGCGTTCCCTCGATCGACACCACCGAAGGAACCAAGCTCTGCTGGGGTTGATTTCGCCGGAGTTTGATCGCTTAATAACATGATAAGTCGGCGCTCGGGAGCTTCGCCTTCGAGCGCCGATTTCTTAAGATGCGCGAGCCTAAGTCGGAACAAGGGGGGAGCGGCCGATGAGCGAAGCTTCGCAAGGCGAACGGCCCACGCCGCAGGAATTCGAGCGCGTGCTCGCGGCGGCCGCGACCACGCAGGCCGCGTTCGAGGAAGAAAATCTCTCGCTCGCCAAACGCGCGCAGCGCTTCCTCCATCTTTATCCCACCACGGTTCCCTTCGTGGTGCTGCTCCTCGGCCTCCTGCTCGGGGTGAGCGTCAACTACTCGCACTTCGTCACCGGCAGCAATCTGTCGACCGTGCTGACGCAGGTGACGATCATCGGCATCCTCGGCATCGCGCAGACCCTGGTGATCCTGACCGCCGGCATCGATCTCTCGGTCGGCGTGATCATGGTGATTTCATCGGTCGTGATGGGGCGGCTGGCGGTCGTCGACGGCGTGCCGATCTTCGTCGCGTTTCCGCTGGGATTGCTGTGCGGCGTCGCCTGCGGTTTTCTCAATGGCTTGCTCGTCACGCGTATGAAAATGCCGCCCTTCATCGTCACCTTGGGCACGCTCAGCATCATCGGCGCGCTCAACACGTTCTATTCGCAGAGCGAGACCATTCGCGAGCAGGACCTCGAAGACAAGGCGCCGTTCCTGCAATCGATGGGCGTCCCCTTCGAGATCGGCGGCGCGCGCATCATCCTCGCCAGTTTCCTGTTGATCGCCTTGGCGATCATCGTCTGGTACGTGCTCAATCGCACCGCCTACGGCCGTCACGTCTATGCGACCGGCGACGATCCCGAGGCCGCGCGTCTGGCCGGCATCGACACCGACCGCATCCTGCTCAGCGTCTACGTTCTGGCCGGGCTCATCTCGGCGATCGCCGGCTGGGCGCTGATCGGCCGCATCGGCGCGATCAGCCCGACAGCGGGCGCGAACGGCAACCTCGACTCCATCACCGCCGTGGTGATCGGCGGCACCAGCCTGTTCGGCGGACGCGGCTCGATCATCGGCACGTTGGTCGGCGCGCTGATCGTCGGCGTCTTCCGCTCCGCGGTGTCGCTCGCCGGACTCGACGTCCTGTGGCAGGAATTCGCCATCGGCGTGCTGATCATCGTCGCCGTGGCGCTCGATCAATGGATACGGAGGGTTTCCAAGTGAGCGTCGAACCCATCCTGCAGGCGCGCGCGCTCGTCAAGCGCTACGGCCGCGTCACGGCGCTCGACCACGCTGATTTCGATCTCTACCCCGGCGAGATCCTCGCCGTGATCGGCGACAACGGCGCGGGCAAGTCGACGATGATCAAGGCGCTGTGCGGCGCCGTGATCCCCGACTCGGGAGAAATCAGGCTGGCCGGCGACGTGGTTCATTTCCGCTCGCCGATCGACGCGCGCGAGGCGGGCATCGAGACCGTCTACCAGAATCTCGCGCTGTCGCCGGCGCTGTCGATCGCCGACAATATTTTCTTGGGGCGCGAGATTCGTTCGCCAGGCTTCTTCGGCAAGGTCCTCCGCTATCTCGATCGCGGGACGATGCAAAAATTCGCGCGCGAAAAACTCAACGAGATCGGGTTGATGACGATCCAGAACATCAACCAGCCGGTGGAGACGCTGTCGGGCGGGCAGCGTCAGGGCGTGGCGGTGGCGCGCGCCGCGGCCTTCGCGCGCCGCGTCATCATCATGGACGAACCGACGGCGGCGCTCGGCGTGAAGGAATCGCGCCGCGTGCTGGAGCTCATCCTCGACGTGAAGAAGCGCGGCCTGCCGATCATCCTCATTTCGCACAACATGCCGCACGTGTTCGAGGTCGCCGACCGCATCCACATCCATCGGCTCGGCCGCCGGCTGACGGTGATCGATCCCAAGAAGCAGACGATGTCCGACGCCGTCGCGATGATGACCGGCGCCATGGCGCCGCCGGTCGATCAGGCCGCTTGATCGCCTCGATCGCGCCGGGTTCGGCGATGCTGAGCCGTGCCGCTCTTGCGGGGGGTCGCGCGAGCGCATAGGTGGGCGCTGCGCCCGTTTGCCCTGTTTCCCGCCCATCCCGGAGATTCCGCCTCATGCGCTATCGACCGCTCGGCCGTACCGGCCAATTCGTCTCGGAAATCTGCCTGGGCGCCATGACCTTCAGCGGCGGCGCCGGATTCTGGCGCGCCATCGGCACGGTCGAACAGAAGGGCGCCACCGCGCTGGTGGAGCGCGCGCTCGCGGCGGGCGTCAATTTCATCGACACCGCCGACGTCTATTCCGAGGGGCAGTCCGAGGTCATGCTCGGTCAGGCCCTGCGCGACCTTCAGGTCAAGCGCGAGGACGTCGTCATCGCCACCAAGGTGCGCGGCCGCACTGGGCCTGGGCCGAACGCGGTCGGGCTCTCGCGTGGCCACATCATGGACCAGATCGCCGGCTCCCTGAAGCGGCTGGGGCTCGACCATGTCGACCTCTATCAGATCCACGGCTTCGATCCGGAGACGCCGATCGAGCAGACTTTGCGCGCGCTCGACGACTGCGTTTCGCGCGGCCTGGTGCGCACTCTCGGCTGCTCCAACCTCGCGGCCTGGCAGATCATGAAGGCGCTGGGGATTTCCGAGCGGCGCGGCTTCGCCCGCTTCGAGACGGTGCAGGCCTATTACACCATTGCTGGCCGCGATCTCGAACGCGATATCCTGCCGCTGGTCGAGGACCAGGGCCTGGGCGTGATGGTGTGGAGCCCGCTCGCCGGGGGGCTCCTGTCGGGCAAGTTCACCCGAGACGGCTTGAAGCCGGACGGCGCGCGGCGCGCCGTGTTCGATTTTCCTCCGGTCAACCGCGAGCGCGCGTTCGACATCATCGACGCGATGCGGCCGATCGCCGCCGCACACGACGCCTCGGTCGCGCGCGTCGCGCTCGCTTGGCTGCTGCAACGAAAAGGGGTCATGAGCGTCATCGTCGGCGCCAAGACGATCGAGCAGCTCGACGACAATCTCGCCGCCGCCAAGCTGAGCCTGAGCGCCGAAGAGATCGCTGCGCTCGACAAGGTCAGCGCGCCGACCCCCGAATACCCCGGCTGGATGATCGCGCGCCAGAGCGACCAGCGCTGGCCCGAGCCGAAGGAGTGAGGGCAGTTTACCCACCAAGGCCCTCACCGCAACCCTTCTCCCGCTTGCGGGAGAAGGTGGCCCGAAGGGCCGGATGAGGGGCTGCGCAAACCACCGAACTATGCGCTCGGAAACCGTGTGACACGGGAAAGAATCGGGAGGGCCAAATGACTCGCAAAGTCTCATGGGGCGTGCTCGGCGCCGCGAAGATCGGCCTCGAGAAGGTCATTCCGGCGATGCAGCGCGGCGAGGTCGCGCGCGTCGACGCCATCGCCTCGCGCGATATCGTCAAAGCCCGCCGGGCCGCCGCCGCTCTGGGCATAGCAAAAGCCTACGGCTCCTACGAGGAGCTGCTCGCCGATCCAGCGATCGAGGCGGTCTACAATCCCCTGCCCAACGAGCTGCACGTTCCCTGGACCATCCGCGCGCTCGAAGCGGGCAAGCACGTCTTGTGCGAAAAGCCGATCGCGCTCGACGCGGCGCAGGCGCACGCGCTGATCGAGGCGCGCGAACGCTCCGGCAAGCTCATCGCCGAAGCCTTCATGGTGCGCTTTCACCCGCAGTGGCGGCGCGCGCGCGAGATCGCGCGTTCGGGCGCGATCGGGACGCCGCGTGCGATCCAGACGTTCTTTTCCTATCGGCTGACCGACGCCGACAACATCCGCAACCGGCCGCCGGGCGGCGGCGGGCTCTACGACATCGGCTGCTACGTGATCCTCACCGCTCGATACATCTTCGCCGCCGAGCCGACGCGCGTCGTCGCCGCGCTCGACGTCGATCCCGCCTTCGCTACCGACCGATTGGCGAGCGCGCTGATCGAATTCCCCGGCGGCCGGCATCTGACCTTCACCTGCGCGACCCAGCTTTCCGCGCATCAGCGCGTCACGATCGTCGGCGAACAGGGCCGCGTCGAAATCGCCATTCCCTTCAACGCGCCGCTCGACCGGTCGATGCGCTTGCTCGTCGACAGCGGCGCCGATCTCGTCGGTGGCGGCGCGCGGGTCGAGGAATTCCCGGTCTGCGATCAATACACGTTGCAGGGCGACGCCTTCTCGCGCGCGATCCTCGGCGAGGCGCCGCTGGAATTCCCCATCGAGGACGCCGTCGCCAACATGCGCGTCATCGACGCGGCGTTCCGCTCAGGCCGCAGCGGCGGGTGGGAGAGGGTGTGAGGGCAGGGGGCGGCCGGTCGCGATGGAGCGCCTCGCATCAGCCAAGTTGAAGGGGCGCGCCCTCCTTCCCCCCTTGCGGGGGAAGGTGGCCCTTGCGTCAGCAAGGGCCGGATGAGGGGGATCGCGCGAAGCGCGATGGCTTCGTCGATCGCCGCTCACCTCGTCAAGCCGCCTCGCTTCGCTCGCCCCCTCATCCGGCCGGCTCCGCCGGCCACCTCTCAGCGAACCGAAGGTTCGCCTGACACCCGCGAGGGGGGAAGGGACGCGCAACCTTGCAATTTCGGAGCAAGGCGGTCTCGCTGCGCCAGCCGCGGGCTCGAACCGGAGAGGCCGCCATGGAGAAATCGCAGGGTCGGCGGTCGAGCGCAGCGGCGCCGCAACCGGGTTCGACGCGCGCGCGCGTTCCGGTCCGCGACGAAGCGGCTTCAATGGTTTGAACGCGCTTTTCTGTCCAAGTCGCCGCCCGCGTCGCCATGTCCCCGCATTTGGGAGTCGTCGGCGGCGGCACTGTGTGTGGCGGCGAGGGCGGGGCAGTTCTCGCCTGGAAGATCTGGAGCTTTCTGTCGGATCACGAAATACCGCAATTCGTATCCTGTCCCTGTAAATTGCTGCCCTGTAAATCCTGTAAATCTGTCCCTGTAAATAAATCCTGTAAATCTGTAAATACCAGATGGTCTGACCGTCATGTACGATGCCGAAGTCTGGGCCAATCTGTCCTGATTTTTTTACGCGGTCACGGAGGAATTTATACCCGCATGCCAAAAGGTGGCGATATAACAAAGCCTCCCAAACATGTGCCCAGAGCTTGCCATCGTCACCGCACGTAATTTCTTGCACAAGATTTGGCGGCGCTAAGCCGGAGTCCACATACGTGGACAGCAAGTCACTGAAATTGTCAGGCGCTACGCCGTCTTGCGGGAAGCGGCGCGCCAGAAAATCTGTGATCTGTGATTTGGTGGCTGACATTCCCCGGACGGTAGTCATGTCGCAAGCCTCGAAATCGTCTGATGCGAGACATTGTAGCTTTGCGTGATCGCGCGCATCGTCTCCTCACCCTTGTCCCGTCGTTTGATCGCTTCACGCTGATCATGATGCTTACGCGCCGAACGCTGAAGTTTCAAATTGAGACATCACCAGCGCTTGCCCCTCCCTGCCTCCCCACCGCCGACCGCCCCGCCCCCCGCACCCGCCTTCCTTTCCCGCCCCGCCCATGGCAATACGGCTCCCCACGTACCGGAGCCCCGCAAGCCATGCCCCAGGCCAAGCCGCGCGGCGGGCCGACGCCGCCGAGAGCCGAGAAGCGGCCGATCGAGCGCCAGGCGCATGGCGTCTCGTGGCGCGACGACTACGCCTGGATCCGGGCGGAGAACTGGCGCGAGGTGCTGCGCGACCCGTCAGCGCTGCCCCAAGACATCCGCGCGCTTTTGGAAGCCGAGAACGCCTACGCCGAGGAGATACTCGGGCCGACGCGCGCGCTGCAACGCCAGCTCGTGCGCGAGATGCGGGCGCGGCTGAAGGAGGACGACAGCGAGGTGCCGCAGTCGGACGGACCTTTCGCCTATTATTCGCGCTTCCGCCAGGGCGGCCAGCACCGCATCTTCTGCCGCCGGCCGCGGGCGGGCGGCAGGGAAACGGTCCTCATCGACGGCGACGAGCGCGCCGACGCCAAGCCGTTCTTCCACCTCGCCGGCGCGCGCCACTCGCCCGATCATCGGACATTCGCGTGGAGCGCCGACGACATGGGTTCGGAGATGTACGCGATCCGCGTGCGCGACGTCGCCGCCGACGCCGACCTCTCCGACCTCGTCGAGAACGCCACCGGCGAAGTCGTGTGGACGCGCGATTCGAGCGCCTTTCTCTATGTCGCGCAGGACGACAACCATCGCCCCTGGCGGGTGATGCTGCATCGCCTCGGCGCCGCGCAGAGCGACGACGCGGTGGTCTTCGAGGAGGCCGATCCCGGCTGGTTCATCTCGATCACGCCGACGCGGCTCGGCCGCAGCGCGATTCTTTCCGTGCACGGCCACGACGCCTCGGAGGCGCGCGTCGTCGATCTCGATCAACCTAGCGCGCCGCCGCTGCTGATCGCGCCGCGCCGGCCGGGTCATCGCTACGAGGCGATGGACCACGGCGACGTCTTCTACATCAAGACCAACAGCGGCGCGCGCGACTTTCAAATCGTCACCGCGCCGCGCGAGGCGCCGGGCGAAGCCAACTGGCGCGCCTTCGTCGAGCCCAAGGACGGCCGCCTCATCGAAAGCGCGGCGCTGTTCAAGGATTATCTCGTGCTGCTGGCGCGCGAGGACAACGCGCCGCGCCTGATGATCCACGAGCTCACGAGCGGGATCGCGCACGAGATCGCCTTCGAGGCGCAGACTTACTTTCTCAAGCTCGAGCCGGTCTACGAATTCGACACGCCGGTCTTCCGCTTCAGCTATTCGTCGATGGCGTGCAGCCAGGAGATCTACGATTACGACGTCGGCGCGCGCCAGCGCATATTGCGCAAGAAGCAGATGACGCCGAAGGATTTCGACGCTTCCGCCTATGTCACGCGCCGCGTCTTCGCCCGCGCCGACGACGGCGAGAGCGTGCCGATCTCGCTGCTCACTCGTCGCGGGACGCCGCTCGACGGCACGGCGCCGCTGTTGATCTACGGCTACGGCGCCTACGGCCACGTGATGGACGCGAATTTCTCCACCAATCGGCTTTCCCTGGTCGATCGCGGCTTCGTCTACGCCATCGCCCACGTGCGGGGCGGCTCGGAGAAAGGCTGGCGCTGGTACGAGGACGGCAAGCTCGCCAACAAGCCCAACACCTTCGCCGATTTCCTCGCCGCCACCCGCCATCTCATCGCGCAAGGCTTCGCCGCCAAAGGCCGCGTCGTCGCTCACGGCGGCAGCGCCGGCGGCATGCTGATGGGCGCGATCGCCAACGCCGCGCCGGAGCTCTACGCCGGCATCATCGCCGACGTGCCCTTCGTCGACGTGCTCGCCACCATGCTCGATGAGAGCCTGCCGCTGACCCCGCCCGAATGGCTCGAGTGGGGCGATCCGATCCGCAGCCCCGAGGCCTTCGCTGCAATCCGCGCCTACAGCCCGTACGACAACGTCCGCGCGCAGCGCTATCCCGCGATCCTGGCGCTCGCCGGGCTGACCGATCCGCGCGTGACCTATTGGGAGCCGGCCAAGTGGGTCGCCAAGTTGCGCGCGACGATGACCGGCGGCGGCCCGGTGCTGCTGCGCACCGCGATGGAAGCCGGCCACGCCGGCGCGCCGGGCCGCTTCGACCGCCTCGACGACGTCGCGCGCGCCTACGCCTTCGCCATCGCCTGCGCCAGCGGGCAGATTGGGGAGGGGGAGCGCGGGGAGTAGCGGATTCACATTTTGAGAAGCCTGCGGCCAATCCCCCGCGCTGTCGCCGCGGCTACTCCTCCTCCTCGCCCTCCGGGCTCGCCGGCTCGCCGCCGGGGATCACGTAGCTTCCCTTCAGCCAGCGATGCAGGTCGACGTCGGCGCAGCGGCGCGAGCAGAACGGGTCGTAGCGCGGATCGCGCGGGCGGCCGCAGATGACGCAGACGTTGGCGGCCTTGGCGGCCGGTTCGGCTCGCGCGGATTTTTTTGCCGCCTTCGCCATCCTCTCACGCTCCCGGCGTCCAGGCGCGATGGACGACGTAGCCCTCGCCGGCGAGCAGCGCCGCCGTTTCCGCCAGCGGCAGGCCGACGACGTTTGGGTAGGAGCCGACGAGGCGCACCACGAAGGCGCCGGCGAGCCCCTGGATCGCATAGCCGCCCGCTTTGCCGCGCCATTCGCCGCTGGCGAGATACGCGGCGATTTCGCCGCGCGACAGGCGCTTGAAGCGCACGCGCGTCTCGACGAGGCGCTTGCGCGTCCCCCCGCTCGGCGTCGTCAGCGCCAGCCCGGTGTAGACGCGATGCGCGCGCCCGGAGATGAGGCTCAGGCAATCCTCGGCTTCCTCGAGGATTTCGCACTTGGGCAGGACGCGCCGGCCGACGCAGACCACGGTGTCGGCGGCCAGGACGAGCGACGGGCCGAGGTCGGGCCGCTTGCGCGCCATGGCGGACGCGATCGCCGCCTTTTCCGCGGCGAGGCGCTGCGCCAGCGCGCGCGGCGATTCGTTGCGGCGCGGCGTCTCCTCGATGTCGGCGGGAATGACCGCGTCGGGCTCGATCCCGATCTGCGCCAGCAACGCCAGCCGGCGCGGCGAGCCGGAGGCGAGGACGAAGCGGGGGCGCGTCGAAATGTCGCTCACGCGCGGATCCTCACGACGAAGCGTCCATCGGCTCAGCGCCTATTTGAATCGGTAGGTGATGCGGCCCTTGGTAAGGTCGTAGGGCGTCATCTCGACCAGGACCTTGTCGCCGGCCAGGACGCGGATGCGGTTCTTGCGCATCTTGCCGGCGGTGTGGGCGATGATTTCGTGATCGTTTTCGAGTTTGACGCGAAAGGTCGCGTTGGGCAGCAATTCCACGACGAAACCCGGAAACTCTAGCAATTCTTCCTTCGACATTGGGGCCTTTCTTGCTTTCGCCGCGCTGCTCGCGCCGGCGAGGACATTGAGGAAAACGCTCGGCGGACCGGGCCGAGCGCTGCAAAAACACGCGGACCCTATATGAATTCCCCGCCGAGGGGAAACGGCAATTGTCTCCCGATTCTTAGCTGTTTTCGCGTTGCAGCCGTGCGTACTGCCGGATGCTGAACGGAATCGTCGCGAGATAGGCGAGCGACAGCGCGATCAGCGACTGAATGGGAAAATTGACGATCAGCAACAGCGCCGCAGCCGAGCCGATCAGCACCGGCACGACGTAATCGTGCCGAACGCGGCCGATCGACTTTCCCGAGAAATGCGGCACGCGGCTGGCCATCAGCAGCGCGACGCCCAGGACATAGACGATTTCGAGCCCGACGAAGCGCGGCTCGGCGCCTCCGGGAGACAAGAGGAAGCGCAAGTAGACCGGCAGCAGCCCGACGACGGCGCCCGCCGGCGCGGGCATGCCGACGAAGAAATTCTTGCGCCAGGCGGGAAGCTCGGGACCGTCGAGCGTCACGTTGAAGCGCGCCAGGCGCAGCGCGCAGGCGATGGAGAACACCAGCGTCGCCAGCCAGCCCAGGCTCTTCATCTGATCGAGGCCGGAGAGATAGAGCACGATCCCCGGCGCGACGCCGAAGTCGACGAAGTCGGCGAGCGAATCGAGCTCCGCGCCGAAGCGCGAGGTGCCCTTGAGCGCGCGCGCGATCCGTCCGTCGAGGCCGTCGAGCACCGCCGCGGCGGCGATGGCGCTGACCGCCCACTCGATCGCGCCCTCGATGGCGAAGCGAATCGCCGTCAATCCGAGGCACAGCGCGAGCAGCGTGATGAGATTGGGTATGAGCAGGCGCAGCGGCACCGCCTTGAACCGGCGCAAGCGTTCGCCGGCGGGAAGCCCTTGCGGGGAGAGGCCTTGCGGTTGGGTCTCGCTCATCGGGACGTGGCCTTTTCTGGGGTCAGCTCAGGCGAAATTGCCGCAAACCCTCGTCGCGTCCCGTCTCGGCGATGACGGTCTCGCCTGCGACGGCGCGCGAGCGAAGGCCGACGAGGATGCGGGCGCCTTCCGGCATGTAGACGTCGACGCGCGAGCCGAAACGGATGAGGCCGAAACGGTCGCCGGCGCCCAGGCGCGCCCCCTCGTGCGTGAAGCAGACGATCCGGCGCGCGATCATGCCGGCGATCTGCACCACGCCGAAGACGCCCGCGGCGCTTTCGATCACCAGACCGTTGCGTTCGTTTTCCTCGCTCGCCTTGTCGAGGTCGGCGCTGAGGAACGCGCCGGGGTGATAAGCGATGCGCGTCACCCGGCCTTCGACCGGAGCGCGATTGATGTGGCAATCGAACACCGTCATGAAAATGGACACGCGCGGCAGGGGATGGGCGCCCAGGCCCAGTTCGGGCGGCGGCGCGGCGACGCCGCAGAAGCTGACGACGCCGTCGGCGGGGGCGACGACGAGGCCGGCTTGCAGCGGCGTCACGCGCGGCGGATCGCGGAAGAAAAAGACGCACCACAGCGTCGCGACGAAGGCGATCCAGCCGAGCGGCGCCCAGAGCCAGCCCAGGATCAACGTCGCCGCGATGAACGCGGCGATGAAGATGAAGCCTTCGGGATGGATGGGCGTGAGTTGACGACGAACGGAATCGATGACCGACATGGGAAGCGCCTCGACGGACGCCGTCTTTTGGCGCCAAACGCGATAAAAGTCACTGCGATGCGCTAGGCTTCGAGCGTCGCTTCCGCCTCCTGCTCGGCGGAGTCCGCGCGGCGCAGCGCTTCCTGCGCCGCGTCCGCTTCGCGCTGACGGCTCCACAGGCCGGCGTAGAGCCCGCCGCGCGTCAACAAACCCTCGTGGGTCCCGCGTTCGACGATGACTCCCTTGTCGAGCACCAGGATTTCGTCGGCGTGAACGACCGTGGAAAGCCGGTGGGCGATGATCAGGGTGGTGCGCCCCTGCGAAACCCGCTCCAGAGCCGCCTGGATTTCGCGCTCGGTGAAACTGTCGAGGGCCGACGTCGCTTCGTCGAGCACCAGGATCGGCGGGCCCTTCAGCATGGTGCGGGCGATCGCGACGCGCTGCTTCTCGCCGCCCGACAGCTTCAGGCCGCGCTCGCCCACGTGCGCGCCGTAGCCTTGCGGCAGCGAGCGGATGAAGGCGTCGATCTGGGCGTTTTGCGCGGCGGCCTCGACATCCTCGTCGCTCGCGCCGTTGCGGCCGTAGCGAATGTTGTAGAGGATGGTGTCGTTGAACAGCACGGTGTCCTGCGGCACCATGCCGATGGCGGCCCGCAGACTGGATTGGGTGACGTCGGCGATGTCCTGTCCGTCGATCGTGATGCGGCCCGCGGAGGGTTCGTAGAAGCGGAACAACAGGCGCGAAATCGTCGACTTTCCCGCGCCCGAAGGCCCGACGATGGCGATCGTGTGCCCCGCCGGCGCCTCGAAGGAGACGCCGCGCAGGATTCTGCGCGCGGGGTCGTAGGCGAACTCGACGTTCTCGAACCGCACCGCGCCCTGCCCGACGACGAGCGGGCGCGCGCCGGGGCGGTCCTGAATTTCCGGGCTCTGCGCCAGGATGTCGAACATCATTTCGATGTCGACGATCGCCTGCTTGATGTCGCGGTACACCATGCCCATGAAATTGAGCGGTTGATAGAGCTGCAGCATCATCGCGTTGAGCAGCACGAAATCGCCGATGTCGTTGCGGTGGCTGCGGATGCCGTCGACGCACATGGCGAGAACGACGACCATGCCGATGGTGAAGATGACGGCCTGACCGGCGTTCAGCACGGCGAGCGAAACGTAAGTCTTCACGCTGAGGCGCTCGTAACGCGCCATCGACTTGTCGTAGCGCTTCGCTTCGCGTTGTTCGGCGCCGAAATATTTCACCGTCTCGAAATTCAGCAAGCTGTCGATCGCCTTGGTGTTGGCGTCGGTGTCGCTTTCGTTCATCGAACGGCGGATGCCGATGCGCCAGTTCGTCGCGATCGTCGTGTAGACGAGATAGGCGAACACCGTGACGCAGATCGCCAGGACGTAACGCCAGTCGAACGTATAGAGGAGGGCGGCGACGATCAGCGAGAACTCGACGACCGTCGGCACGGCCACCAGCATCGAGGTGCGAATGATCGTCTCGATCGCGTTGCGGCCGCGTTCGAGAGCCCGCGTCAGGCCGCCGGTCTTGCGCTCGAGGTGAAAGCGCAGCGACAAGCGATGGAGATGCACGAAGACTTCGATGGCGAGGCGGCGCACGGCGTTCATCGCCACTGCGGCGAACATCGCGTCACGCCCTTGTTGCGTCAACGCCATCAGGACGCGCATCAACCCGTAGAGGGCCGTCAACGCGATGGCGCCGGTCAGCGCGTTCGGCAGAGCGACCGCCAAGTGAAGAGCGTTGGGCGTCAACGCGTCGGTCGCCCATTTCAGCGCATAAGGCGTTGCAACCGTGACGGCCTTGGACGCGAGCATCAGCGCGACCGCGAGGGCGATGCGAAACTTGAGGTCGACTCGATCGGTCGGCCAGATGTATGGCCACAGCCGCGTCACCGTTTCGATCAGCGAGCCCCGCCCACGACCGCGCGCGCGGGCGGCGACGAAACTCGACGACTTCTCATGTTGCATGGCGATCCGAAGGGTGAGAGTTAGGCCGAGATATAGTGGCTCGGCGCCGCGAAAGCACCCCCGAGGGATCGCGCCGATCGGGCCGCTCGGGCGGCGCGCCGTCGGCGCGGCGAAGTCCGCGCCGCGCGCCTCTCCATGCGAAGAACTGACCTTACGTCGCGCCTGGCGCCGGGCGTCGCGGGCAGTGTTGTCGCGGCGGGACGGCGCCACGCAGCACAATATTTGCAGGGGAGACTTGTCGAGACAATACAAAAAGTTCAGAAACAGTCTTGAACTTCCAATTGTTTGCGCTTATGAACGAGGCGTTCTGTAAGCGAGCGACTCGAAGTTCGGCGTTTCTGGACATCCTGCGATCGCGACAAAGGTGTCGCGTGATCTCGCGGCCCGATTCGACCGGGCCCGCGATGGCGAATGTGGAGCTGTTTTCAATATGAGCGAATCGAATAACCATGTTGAACTCGCGGCCGAGATCGTTTCGGCCTACGTTTCCAACAATTCCGTGCCCGCGAGCGAATTGCCCGCGTTGCTGAGCGACGTTCACGCCGCGATCGTGCGGGTGGCCAGCGGCGCGGTCGTCCCGGTTCCCGAAGCGGCGAAACCGGCGATCGCTCCCAAGAAGTCCATCACCAACGATTACATCGTTTGCTTGGAGGACGGGCGCAAGTTCAAGTCGCTGAAGCGGCATTTGCGCACGCAATACAACCTGTCTCCCGAGCAATATCGTGAGAAGTGGAGCCTGCCGCCGGACTATCCGATGGTCGCTCCCGCCTACGCGAAGGCGCGCTCGGCTCTGGCCAAGCAGATGGGTCTCGGCCAACAGCGTCGTCGGCGCTCCAAGTAACGGCGGAGCGCGACGCGGCGGCGCGTCGTCGGCGCGCCGTCGCCGGCGGGACCGGACGGATCAGCGGCGACGCGTCGTCGGCGTCTTGACGCTTGTGCGGGCGTCGGGGCAAATCGGCGCATGGACACGATTCGGAACATTTGCGTCTACTGCGGTTCGAGCCCCGGCTCCGATCCGCGCTTCGGCGAAGCGGCGGACGCGTTGGGCAAGGCGCTGGCGCGCGCCGGGATCGGACTGGTCTTCGGCGGCGGCGGCGACGGGCTGATGGGGCGCGTGGCGGGGATTATCCCCAAGTTTCTGGTCAAGCGCGAACATGCGCTGCTGGCGGCGCAAGACCTCGTCATCGTCGACGACATGCATCAGCGCAAGCAGTTGATGTTCGACCGGGCCGACGCGTTCATCGCTCTTCCCGGGGGCGTGGGCACGCTCGAAGAGCTCGTCGAGCAACTCACCTGGGTGCAATTGCAGCGTCACGGCAAGCCGGTCCTGCTCGCCGACATCGGCGGTTTCTGGCGTCCGTTGCTGGCGCTGTTCGCGCACATGCGCAATCTCGGTTTCGTGCGCGAGGGCTTCGAAGTGCGCTACCTCGTGGCTGAGAAAATCGACGACGCGCTGCCGATGCTGGCGGCGGCGGCGCGTCGCCTGGCGTCTCCGGCGGCGTGAGACGTAACCGAACCGCGGTCTTCCCCTCGACGACCGATAGTGTCATTGTCGCGCCGGTCGGCGAGGCGTCGAGGCAGAGCGCGCCGTGAATGGAGGATGCGGCATGAATGCGAAGTTTAGAGTTTCATGGGCGTTTTGGGGACTGTTCGTCGGCGCGTTCTTGGCCACAAGCGCCGCCGGCGCGCAGACCCTCGCCGCGCCCGACGCCGCCGCGATGCCGATGGACACCGGCGATGCGGCCGCGGCGAAACCCAAGCCCAAACCCAAGCCCAAGAAGGCCGAGCCGCCGAAGGTCGACGTGGTCGTCAGCAACATGCGCGAAGTGGCGCTGAAGGAGCTTTTCGCCGCGATCGCCGGTTCGCCGAACAGCACGAAGATCGCCGGCCCGCTCGACCCCGGCAAGAAGGTCGTCGTCCATCTCGCGCACGACAAGGACTGCCTTTTCGACCTGCACGGCGTTTACGCGGACGGCACGACCATGGACGCGCAAGGCGTCGAGCTGTGCAAGGACAAGAAGATCAATCTCGTCGAGTGATCGCGCGGCGCTCGCCGATCGGCGAAGCGATCGGCGAGCCCTCGCACGGTCAACGGCGCAAACGCGCGCCGCGCGGCCTCACTTGCTCGCGGCGTGATAGAGCTCCGCCACGTATTCCCAGTTGACCAGGTTTTCGACGAAGGCCTTGAGATAGTCGGGGCGGCGATTGCGGTAGTCGATGTAGTAGGAATGCTCCCAGACGTCGATGCCGAGGATCGGGCGGCCTCTGTGCACCAGCGGGTTTTCGCCGTTGGGCGTCTTGGTGGCGATGATCTTGCCTTCCATGACGGCGAGCCATCCCCAGCCCGAACCGAATTGAGTCGCGCCGGCCTGAATCAAGTCCTCTTTGGCCTTGCCGACCGAGCCGAACGAATCGATCAACGCCTTTTCGAGTTCGCCGGGAATCTTGCCGCCGCCGTTCGGCTTCATCCATTTCCAGAAATGGAGATGATTGTAGTGCTGGCCCGCGTTGTTGAAGAGGCCCGGATTCTTGCCGTGGGCGCCGCGCACGATGTCCTCGAGCGACTGGCCTTCCCACTCCGTGCCCTTGAGCAGATTATTGCCGTTGTTGACGTAGGCCAGATGGTGCTTGTCGTGGTGGTATTCGAGCGTTTCCTTGGACATGTATGGGGCCAAGGCGTCGTAAGCGTAGGGGAGATCGGGAAGCGAAAAGGTCATCGACGTGGCTCCTAGAATGAACGTTTTCGGGAATCGCGCGCGCCGAGCGAGCGAGGTCGCTCGGGCGCGACGTCATTGTTAGACCGGCGCCGTACGCCTCGCAACAGGGCGGGCGCTCGGCGGCTGCGAGCCGATCGCGAACCCGCGTCGCGGCGAGGGCCTTCCCGACGCGCCGCTTTTTTGACAAATTGAACGCGTTGGAGGGTGAATGGCGATTTTCACTTTTGTTCTCGGACTCCTGTTCGTGGCGGGCGGAGCGGCGTGGTTCGTCGCCAGCGTCGACTTGATGCCCACCGAGATCGGCCTGCTCTACGCCCTGTGCGGAATGTTGTCGCTGTGCGCGGGCGGCGTGACGCTGGCGATCGGCGCGCTCATTCGACGCCTCGGCGTCGTCGCGGCGGCGATCCAGACTCTGCAAGGTCACGAGTCCCTGCAAGGCCGGCTGGCGGAGGCGGAAGCCGCTCTGTTGCGCGAACCCGAGCCGGCGAGCGAAGAGGAGCCGGTGGCCGCGGCCGCCGCGGACGAGCCCCCCGGTGCGGACGAGCCCCCCGCTGCGCAAGCGCCGGCCGCCGCCGAAGAGCCGCCCCCCGCGCACGCGCAGGTTCCGCTCGAAGCGCTTGCCGCGATCGAGGCCGAGCCGGTCGCGCTCGCGCAAGAGGATGCGGTCAACGAGAATCGGTCGGGCCATTTGCCGACGCTCACGCAGATCGAGCACGCGCTGGTCGAACCGGAGGCCGCGCCGACGCTCGTCGGCCACTACAGCGCAGGCGGCGCCAACTACAAGATATTCTCGGACGGCTCGATCGAAGCGGAAACCGAAGACGGCGCCTTCAAATTCGCGTCGATGAGCGATTTCAAGGATTATCTCGCCGGCGCGCGCGGCTGACGAACCGGGCGCGGCGGCGCGCGCGTCTCGACGTCAAGCGGTGAGATCGTTATCGCGCGCGAGCGCGGCGAGCGAGACGAGCGGCCGGGCCCCCAAGTGCTGAATGATCTCGGCCGCGGCGAGCGCGCCGAGCTGGGCGCAGGTGTCGAGATCCGCGCCTTTCGCCAGGCCGGCCAGGAAGCCCGCCGAAAACATGTCGCCCGCCCCGGTGGTGTCGACGACGCGCGCGACCGGGAACGCGGGAACTTCGTGCGTCCTGTGGCCGTCGATGACGACCGATCCCTTTTCCGAGCGCGTCACGATCGCGAGCGCGCCTTCGCGCCGCACCGCGTCGATCGCTTCGGCCAAGTGCGGCGTCTGATAGAGCGACAGGATTTCGTCGGTGTTGGCGAACAGGGTGTCGACGAGGCCGCGGCGCACGAGATCGATGAATTCGCCGCGAAAGCGATCGACGCAAAACGAGTCGGATAGCGTCAAGGCGACGCGATGGCCTGCCTGGCGGGCGATCTCGGCCGCCTTCTGGAACGCCGACTTGGCCGCCGGCCGGTCCCACATGTAGCCTTCGAGGTAGACGATGCGCGAGGCGCGCACCAGCGCCTCGTCGACGTCGGGCGGCGACAGATAGGTGCTCGCGCCCAGGAAGGTGTTCATCGTGCGCTCGCCGTCCGGCGTCACGTAGACGAAACAACGGCCGGTGGCCGGCCCCTCCTCGGCCGGGCGGGTGGCGAAGCCGACGCCGGTGGCGCGGATGTCCTCAGCGAAGACGTAGCCGAGCTCGTCGTTCTTGACCTTGCCGATATAGGCGCTGCTGACGCCGAACGAAGCGACGCCGACGATGGTGTTGGCCGCCGATCCGCCCGAGATGACGCGCGGATCGCGGCGCGCGGCGTAAAGCGCCTCGGCGCGATCCTCGTCGATCAGCGTCATCGCGCCCTTCACCATATCCTGGGCGATGAGATAGGCGTCGTCGGCATGCGCGATGATGTCGACCAGCGAATTGCCCAGGCCCAGAACGTCTACGGCTTCGGTCATGGAACGAGCGCCCCCTCATTTTCCGCGCGCCCTCCTCGCATCGCCGCGCGGCGAGGTCAAATCGGGGCGCTCCGCGCCTTGTAGACGCGCTCGCTGAGCGCGTCCGGCGCGTCAGCGCCCTGTTGCGGGAAAATCGATGTAGCGGAACGAGCGCGACCAGCGGTCGCGCCTACAAGCGCCATGCGAGGGCGCCAGGCGAGCGCCCCCTCACCGCCGCTCCCGCCGCCTCAGCCTGACATAGAGCGCGCCGGCGCCGCCGTGGGCGCGGCCCGCCTCCTCGAAGCCGAGCACGACGCCGCGCAGGTCCGCTTCGCGCAGCCAATGGGGCACGAGGCGCCTGAGGACGCCGGGCTCGTCGATCCAGGGCAGGGCGTCGGGCCGCGACTTGCCGCCCCCCTTGCCGGTGACGACGATCACCAGCCGATCGCCTTGCGACTGCGCGTAGGCGAGAAAGCCGCGCAGCGCGCTATGCGCCTCGGCTTGGGTCATGCCGTGCAGGTCGATGGCGCTGTCGACGGCGCTGCGGCCGCGCGCGAGATCGCGCTTCAGCCGGCGCTCCAGCGGCGCGAGGGGAGGCGGCGCGGCGGGCTTGCGCGGCCTCGCCGGCGGGATGACGGCGGGCGCCGTCGACGCCGGCTGCGGCGGCGCGGGCGGAATCGACGCGGCGGGCGTCGGCAGGCTCGCGCCGCGCCGCTTGGCGACGCTCTTGGCGACCTCGACCCACAGGGCGATCTCCTCGTCGCTGAGCCGCCGCAGGCGGGACGGGCGCGGCTTGTCCGTCGCCTCCTTCATGGCTCGTCTCCCAGCGGCAGCAGCGCGGTGAATTGGCCGCGATGGCGGATGGCGCCGGCGCGCGCGCCCGCCGCCTCGCCGCCGCCGAAGAAGATGTCGGCGCGCGCCGCGCCGAGGATCGCCGATCCCGTGTCCTGCGCGATCGTCAGGCGGCGGAACGGGCTCGCCGCCTCTCTCTCCCAGGGCAGCTCCGCCTCGATCCAGAACGGCGTCCCGTAGGCCCAAATCGATCGGTCGACGGCGATCGAGCGCAGCGGCGTCAGGGGAATTCCCGCGCCGCCGATCGGCCCCTGCGAAGGATCGAACGCCTCCTCGATCTTGAAGAAGACATAGGAGCGATTGCGCTGCATCAGCGCGCGTCCCCGCTCCCCCGGTTCGAGCCCGTGCTCGCGCAGCCAAAACTTCAGCCGGGCGAGCGACATCTCGCACTCTGGTATCTCGCCCGCTTCGATCAGCAGGCGGCCGATCGACGTATAGGGCCGGCCGTTGCGCCCGTCGTAGGCGAGGCGGACCTCGCGCCCGTCGGGCAGTCGCACGCGCGCCGACCCCTGGACCTGCGCGAAGAAGACCTCGATGGGATCGGCGAGCCAGAGCAGCGCTTGGCCGCTCTCCGCCTCGATCGCCGCGCGCTCGGGATAAGGCCGCAGCGTGCCGTCGCTCAAGCGCTGCGCGCCGCTCGAGGCGGGATCGAACCCGGCCGGCGCGGCGCCGAGGGGGAAAGCGACGAGATCGCGGGGGCGCGCGAGGATCGGCGCGGCGAACTCGGCCGTGCGCGTCGGCGAGCCCTTGACGAGCGGCTCGTAGTATCCGGTCAGCAACCCCTTGCCGTCCGCCTCTTGCGGATCGACGCGAAAGGCGCGAAAGCGCGCGGCGAAGAAGGTTCGCGCGTCGGCGGCCGCGCGGATCGGGGCGCCCAACGCCTCGCGCGCGATGGCGAGGAGCCGCGGCGAAGGATCGCGCGCCGGCCGCGTCGACGCCGCGCCCTGGCGAAGCGCGCGCGCCGAACGCTGGAAAACCGCGAAGGCGGCGAGGGCGTCGTCGGACTCGAAGCCGACGAGATCGTCGAAACGGACCGGCCGAAGGCGCGGCGCCATGGCGGAGCTCCTGACCAACGCGCCTCGATCTCCCGACCCGCCGTCAATGAACCGTCTGCGTCGCCGCGAGCAGCCAGTTGGGATCGCGCGAGCCGACGTCGCGGGTGAACGTCCAGATGTCGAGGTGGTCGGCGACGTCGTTCGCCGATCCCTCGACCGCCGCGCCGGACTTGTCGAGCGTCGCCGAAGCGAGCTTGGCGGCGAAACGCACCGCGACCGTGGCGACCGAGCCCGCCAGCCGCGCCTCGACGATGTCGGCCGAATCGATGGAGACCAGCGTCGTCGTCATCGTCTGCTCGGCGGCCAGGCGCGCTCGGATCGCCTGACTGAAATTGGCGAGAACGTCCGGCGCCAGCAGCCGGCGCAAGGTCGGCATGTCCCCCGCGGCGAAAGCCCCGACGACCATCTCGTAGGCCGAGCGCGCGCCGGAAAGGAAACTGTCGGGCGCGAAGCCGCCGTCGGCGGCGGCGATCGCGTCGAACCCCGCCGCGACCGGCGAGCCCGGCTCGGCGAAACCCTTCCAGCGGTCGAGGGCGGGCGCCGCTTCGTCCGGCCGCCCGGCCGCTCGCGCGGCGACGCCGAGCGGGATGACGTTGCCCTTGGCGGGTGGGCTGTTGAAATCGTTGGGGCCGCGCGGCGGCGTCGGATCGATCGGCGGCCTCTCCGCGCCGTTGCGCGTTCCGAGCACCGAACGAAGCTTGAAAACCACGAAGATCGCGACGATCGCGAAGACGATCGTCGAAATGTCGAGATTCTGCATCGCCTATCCCTCGATTTGCGCCGCGCGGCCCCCGCCGCTCCGCTTCGGGCGGCCGTCATCCCTCTAGTTAGGCTCGCCGAGTCGATTTGGCTAGAACCGGCCGTCGTCGTCGCGGTTGCGCCGGCGGCGAATCGATGATTTCAACGGGGAGCGGCTGGCGGGCGATCCATTCGCGGGAAGGGCGCGCGGTGAAGGGATTGGCGACGATCGGCGTCGCGGGGGCGGGCGCCTGGGGCCTCGCGCTCGCCAACGCGGTGGCGAGCGCGGGGCGCGGCGTCGCGATCTGGGGCCGCGACGCGGCCTCGATGCGCGCGCTCGACGAGACGCGGCGCGGCGCGCGCCTTCCCGGCGTCGCGCTGGCGCCCGCGGTTCGCGCCAGCGCGGACATGCGCGTCCTCGAGGGGTGTGACGCCATTCTCGTCGTCGTTCCCGCGCAGGCGACGCGCGACGCGGCGGGCCGCATCGCCGCGGCGCTGTCGCGGCCCAGGCCGCTCGTCGCCTGCGCCAAGGGCATCGAGCGAGGCTCGGACCGTTTCATGACCGAAGTGCTCGCGGAAGCCGCGCCGGGTTGGCCCAGCGCAATCCTCTCCGGGCCGAGTTTCGCCGCCGACGTCGCCGCCGGCCTGCCGACGGCGGTGACGCTGGCGAGCGTCGACGATGACTTGGCGCGCCGGCTTTGCGCCGCGCTGCGGGGGCCGAACCTCAGGCTGTACCATTCGACCGACGTGCGTGGCGTCGAGATCGGCGGCGCCGCCAAGAACGTGCTGGGGATCGCCTGCGGCGTTGCGGCGGGGCTCGAGCTGGGCGCCAGCGCCGGCGCGGCGCTGATCGCGCGCGGCTTCGCCGAGCTCAGACGCTTCGGCGAGACGTTCGGCGCTCGCCCGAACACCTTGATGGGGCTCTCCGGGCTCGGCGATCTCGTGCTCACCTGCTCGTCGAGGCAGTCGCGAAACTTCGCCTTCGGCCTCGCGCTCGGGCAGGGGCGCGGCGTCGGCGAGGCGAGCGCCGGCAAGTTGGTCGAGGGCGTCTTCACCGCGTCGGCGCTGATGAAAATGGCGCGCGCGCGTTCCGTCGACATGCCGATCTCGGCGACCGTCGAGGCGCTGCTCGGCGGGTCGATCGACGCCAGGGGCGCCGCGGGCGCGTTGCTCGCGCGCCCATTGAAGGGCGAGGAATAGGCCGGCGACGCTTTACGATTCCAGCGCGATCTCCTAGCTTCGCTCGCCGAACAGGAGAAACGCATGCTCTTCGTCGCCACCTGCGCCGACAAACCCGACAGCATGGCCAAGCGTCAGGAGAACCGGCCCGCGCACCTCGCCTATCTCGCCTCGCTCGGCGCGCGGGTGAAGCTCGCCGGCGCGCTGTTGGCGCCGGATCAGAAGTCGATGGTCGGCTCGATGATCATCTTCGAAGGCGAATCGACGGACGAGGTCGCGGCGCTGTGCGCCAAGGACCCCTACGCCGTGGCGGGATTGTTCGCGAGCGTCGACATCAAGCCCTGGCGTCAGGGCGTCGGCGCGCCGCTGGCGTGAGGCGACGATGGCCCACTGGCTGTTCAAGAGCGAGCCCTCTGCCTGGTCCTTCGAGGCGCAGCTCGCCGAGGGCGAAAAGGGGACGAGCTGGAACGGCGTGCGCAACCATTCGGCCAAGCTGAACATGATGGCGATGAAGGTCGGCGAGCGCGGCTTCTTTTATCACTCCAACGAGGGCAAAGAGATCGTCGGGATCGTCGAGGTGATCAAACCCTATTATCCCGATCCGAGCGACGAAAGCGGCAAGTTCGGCATGGTCGACGTCAAGGCGGTGAAGCCTTTGCCCACGCCTGTGACGTTGGAGGCGATCAAGGCGGAGAAGCGCCTCGCCAAGATGGCGCTGGTGGCGAATTCGCGCCTCTCGGTGCAGCCGGTGACCGACGAGGAATGGCGGATCGTCTGCGCCATGGGCGGGCTTTGAGGCGGGTTGGGGCGCGCGGCCGGCTCCGCAGCCGCGCACGGGCTTATTCGCAATTCAAACGATGCTGAGAAACAGGGCGAGCGCGCGATTGACCCGCAATAGCAAGGCGTCGTCCGCCATTCCGATCACTCCGCCGATCTCGGCGTTGGGCACGACAGTGATCTTGTCGATCGCGATTTGCGAAATCTCGCGCAATCCGTTCTGTGGCGACGGGGCGACCTCGAGCCGGAACTGATCGGCGTCGTCACGAAGGGTCGTCGTCAGCGGGCAGATCACGACCGAGGGAAGCTCGGCGAAAAGATCGCTTTGCACGACGAGCGCCGGGCGCGGCTTGCCGTAGTCGCCCGCCGTGGCGACCGTCACGAATTGTCCGCGCCGCATTACGGCTCCGGCCATTCGTAGACGCTCGCGACAAAGCGCATGATTTCATCGCCGGCTGGATCGCTGGCCGCGACCGCGCGCGCCTGTCGCCGACACGTTTCGACGAAATCGGGCGCGCGCGTGTCGGGGACCCAGATTTGCACGGGGCGCAAACCCGAGGCGCGCATCCGTTGGCGATAGCTCGCCATGCGCTTGGACGGGGGAGCGGGCTTTCGGGTCGAGTGTGGCATTCGAACCTCCATTGCGTAACATGTTACACCAAACGGCCACGAAGTCACGATGATTCCGGCAGCGCTTCGGCGCCGGCGTCGCGAAAGGAATCAGGCGCATTAGATCGGAAACTCGACCCGCAGCCGTCTACTCCGCCTGCGAGACGATCGCCGGCGCGAGCGCCGCCTGGTTGGCGGGCAGGCGGACGGAGAGCAGGTAGAAATCCGGGCCGTCGGCCGTATCCTCGAGCTTCGCCATGCCTTCGATCGGCAGCGCGCTCTTCTGTAGCTGGCCGGAGGTTCCGAGCCCGTCCATGTTGGCGGGCGTCTCGAACTCGATGAGACGGGCGCTCTTGGCGGTCGTCTTGTCGGCGGGGTAGGGGCCGGAGGGAAAGTCTTCCTTCGGCTCGATCCCCTCCGCGATCACGCTGGCGATGAACGCTTGCTCGAGTTGGGGAAAGAGCCGCGCCGAGTATTTCGCCACCTCGAATCGTCCGGACGTACCGCCGTAGTCCTGGCTCTCGACCACGGCCGGACCGGTCAATGGGGCGTTCAACGCGTTTTGCAGGTTTCCGCTCGGCGCGATCACCAGCGTCGCGCCGCTCGAGCCGTAGAAATAGAAGCACTTCCACCCGCGCGGGGCGAGAACGCCGAAGGAGTCCTGGGCCTGGTAGAAGGCGAGCTGGCCCGCCGTCGCCGCGTCGACGTCGATCGACTTCGGCGCGCCCTTGGGGGCCGCGACCGGGCCCGTCTGCCCGTCGCCCGCGCATCCGACGAAGGGAACCTGTTGCGCCGCCGACGCGGCGGCCGGCGCGAGGCAGGAGGCGAGAAAAACGACGGCGCCGACGGCGGCCGTTTGTTGCAGGAGAATGCGCATGGCGGGCGAACTCCGACGAACCGTCGCTAGGCAAGCGCGAGGCCGTACGATTTTGTAATCGGCCCACCGACGCCGCGCAACCCTCACGCCGGCATATCGAGCCGCTCGTAGAGCGCGCTCAGCGGCAGCGTCACGTCGATCGCCGGCAGCGCGACGACGGCGTCCCCGCCGATGAGGTCGACGTCCGACCACGCGCCTTCGTCGACGCGCGAATAGAGCTTGGCCGCGACGGCGTCGGGATCGACGAGCAGGATATGGCGCAGGCTCGGATGGCGGCGGTATTCCTCGAGCTTGGTGAAGCGGTCGATCTTGCGCGTCGAGGGCGAGAGAACCTCGACGACGACGGTCGGGCGATGCGACTCGTAGGACCCGGCCTCGATCGGCGCGCAGTCGACCGTGACGTCCGGGCGGCGCGACGAGCGGATCGCGGTTCTCAACGCCGTGTCGGCGCTGGCGACGCGGCAGGGCTTGCCCCGCAGGCGCGCGTGCAACTCGGCAATGCAATTGACCAGGATGACGTCGTGGGCGTTGCTGGCGCCGGTCATCGCGCGCAGGGGCACGGGGACGCCGTCGACGAGTTCGTAGCGCTCGTCCTGGTCGAGCTGCCAGCGATAGAATTCCTCGACGCTCATCGTCCGGGCCTGGGCTTCGGCCATAAGGCGCGTTCCTTTCGGCGTCAGGATAGCACGTTCGCGGCGGCGTCAGAAGCCGCGGGGCGCGGTCCCGCCGCGGCGGCCCTCATGGCGAAGGGGCGAGCTCCTGCATCTTCTCGATCTTGGCGGCGAGGATGACCGCCTGGGTGCGGCTCTCGACGCCGAGCTTCTGCAGGATCGCCGAGACGTGCGCCTTCACCGTGGCCTCGGAGACGCCGAGCTCGTAGGCGATCTGTTTGTTGAGCAGCCCTTGCGACAGCATCATCAGGACGCGCACCTGCTGCGGCGTCAGCGAGGAGAGCCGGCGCACCAGGGCGCTCGCTTCGCGATTGGGCTGCACGGTGAGGTCGAGATCGGGCGGCGTCCATTGCCCGCCGTCCAGCACCTTGCGGATCGCCGTGCGCATCGTCTCGACGTCGAGGGACTTGGGGACATAGCCGGCCGCCCCGAACTCGATGCAATGGCGCATGACGGCGCGGTCTTCGTTGCCGGAGACGACGATGACGGGAACGCCCGGCCGTTCGGAGCGCAGGAACAACAGCCCGGAAAATCCGCGCACGCCCGGCATCGTCAGGTCGAGCAGCACCAAATCCATGTCCGGCGTTCGTTCGAGCGCCGCGGCGAGGCTTTCGAAATCGTCCGCCTCGTGAATCTTGGCGCCGGGAATCGCGCCGCTCACCGCCTGGCGCAAAGCGCCGAGGACGAGCGGATGATCGTCGGCGATCAGGACCTGCACCGTATCGTTCAACCCGAATCCCCCCCTATAGCTTCGGCTCATGTCGTCGCCCCGCCGGCGCGAACATCGCGCAAGTCGAGGCCGTTGTCACGCCCGTGCGGCGCCCTCGCCGGCCGCGGCGCCGGAGGGAGCGCCGATCGGACCGGGGTCGCCCTGCAACTGGCGCCGCGCTTCGCCCAGCGCCAGCGCCGCGGCGACGCCGACGTTGAGCGAGCGCAGCGGCGCACGAATGGGAATCCTCACCCGCGCGTCGGCGCGCGCCCGCACCGGCTCCGGAACGCCCGCCGACTCGCGCCCGACGAGAATGACGTCGCCCGGACGGAAGGCGAAGTCCCACAACGCCGCCTCGCCCTTCGTCGTCAACAGAACGAGACGTCGCCGGGCCCGCGCGCGCCAAGCCTCGAAGCGCTCGAAGTCGAGATGCCGCTCGATGGAAAGCGCGTCGAGGTAGTCCATGCCGGAGCGGCGCAGGCGCCGATCGGAGAGGGCGAAGCCCGCCGGCTCGATGATCGCGGCCTCGACCCCGAGGCAGGCGCAGGTGCGCAGCATCGCGCCGACGTTCTGCGCGATGTCGGGCTCGTAGAGCGCCAGGGTCAGGGGAGCGGAAGGCGGCGACATCGGACCCTCGGCTAAGCAGGATTCGGCGCGCTTGTCATGCCCCTGGCCGCTCGGATCGTTCGTCGAGCCGGCCCGCCGCTTCCCGTTTCGCTCCCGCCGCCGAAAGCGGCGAGGCGGTCGGCGACGCCCCGCAGGGACGGCCTCCGGCTGCTCCGCATTTGCGCAAGCGAGCCTATGGACAACCATGGAGAACGATGCGAAATAGCCCCCTCCGAACGATGGCGCGCTCGATCGAGCGCGGCATTTTCCTTGAGCGGTTCGTATCGCAGGCGCCCTTGCGGCGCATCGCGAAAGGCCGCGGAATTCATTTGGCCGGCCGAACGGCCGGCGAGAACGATTGGGGGAGCATTTGGCGAGCGCGGCTATCGAGAATCCAAACCGCCGAGACTTCTTATTCATCGCCACCGCCGCGGTCGGCGCGGTCGGGGTCGGCGCCGTCGTCTGGCCGCTCGTCGACCAGATGAACCCGGACGCCTCGACCCTCGCGCTCTCCTCGATCGAAGTCGACATCGGCGCGATCGCCGAAGGCCAGATCGTCACCGTCAAATGGCGCGGCGGTCCCGTGTTCATCCGCCATCGCACGCAGAAGGAAATCGACGAGGCGGTGAATACGCCGCTCAGCGAACTGAAAGACCCGCAGACCGACCAACAGCGGGTGCAACGGCCGGAATGGCTGATCGTCGTCGGGATTTGCACGCATTTGGGATGCGTGCCGCTGGGCCACGAAGGCCAGTACGACGGCTGGAAGTGCCCTTGCCATGGCTCGATCTACGACACGTCGGGGCGCATTCGCCAGGGGCCCGCGCCGCTCAATCTCGCCGTGCCCGAATACGCCTTTCTGAGCGACACGAAGGTCAAGATCGGTTGATCCCGCAGCCGTTCGCCCTGCATTCGACCGTCGCGCCCGAAGCCATCCCAGAGACTTGAAGCCATGAGCGGAACCTCGACCTACGTCCCCAAGAGCGCCCTCGGGCGGTGGCTCGAAGCGCGCCTGCCGATCCTGGGCCTGATGCATTCCTCCTTCGTGGCCTTTCCCGTGCCGCGAAACTTGAATTATCTCTGGACCTTCGGCGCGATCCTGTCGTTCATGCTGATCGCGCAGATCGTCACCGGGATCGTGCTGGCGATGCACTATGTGCCGAGCGCGGCGATGGCCTTCGCCTCGGTCGAGCACATCATGCGCGACGTCAACTACGGTTGGCTGATCCGCTATCTCCATACCAACGGCGCCTCGATGTTCTTCCTGGCGGCCTATATCCACATGTTCCGCGGCATCTATTACGGGTCCTACAAGGCGCCGCGCGAGGTGCTGTGGATTCTCGGCGTGATCCTCTATCTCCTGATGATGGCGACGGCGTTCTTGGGCTACGTGTTGCCCTGGGGCTCGATGAGCTTCGCCGGGGCGACGGTGATCACCAGCCTGTTCACCGCCATCCCGCTGGTCGGCGGCGGCATCGCGCATTGGCTGTGGGGCGGTTACGCGGTCGGCGATCCCACGCTGAATCGCTTCTATTCGCTGCACTATCTCCTGCCGTTCATGATCGCCGGCGTCGTCGGCCTGCACGTCTGGGCGGTGCACGTGACGGGTCAGAACAATCCGGACGGGGTCGAGGTCGAGAACGTCGAGCGCGACACCATGGCGTTCACGCCCTACGCGACGATCAAGGATGTCTTCGCGCTTTCGCTGTTCCTGATCCTCTACGCCTGGTTCGTCTTCTACATTCCCAACTATCTGCTCGACGCGGACAATTCGGTGGTCGCCAATCCGCTTTCGACGCCCGCGCATATCGTGCCGGAGTGGTATCTCCTGCCGTTCTACGCGATCCTGCGCGCGATCCCCAGCAAGCTCATCGGGGTCCTCGCCCCGTTCGCCGCGATCGTGTTGCTCGCCCTTCTGCCCTGGCTCGACACCTCGCCGGTCAAATCGGCCAAGTACCGGCCGCTGTTCCGCTTCTTCTTCTGGGTGTTCGTCGCCTGCTGCGTCGGGCTCGGCTATCTCGGCTCGCAGGAGGTCTCCGACGCGACGACCTTGGCGTCGCGGATTCTCACGTTCGGCTATTTCGCCTTCCTCGTCGTCGTTCTGCCGTTGCTGGGCTTGATCGAGAAGACCCGGCCGATGCCCGCCTCGATCGCCGACGCCGTCCTGGCGAAGAAGGGCGAGGCGAGCGCGCCGTCGGTCTCGAGTTGATTGGCGGCCACTCCCAGGGAAATCCGACCATGTTCCGTTTGAAGACTCGCCTTTTCGTTGCCGCCGGCCTCGCGCTGCTGGCGGTGAGCGGTCCGATCGCGTCGGCCCAGGACGCGGCCGAACAGCCGAACCCGGCGCGGCAGAGCTGGAGCTTCTCGGGCCTGTTCGGCGCGTACGATCAGGCTCAGTTGCAGCGCGGGTTCCAGGTCTACAAGGAGGTGTGCGGCAACTGCCACCGCCTGAGCATCGCCTTCCGCACGCTCGGCGATCCCGGCGGACCCCGCTTCAGCCTGGCTCAGATCCAGACGCTGGCGGCGGACTATCGGGTCCTCAACGACGAGCCGAACGAAAAGGGCGAAATCTTCAAGCGGGCGGGCACGCCCTCGGACGATTTTCCGCCGCCCGATTCGTTTCCCAACGATCAGGCCGCGGCGGCGGCCTTCGGCAAGGCGCCGCCCGATATGGCTTTGCTCGCCAAGGCGCTCAAATTCGAGCGAGGCTTTCCCTGGTTCATTTTCGACGCGGCGCCGTTCGTCCAATACCAGGAAATGGGCGCCGACTATATCTATGCGATCGTGATCGGCTACACGAAGGCCGACGATCCGCAATGGAACCTTTATTTTCCCGGTCACACGATCGCGATGCCCAAGCCGATCGCCGACGGGGCGGTCGCCTATGCGGACGGCACGCCGCCGACGCTCGACAACTACGCGCGCGACGTTTCGGCCTTCTTGAGCTGGGCCGCCGACCCGAACCTGGCCGAACGCAAGAAGATCGGCCTGCGCGTCATGATCTTTCTGTTTGTTCTCTCCGGGTTGCTCTATTTCGTCAAGAAGCGCATCTGGAGCGATCTGCACTAAAATCGACGGGCGGAGCGAGCGCATCCGCCCTTGCGGCGGCGCCGGCCGGCGCCAGCGATCCGGCGCGGGAGGCGTCATGGCCAAGGCGATCGTCGGCGTCATCGGCGGCTCGGGAGTCTATCATCTCGATGGGCTGACCGAAATCAGGGAGGAGCGCGTCGCGACGCCGTGGGGCGAGCCGTCGGACGTTCTTCGTTTCGGCCGCATCGCCGGCACGCAGGCCGTGTTCTTGTCGCGGCACGGCCAGGGGCACCGTTTTTCGCCGTCCACGGTCAATTACCGCGCCAATATCGACGCGTTGAAGCGCTCCGGGGTCACCGACATCATCGCGATCTCCGCCTGCGGCTCGTTTCGCCGGGAGCTCTATCCCGGGCTGTTCGTGCTCGTCGATCAGTTCGAGGACCGAACCTTCGCGCGCCAGACGAGCTTTTTCGGAACGGGCTGCGTCGCGCACGTCTCGATGGCCCACCCGATCGCGCCGCTGCTCAGCCGGCGCATCGCCGCCGCCGCCGAGGCGGAGGGGATCGCTTGCCGGCTCGGGGGAACCTACGTCTGCATGGAGGGGCCGCAATTCTCGACGCTCGCCGAGTCGCTGGCCTATCAGGCGCGCGGCCTCGACGTGATCGGCATGACGGCCGCGACCGAGGCCAAGCTGGCGCGCGAGGCGGAAATCTCCTACGCGACGATCGCGATGGTCACCGACTACGATTGCTGGCACGAAGAGCACGGCGCCGTCGACGTCGCCTCGGTCATCCAGGTGGCCAAGGACAACGCCCATCGCGTCACCGCGCTGCTGGGACGTGTCCTCAGAGATTTCCCGGCCGAACACGAGCCGTGCCCGGTCGGCTCGGATCGCGCCCTCGAGGGCGCGATCATCACCCATCCGGAAGCGCGCGACCTCGACCTCGTGCGCAAGCTCGACGCGGTCGCCGGGCGGGTTCTCGGCGCGCGCTC
Organism: Roseiarcus sp.; assembly: GCA_050010035.1. GTDB lineage: Bacteria > Pseudomonadota > Alphaproteobacteria > Rhizobiales > Beijerinckiaceae > Roseiarcus. The sequence goes on from JBEKLU010000008.1 coordinate 38,905, forward strand.
GTGATCTAAAAAATCCCGAACCGTTCGACGCGCCCGGCGCTCCGCGCGTCGGCCGCCGCTTGCGCGACGCGCGCCTTCGCAGGCGAGAAAGGCCATCGTTCAGAACTCTCTCGCTCGGCAACGCGATTGGATAGCCTATCGCCCTGCCGCTCTAGCGCGGCTGCCCGAAGCGTCGAAGAGCGCCTCGGTCTTGGGGCGCAGTCCACCGCTGCGTCCCCCTCAATCGGAGACATACCTATGAATCAGCGCGTTGATCAGCGTCTGGTAGGGGATGCCTTCCTGCAGGGCGCGGGACTTGAGGCGGGTCAGGTCGCGTTTGGGGACGCGAAGCGAAATCTTGGCGCGCTCGTCGGTCATCGCCGCGTGCGCCATGAGTTCGATCTCGCGCTTGCGCGCGGGGGTCAACCGGCTTTTGAACGGCGCGCCGCTCGTCTCGAAGGATTGAATGAGCGCTTGCTCTTCGGCGTCGAGAAACTTGCCGATTTCAGGCGTCTTGCTCATGGGTTTCACCGGAGAAGTAGTGGGCTTTCAGGCGTCGGCTGGGGAAAACGGTCTTCAGGAATATCCCTTCCGGAGTTCGAACATAGGGCACGGCGTAGACATAGGCCTTCGCGAGGACGACGAGCATGCGTTGGCCAGGATATTTTTCCGAATTCGGATGTTCGATATCGTCGAGAAGTCCGCCGCTTTCGATCGCGGCGACGATGTCCTCGAAACAGATGTTCCTCTTGGCGTCGGATTTGAGCTCCCGGTTTTTCTCGGGGCTCCATGCGATTGTTTTCATACCATAAGTGTATGGACAGAGTAAGGCGCGTCAACTCCTTCTCCGGTCGTTTCAAATTTTCTCCCACGGACTTGCACCAGATCGAGTCTGTCTATATAATTGATAGACAGAAAGGACCTGTAATGAACATCGACTGGAGCCATTTCACGCCGTTCTCGGCGCTCGCGGGCGGGGCGATGATCGGCGCCGCGGCCGCTCTGTTGATCCTCGGCGGGGGCCGCGTCATGGGCGCGGCGGGGATTCTCGGCGGCGCCCTCGACGGACGCGACGGCGAAGCGGCGTGGCGCTGGTCGCTGATCGCCGGGCTGGCCGCGGCGCCGAGCCTGGCGCAGGTCCTGTGGGGCGCGGCGGGGCCGACGTTTACGGCGGGCTGGCCCGTCCTCCTCGTCTCCGGGCTGCTTGTCGGATTCGGCGCCCGGTTGGGCTCGGGATGCACGAGCGGCCACGGCGTTTGCGGCCTGGCGCGGCTGTCGCCGCGCTCGTTCGTCGCCACGGCGCTGTTCATGGCCGCCGGTTTCGCGACCGTCTTCGTCGTCCGCCACGTCCTGGCCTGAACAAACGGAGTGATGCGATGCGCAACGCCGCCGCCCTCATCGTCGGCCTCGTCTTCGGTATCGGGCTCTGCCTTTCCGGCATGAGCGAACCGTCCAAGGTTCTCGGCTTCCTCGATCTCGCTGGCGCCTGGGATCCCTCGCTCGCCTTCGTCATGGCCGGCGCGATCGCGGTCGCGGCGCCGGCTTTCGCGCTGGCGCGCCGGCGCCGCGTCAATTGGCTCGGCGGCGACATCGACCTGCCGAAGGCGCGCGCGATCGACGCGCCGCTGGCGCTCGGCGCGCTGATCTTCGGCGTCGGCTGGGGACTGGCCGGGGTATGCCCGGCGCCGGGCATCGTGGACATCGGCTTCTTCAGCCCGAGCGCGATGGTCTTCGTCGCGGCGATGGCGATCGGCATGCTCGCCTCGCGCCTAGCCGGTTTGCGCTTGCGGGTCCCGCGGATCTTGGCGCAGGATGCGTGAGCCTTGCGGGGGCTCGCGTGCTCAAATCGTCGTTCGAGAAAATCCTGTTCGCGAGCCGATGGCTGCTGGCGCCGTTCTACGTCGCGCTGGTTTTTGCGCTGCTGGCGCTGCTCGCCAAGGTCGCCATGCGCGTCTACGATCTGGCGACGCAGTTCGTCGGCATGGGCGAGGAGGCCGTTCTGCTCGCCGCGCTCGGCATCGTCGATCTGACGCTCTCGGCGTCGCTCATCGTCATCGTCATCCTTTCCGGCTACATCAATTTCGTCTCGCGCATCGACATCGAGGCGCATGAGGATTGGCCGCGCTGGATGGCCGATATCGACTTCGGCGAACTCAAGCTGAAGTTGATGGCCTCGATCGTCGCCATTTCCGCCGTCAAGCTGCTCGAGGCCTTCATGGACGTCAGCCACGCCTCGGACCGCGACCTCGGCTGGCAGACCGGCGTTCTCGCAGTCTTCGTCGTCGCCGCCCTTCTGCTCGCGCTCGCCGACCGGATCGGCCATCGTCCCAACGGCGCGCGCTGAACGTCTGCTATTTCTCCAGCAGCACGCGCCGGCATTCGGGCGGCAATTGCGCCAGCGTGATCGGCGCCTTGGGCTTGGCGTTGGGGTCGAAGCGCGGATGCAATGCTTCGTCGGTGAACCACCAATCGAGCGACTTGTCGCACCCGTCGCCGGGCGGAACCGGGTCCTGCGGCTGGCACGCAGTGTCGCCGGCCGGGCAGACGATGCGAATGTGGAAGTGATAATTGTGCCCCCAGTAGGGACGCACCTTGTGCATCCACGTTTCGCCCTTGGCGGTTTCGCACAGGGCCTTCTTGATCGCGGCGTTGACGAAGATTCTCTCGACCTCCGGCTCCTCCGCCGCCGCCTTGATGACGCCCGCCTGCCGCGCGCTCCAATGCTCGGGATCGACGGCGAGTCCGTCCGGCCTGACCATGTCGAGCGCCGACATCTCCTCGCGTTCGGCGCGGCTGAGCGTGTGGTCCGGCATCGGCGTCAGCCACACGTCGGCGTCCAGGCCGATCTCGTGCGAGGCGTGGCCGGTCAGCATCGGCCCACCGCGCGGCTGCGAAATGTCGCCCACCAGAATGCCCGGCCAGACGCCCTCGCGCGCCGCCTTGCGCGAAAAGCGCTCGAGGAAGGCGATCATCGCGGGATGGCCCCAAATGCGGTTGCGCGACAGGCGCATCACCTGCCAGGTTTCGCCGTCGACGGGCAGCGCCTTGGCGCCGGCCAGGCAGCCGCGCGCGTAAAAGCCGATCGACCGCGTCTGCGCCTCGGTGGGCGTCATGGCGCGCCCGAAGATTTCCTTGGCGGGCAATTTCGGATCGGCGGGGTTGGCGATCGGCGGCAGAGGCGCGGGATCGAGGGAGCCCTTGTCCTGCGCGAACGCGCCCGCGCCGGCGCCGACGAGGCAGGCCAAAGCGAGAAAGGTCCGTCGCATCCTTCGCCTCCGCCGGCTCTCGGGCGCGATTCGCCAAGCGGCGACCCCGGCGATTCGCCGTCGGCATGTCGCCCCGGCGCGAAGGATGCGTCAATCCCCTTCGAGCGCCCGGGCGCGGCGCGCGGCGACGATGAAGAGCCGCGGGAACGGCAGAAGCACGCCGCCGCCGGCGCGCGGCGGATAGGCGCCGGCGATCGCGTCGCGATAGCGCGCGAGGAAGGCCGCGCGCTCTTGCGCGCCCAGCGGCGCGACAAAGGGGCGCAATCCCGCGCTCTCGACCCAGGCGACGATGGCGTCGGGGCCTTCCAGGCGATGGACGTAGACGGTGCGCCAGATGTCGATCTCGCCGCAAAGCGGCGAAAGCGCCGCGTCATAGTCGGCGAAAGCGCCGATCGCCTCGCGCGCGCGCCCGGCCTGCGCCAGCTTGTCTCGGAAGCGCGGTTCGGCGGCGATCTCGCGCATCAGGACGTGCGTCGGCTCGTTTTCGTTATCGGGCATCTGCACGGCCAGGCAGCCGAGCGGCGCGAGCTCGCGCGCAAGGCGTGCCATGACCGCGATGTGATCGGGAACCCAGTGCAGAACGGCGTTGGCAAAAATGAGATCGGCCGGCCCGCCGCGCCAATCCGCAAGATCGCCCTGGGTGAAGGTTAGCCGGGGCAGGCGCGCGCGGGCCGACGCGAGCATGTCGGGCGAGGCGTCGAGGCCGACGATCTCGCCTTCGGGGCAGCGCTCGGCGAGCAATTGCGTGGAATTGCCGGGCCCGCAACCGAGATCGACGATCCGCCGCCGCGCGCCGCTCGGCACGCGCGCCAGAAGGTCCGCCGCGGCGCGGCTCCGCTCGGCTTCGAAGCGTCGATACGCCCTGGCGTTCCAATCGTCCATATTGATGTTATAATGCAACATAACGAGAGAATTTTCGAGCGGCGCGCTCGCGACAAAATTGCAACATATTTACGACCACTGCCGTCGGAATCGGACGATCAAGAAAATGCCATAGTTTACAAAGCGTTAATGGCAAAGCGCGCCGCCGGCCCGATTCGATGGCGCGCAATATGGCGGAATTGTTCCAAATTCTTGACGTGAGTTCGCCGCCGGCGCGCGGCCGGTAAAATGGTCTTCGCGGCGAACTTCGCCTGCTTTTCAATTGTTTGTCCGCGGCGGCGGACGAGACGTCGAACGACGCCGCGCCGCGCGCCGCGGGACATCCGGCGGCCCGCCACAAGGCGGTTGCCCTGTCCGCGTCGCCGTGCGATATTGTCATCGGGCAAGCAAAAAGCGATGCAGGGCGGCGCTTCGGAATTGGTGCATTGTAATTGCGATGCTAGATAAGCGTATACTACAGGAAGGTGCCGATTTTATAGGATTATATATTCACTGTTGTTGAATTGCGACAGTTCGTTGACGTAGGGCGTCAGGCGGCTTTCTTACGAATTCTAACAGTTTCACGAAGGTTTCGGTATTGCGACCACAGTGCGGGCTGTGGAGGGAGAGGCCATGTCATTTCAACAACCTGCGGGGTACGCGGGGAATTTGTCCGTCGCGGATGCATACGCCATTCTGACTGCGGACGAAAAATCCGTGCTTGTCGACGTTCGCACGCAACCGGAATGGACCTATGTCGGCGTCCCTGATCTTGGGCGCCTGGGCAAGACGCCCATTTTCCAGGAGTGGCAAATCTATCCGTCGATGCAAGTCGCCGCCGATTTCACGCCGCGTCTGGTCGCCGCGCTGAAGGCGCGCGGCGCCGATGTTTCGACGCCCGTGCTCTTCATTTGCCGTTCCGGCGTGCGCTCGCGCTCGGCGGCGATCGCCCTGACCGAGGCCGGATGGTCGCGTTGCTACAATATCGCGGAGGGCTTCGAAGGGGAGTTGGACGGGACGCGCAGGCGGGGCGCGCTCGGCGGCTGGCGGGTGCGAGGCCTGCCTTGGACCCAGTCCTGATCGGTTTCTTGAGGAACCGATATTCGCCCCTTTCTCCCACTCGTCCTTTTTCCAAGAGACTCCGATGAACCCTAGCGCCGATCTGGCTACGGCTGCGGCCGACTTGCGAGTCATTCCCACGATGCGCAACCTCGAAGACAGCTGGCGACGCTGCTGCACGCGTCTGCGCGCGGAACTGGGCGAAGATGTCTTCACCAGCTGGTTCGGGCGGCTGGCGCTCGATACGGTCGAAGGCGGTCGCGCGCATTTCTTCGTGCCGACGCGATTCCTGAAGAGCTGGATCGAGTCGCATTATCACGAGCGCATCCTCACGGCGTTGGAGGCCGAGATCGGCGCCGTCGCCTCGATCAGCATCTCCGTGCGCTCTTCGACCAGCGCGCCGGCGCCGCAGAGCGGCCCGACGGCGGCTCCCTCCAACAATCCGAAGGCGATCGAGGGTCCGCGGGTCGGCGCGATCCGCGCATCGATGCACGCGTCCGCCGCGTCGCGATCCGGATCGAGAACCGACAACGGCGGGCGCGAGGAGACCGTGGCGGGATCGCCGCTCGACCGCCGGCTTTCGTTCGCGTCCTTTCTCGTGGGGCGGTCCAATCAATTGGCCTTTTCGGCCGCTCAGCGCGTCGCGGGGAATCGTGGCGGCGAGCCGCCCGCCTTCAGCCCGCTTTACGTCCATTCGGCGGTCGGGCTCGGCAAGACGCACTTGTTGCAGGCCACCGCGCACGCGGCGGCCGCGCAGGGACGCAGCGTCGTCTACCTGACGGCCGAAAGATTCATGTACGGTTTTGTCGCGGCGTTGCAGTCGCAAACGGCGATCGCCTTCAAGGAGGCGCTGCGTTCCGTCGAACTTCTGATCTTCGACGACGCCCAGTTTCTGCAGGGCAAGGCGATCCAGGCCGAATTCGGCCACGCGCTCAACGCTCTTCTCGATTCCGGGCGCCAGGTCGTGGTCGCCGCGGACCGCCCGCCCGGAGATCTCGAATCGCTCGAGGAGCGGGTGCGTTCGCGTTTGGCCGGGGGGCTGTGCGTCGAGATGAGCGCGCTGGACGAACCGTTGCGCGTGAAGATCCTCGAGGCGCGGATCGCCGCGGCGCGCGCGCAGAACCCGCATTTCGAGATTTCGCCCGCCGTTCTCGCCTTCGTCGCGCACTCGATCACGTCGAACGGGCGCGATCTCGAAGGCGCGGTCAATCGCTTGCTCGCCCACTCGATCGAGGGCGCGCCGCCGCTCACCGTGGAAGGGGCGGAAATCGCGATCCGCGACCTCATCCGCGCCAAGGAGCCCAAGCGCGTGAAGATCGAGGAGATTCAGAAGCTGGTCGCGAGCCACTACAGCGTGACGCGGGCCGACATTCTTTCCTCGCGGCGCACCGCCACCGTGGTCAAGCCGAGACAGGTCGCGATGTATCTCGCCAAGGCGCTCACCTTGCGCTCGCTGCCCGAGATCGGGCGCCGCTTCGGCGGACGCGATCACACGACCGTGCTGCACGCCGTGCGCAAGATCGAGGGCCTCACCTCTTCCGACTCCGCGCTGCGCGAAGAGCTGGAACTGCTCAAACGCATGTTGCAGGAATATTGAGTGGCGTGCACATATCCGGCAAAGCCTGCGGCCAACCGCCCCGCCGGCGTCAAGGTGCGCGCATGCCGTAGCCCTTGTGGGGGAGGGGACGGCGGGCGCCCTTCAATTTTGCCGGCGCGGACGCGGAGCGGGCGATGGCGCTGATCTTCAAGATCGTCGGCCTCGAGGAGTGGCGCGCGGCCGAGGCGGCCGGCGTCTTCGCCGGCGCGGCGGTCGACCGCGCCGACGGCTACATTCATTTCTCGACCGCCGCGCAGGCGCCCGAAACCGCCGCCAAATGGTTCGAAGGGCGCGACGACCTCATGCTGGCGGCGGTCGAGGCCGACGCGCTGGGACCGGCGCTACGTTGGGAGCCGGCGCGCGGCGGGGCGCTGTTCCCGCATCTCTATGGACCGCTGGCGCTCGAGGCGGTCGTTTGGACGCGTCCCCTGCCGCTGGGCGAGGCGGGCCGTCATCTCTTCGGAAGTCTCGAGGCATGATGCGCGCGCTCGGCGCGTTGGCGCGCCCCGTTCTGGCGCGTCTGCCGCCGGAGACCGCGCATCGCGCCACGATCGCGGCGCTGAAGCTCGCGCCCCTCGCGCGGCCTCGCGCGCCCGATCCGCGCCTCGCGGTCAGCGCCTTCGGGCTGGAGTTTCCCAATCCCCTGGGCCTGGCCGCCGGGTTCGACAAGAACGCCGAGGTTCCGCGCGCGTTGCTCGCGTGGGGGTTCGGCTTCGTCGAGGTGGGAACGCTGACGCCGCGCCCGCAATCGGGCAATCCCTCGCCGCGGCTGTTCCGCCTGCAGGCCGACCGCGCGCTGGTCAATCGCTTCGGCTTCAACAATCTCGGCTACGAGGCGGCGCGCGCACGTCTGGCGGCAAGGAGAATCGACGGCGTGGTCGGCGTCAACCTCGGCCCCAACAAGGACGCCGCCGATCGGCTCGCCGACTACGCGCTCGGGGTGAAGACGTTCGCGCCGCTCGCCAGCTATTTCGCCATCAACGTCTCCTCGCCGAACACGCCGTCTTTACGCGATCTGCAACGGCGCGACGCGCTCGACGAACTGGTGGCGCGGGTGATGGACGCGCGCGAGGAGGCCGCGCCGCGCCGGCCGGTGCTGATCAAGATCGCGCCCGATCTCGACCTGCGCGCGCTCGACGACGTGGTCGCGGTGTGCGCAGCGCGCGGCGTCGACGGCATGATCGTCTCCAACACGACGATCGCGCGGCCGCCGTCCTTACGCGACGCTCGTGCGCGCGAGGCCGGCGGCCTGTCGGGCCGGCCGCTGTTCGAGCCGTCGACGCGAATGCTGGCCCGGACGTTTCTGCGCTGCGGGGGCGCGTTCGCGCTGATCGGCTGCGGCGGCGTCGACGACGCCGAATCGGCGCTGGCCAAGATCGAGGCGGGCGCGAGCTTGGTGCAGCTCTACACCGGGCTCGTCTATCGCGGACCGGGCCTGATCGACGAGATTCTCGACGGGCTGTCGCGCACGGTCGCGGCGCGCGGCGATCTGGCGGCGCTGGTGGGGATTCGGGCGCGCGATTGGGCCGCCTCGACGGGCTGAGCCTTCAGCGCGCCCGGCGCGAATCCAGCAGCCGCAGCACCAGCCAGACCGGCAGCACGACGAGCGCGCCGGTCGCCAGGATGCGGCCGATCTGGCGAACGTCGGTCAGGCCGAATTCGACCAGGCGATGGGCCAGGCGCACGAAGCTGTCGAGGATGTCGGCGGGCTCGAAGCCGAACGTGACCAGGACCATGCCGACGACGAAGGAAACGACGATCAGGCGCAGCGCCACCGAGGCCGGCGAGCCGCCGAGAAAATTGGTCAGCGTCGGACTGCTCATGCGAAGGCCTTTTCTCGGAGCGAACGGAATCGGATCGGGACGAGGCGTCTTCTCGCCGGGTTTCTTGACCAGTTTGAGGCCGCGCCGCCGCGAATTCAAGCGCGGCTTCACCCCGGCGCCGTACATGAAAGGCTAGGCCAGCAGCTTCGCGTTCATCCCTTGCGCGAGCGCCAACTTCACCGCTGACTTGTCGAAGGAAACGAACGTATCTGCGCCGAGATCGGCGCCTTCGAAGGCGATGACGCCGTCGGCAAAATCGCCGCCCGCCTCCAGATGCGCCAAACCCGCCTCCGCCGCCGGACGATTCACCACGACGTTGGCCGCGTCGATCAGCCGTCGGAAGGCTTCGGCGATTTCTCCGGCCGGTATCTTGTAGCCGCGCGACAGCACCCAGGCGAGTTCGCATAGCGTCGGCGACGTTAGCGCCACCATTTCCGCGCGCTCCAACGCATCCCTGGCGATGCGGCCTTGCCGCGGGTTGTCGTCCGTCATGGCGCGAACCAGGACGTTCGTGTCCGCCGTGATCCTCACCGTTTTCCAGCCCAGCCTTCGGCCGTCAGTTCGTTGATCTCCTCGATCGAAAGGGACGGGGCGCCCTTCCGCTTGAAGACATTGAAGACGTCGGAAATCCGTCCCTTCGGGCGCACGGCTTGGGCTTCGACGCGGCCGCCCGGGAGCAACTCGACGCTGATTTTCTCGCCGGGGCGAACGCCGAGATGCCTGAGGACATCCTGGCGGAAGGTGACTTGTCCTTTGGCGGTGATTTTGAGTGTGGGCATCGCGCGGCCTCGTGTTCCCGATCGTCAATGTAAGGCGAGATTACCTTACGATCAACCTAAGGATCTCCGTGAGGATAGAGCCGGCTCAGGAAAACTGGACAGAGGGATAAGTGGATCACCCGCTCGCCCGGGATGACTTGCCCATGCCGTATTGGTAGAAATGCGGCGCGAACGGCATTCCGATCGGGGTTCGGGGCGCAATGAGCGAACTCATTCGCGATTATCTCGACGAGCTGCTGAACTCTCTGGGAGGCGCGTCGCCGCCGATCGATCCCAGCGTCTTGAAATCGCTTTACGGCCGCAGGGACTATGCGGCCATGCTGGGCTGGATCAAGAACTCGATGCGGCTCGATCTTCGCGTAGGGCTGAGGATCGTCGACGCGCCCGAGCCCTCGCCTCCGATGTGGATCGAAACCCCGCAGCCGATGCCGGCGTACGGCGCCGCCGGGTTTCGCAACGCGCGCGTCATCGTCAACGCTCGCCGCGACGCGCTCGAAGCCAAGTCGTTCGTGTGGGTCGTCGCGGGATTCTCGCACGAACTCTCGCACGTCGTATTGTTCGCCATTGGGCATCGATTGCAGCGCGACGAGAAGGCCGTCGATCTGACCGCGATGATCCTCGGCTACCCATCCTTCGTCGGCGCCGCGGAAATCGCCAGGTCGCAGGGACTCGTCTGGTCGATATTGCTGGCGATCGCCTTGCTGCCGGCCGGCGTCCTGTTCTGGCGCGGCCCGCCGAGGAAGACCTGGCGCCTCGGCTATCTCACGCGCGCCGAGGCGGCCGCCGCGCGCGACTATCTCGCGCAAGGCCGGCGCCCGTGGTCGCGGTGAAGGCGAACGAAACTAGCTCTAAGGCCTGCGCGCATCTCGGCGACAGCGCGGCTATTCGCCCCGCCCCCGACCTCTCCCCGCGCGCGGGGAGAGGGGAAGAAAGGCCCCGCGAACTCCTCTCCCCGCAAAGGGCGTTCGGAAGAACGGCCGTTCTGCGAACGGGCTATGCGGGGAGAGGCAGGGTGAGGGGCCCGGGTGATTGACCGCAAGCTTCGCCGAGAGTGTCACTCCCGCGCGGCCCGCCTCACCCCCCCTTGGGGAAGTGCACCACCGTCGCCGGCTTGGCGCCCTTCGGCGCTTCCGTCTCCGTCTCGGCGCCGATCGCCTTGCCGTCGAAGGTCAGCGCGCCGTGCGAAGCGCCGATCTTGACGGTCGCGCCGTCGCGGATTTCGCCGGCGAGCAGCATCTGCGCGAGCGGGTCCTGCACCGACTTCTGGATCGCGCGCTTGAGCGGGCGCGCGCCGTAGGCCGGATCGTAGCCCTTGTCGGCGAGCCACTGCCGGCCCTTGGCGTCGAGCGCCAGAGTGATCTTGCGATCTTCGAGCAGCTTGGCGAGGCGCTTGAACTGGATGTCGACGATCGCGCCCATGTCCTCGCGCCGCAGCCGGTGGAACAGGATGATCTCGTCGACGCGGTTGAGGAACTCGGGCCGGAAATGCCCGCGCACCATCGCCATGACTTCCCTTTCGACCGCCTTGGCGTCCTCGCCCTCGCTCTGATTGACGAGATACTCCGAGCCGAGGTTTGAGGTCATGACGATCAGCACGTTGCGGAAGTCCACCGTGCGGCCCTGGCCGTCGGTCAGCCGCCCGTCGTCGAGGACTTGCAGCAAAACGTTGAAGACGTCCGGGTGCGCCTTCTCGATTTCGTCGAACAGCACCACCTGATAGGGGCGCCGGCGCACCGCCTCGGTGAGCGCGCCGCCTTCCTCATAGCCGACGTAGCCGGGCGGGGCGCCGATGAGGCGGGCCACCGAGTGCTTCTCCATGTACTCGGACATGTCGACGCGCACCATCGCGGTGTCGTCGTCGAACAGGAACGAGGCCAGCGCCTTGGTCAGCTCCGTCTTGCCGACGCCGGTGGGCCCCAAGAACATAAACGAGCCGATCGGGCGGTTGGGGTCCTGCAGGCCGGCGCGCGCGCGGCGCACCGCGGTCGAAACCGCGCTCACCGCCTCGGCCTGGCCGACGACGCGCTTGGCGATCTCCTGTTCCATCTTCAGGAGCTTGTCGCGTTCGCCCTCCAGCATCTTGTCGACTGGCACGCCGGTCCAGCGCGAGACGATCTGCGCGACATGGTCGGGCGTCACCGCTTCGTCGACGAGGGCGCTCGCGCTCTGCGTTTCCGTCGCGGCGAGCTTCTTTTCGAGTTCTGGGATGACGCCATAGGCGAGCTTGCCGGCTTCGGCGTAGTCGCCCTTGCGCTGCGCCTGGGCGAGCGCGTTGCGGGCGTTCTCCAGCTCTTCTTTCAGCCTCTGCGCGGCGCCGAGCTTGTCCTTTTCGGCGCGCCAGCGCGCCGTCAGCGCGTCGGACTTCTCCTGCAATTCGCTCAGTTCCACCGAGAGCTTCTTCAGGCGCTCCTTGGAGGCCGCGTCGGTCTCCTTCTTCAGCGCCTCCTGCTCGATCTTGAGCTGGATGATGCGCCGATCGAGTTCGTCGAGCTCTTCTGGCTTGGAGTCGACCTGCATGCGTTGGCGCGACGCCGCTTCGTCGATCAGGTCGATCGCCTTGTCGGGCAGGAAGCGGTCGGCGATGTAGCGGTTCGACAGCGTCGCGGCGGCGATGATCGCGGCGTCGGTGATATGGACGCCGTGGTGGACCTCGTATTTCTCCTTGAGGCCGCGCAGGATCGAGATGGTGTCCTCGACCGTCGGCTGCGAGACGAACACCGGCTGGAAGCGCCGCGCCAGCGCCGCGTCCTTCTCGACGTGCTTGCGATATTCGTCGAGCGTGGTCGCGCCGATGCAATGCAGCTCGCCGCGCGCCAGCGCCGGCTTCAAGAGGTTGGAGGCGTCCATCGCGCCGTCGGCCTTGCCGGCGCCGACGATCGTATGCATTTCGTCGATGAACAGGATGATCCCGCCCTCGGCCGCGGTGACCTCGTTGAGCACGGCCTTCAGCCGCTCCTCGAATTCGCCGCGGTATTTCGCGCCCGCGATGAGGGCGCCCATGTCGAGCGACAAGAGCTTCTTGTCCTTGATGGACTCGGGCACGTCGCCGTTGACGATGCGCAGCGCCAGGCCTTCGACGATCGCGGTCTTGCCGACGCCGGGCTCGCCGATCAGCACCGGATTGTTCTTGGTGCGGCGCGACAGCACCTGCATGGTGTGGCGGATTTCCTCGTCGCGGCCGATGACCGGATCGAGCTTGCCGGCGCGCGCGGCGTCGGTGAGGTTGCGGGTGTATTTCTTCAGCGCGTCATAGGCGTTTTCGGCGCTCGCCGAGTCGGCCTTGCGGCCCTTGCGCAAGTCTTCGATCGCGGCGTTGAGCGTCTGCGCGGAAACGCCTGAGTTGGCGAGAATCTTGCCCGCGTCGCTGCCCTTCTCCATCGCCAGGGCGAGCAGCAGCCGCTCGACGGTGACGAAGGAATCGCCCGCCTTCTCAGCGATTCTTTCCGCATTGTCGAAAATGCGCGCGGTGGTGGGAGCGAGATAGAGCTGGCCGGCGCCGGAGCCCTGCACCTTGGGCAGTTTGGCGAGCGCCAATTCGACCTGCGCCAGCGCGTCGCGCGAGCGGCCGCCCGCCTTGTCGATCAGGCCGGCCGCGAGCCCCTCCTCGTCGTCGAGCAGAACTTTCAGGATGTGCTCGGGCGTGAACTGCTGGTGGCCTTCGCGCAGCGCCAGCGACTGCGCGCTCTGAACGAAACCACGCGCACGCTCGGTGTATTTCTCCAAATTCATTTATCATCTCCCCTCTAGCCCCGCCGAGCGCCCCGAAGCGACGCCGAACGGTCCGGACGATGTCGAATCGACCGCTTTCGCAGTCTTGCGGCCTATGTAGGGAGAGGCTGGCGCGAACGGAAGGGCGGCAACGACTTCCTCTCGCGTGCGGGCTATTTCAGCCGCAGACGACCGCGCGTTCGCGGGGGACGGCGACTTGGCGATCACGCGGAGGGCGCGCGTCGCCTCGCCTTCGCAACGCGCCGCAGGGCGTCGTTGATGCGCCCCTGCCAGCCGTCTCCCGTCGCTTTGAAGGCGGCGAGCACGTCTCTGTCGAGGCGGATGCTGACAAGCTGCTTGGTTGGGGTCTTTTGCTTGCCACGCCCTCGCTTGACGCTTTCGGCCAGTTCGGGGAACGCCTCGGCAAACGGCTTCGCCTCAGCCATTTCCTGGGCGGTAATTTCGGGGGAATCCGATACGTCGTCCAGGTCCGCCTGCGTGAAGCCGCGATCCAGGCCGGCGTCGGCTTTCGTCTTACGGGGCATGAGGCAAGCTCCTTTCTTTCTTGCTCGCGGGGCGCATCGAAATCACCGAAATGGCCTCTGCGCCTAACGGCGCGAAAATAACCACGACCACCATCGCCTCTCGAAACCTACCGATAGCGGTGAAGCGGGGCGCACGCGCTCGGACGATGAGGGCCTTCGAAAAGAAATCCTCGTCCAAATCCGCAAAGTCCAAGCCGTGCTTGAACATGTTGGCGAGACGCTTGGCGTTGTCCCAAGTGATGACCATATCTTCTCGTATCGACAAATAAACGGACCGTCAAATTCATTTGTAGATACAAATTGCGATTTCCGGCCTGCCCGAGCGCCGCCGTAGGCGCGGCCGTCGGCCGCGCTCTTTCGGCCGCGGCGACCCGGGCAGAATGAGGCGCTCACGCGCCGGAGGCGACCGGCGGTCGCGTCTACTGGCCGCGCTCGGCGAGCAGCTCGGCGATATGGGCGCGCAGTTCCGCGACGCCCTCGCCGCTGCGGGCCGAGGTGAAGAACGCCTCGGGGTAGGCGGCCGGGCGCTTGCGCAGCGCCTCGAGCGTCGCAGCGACGCGCGCGTTTCTGTCGGCGTCCTTCACTTCGTCGCGCTTGGTCAGCACGACGGCGTAAGACACCGCCGCGGCGTCGAGCGCCGTCATCGTCGCTTCGTCGCTGTCCATGATCCCGCGCCGGCCGTCGACGAGCACGAAGGCGCGCATCAGCGAGGGGCGCCCGCGCAGATAGTCGCGCGCCAGCGCGCCCCACGAGGCGGACTTCTGCTTGGCGACGGCGGCGTAGCCATATCCCGGCATGTCGACGAGATCGAGCCTATCGCCGAGATGGAAGAAGATCAGCTCCTGCGTGCGCCCGGGCGTGTGCGAAGTGCGCGCCAGCGCCGAGCGCCCGGTGAGCGCGTTGATCAGCGACGACTTGCCGACGTTCGATCGGCCGGCGAAGGCGATCTCCGGCGCGCCGATCGGCGGCAGGCCGTCGGACTTGGCGGCGGCGAAGAAGAATTCGCAAGACGCCGCGAAGAGCTTTCGCCCGGCCTCGATCGCCTCGGCCGAGAAGACTTGGCCCGGCGAAGCGCTCATGTGGTCCGTGCTCTGAGGAACAGCTTCTTCAAGTTGCCCCACAGCTCGACCTTCACGCCGGCTTTCGACATGATGTAGCCCTGCTGAATCACCGTCAGCGTGTTGTTCCAGGTCCAGTAGATCACCAGGCCGACCGGGAAGGTGCCGAGCATGAAGGTGAAGATGACCGGCATCCAAGCGAACATGGCCTTTTGCACGGGGTCGGCCGGTTCCGGGTTCATCTTCATCTGGACGAACATCGAGAAGCCCATGATCAGGGGCCACAGGCCGAGCGCGAGGAAGTGGCCGAACATCGGCAACGCCGTCGGGTCCCAGGGGATGAGCCCGAACAGCGTGAAGATATTGGTCGGGTCGGGCGCGGAGAGGTCCTTGATCCAGCCGAAGAACGGCGCGTGCCGCATCTCGATGGTGATGAAGATCACCTTGTAGAGGGCGAAGAACACCGGGATCTGGATCACCATCGGCAGGCAGCCGGCGACCGGATTGACCCCTTCCTTCTTGAACAGCTCCATCTGCGCCTGCTGCTGCTTGGCGCGGTCGTCGGGATAGAGATCCTTCAGCGCGGCGATCTGCGGCTGAATCTTCTTCATCTTCGCCATCGACCGGTAGCTTTGATTGGCGAGCGGGAAGAAGGCGAGTTTGACAAAAACGGTGACGATGAGGATCGCCAGGCCGAAATTGCCGACGTAGCGATAGATGGTGTCGATCAGGAGAAACAGCGGCTTGGTGATGAAATAGAACCAGCCCCAGTCGATCATCAGATCGAATTTCTTGATGCCGAGACTCTTCTCGTAGGCGTCGATCGTCGAGACTTCCTTGGCGCCGGCGAAGACCCGCGTGACGGCTTCGCTCGAAGCGCCCGGCGCGATCGTCAGCGCGGGGCCGAGAAAGTCGGACTGATAGTCCTCCGGTTGCGCCGCACCCGTCGCCGAGAAGCGCGCCTCGATCGGTTCGCTCTGATCGGGGATGATCGCCGAGCCCCAATATTTGTCGGTGAAGCCGAGCCATCCGCCCTCGCCCGTGTAGACGTCGACTTTGCCGGTCGCCTTGTCGATGCCGGAATACGTGACTTCCTGCACCGATCCGCCGCCGACGACGCCGACGAAGCCTTCGTGCAGCACGGCGTAGCCGGAGACCTTCGGCATGCCGCGACGCAGGATCAGGGCGTAGGGTCGCAGCGGAACCGGCTCGGCGCCGCTGTTCTCGACCGAGTCCTTGATCGTGAACATATATTTGTCGTCGACGGAAATGACGCGCTTGAATTTCAGCCCGGCGCCGTTGTCGAAGGTCAGCGTCACCGGCCTGTCGACGCTCATCGTCGCCGAATCGGCGCTCCACAGGGTCTGGCGGTTCGGCGTCTTCACGCCGGGCGCGCCGGTGACGAAGCCGGTTTCGGCCCAGTACGGCTCGGGTCCGCCCTGCGGCGCGAACAACCGGATGAGCGGGCTCTTCGGGTCGATGGACTCGCGATAGGCCTTCAAGACGAGATCGTCGACGAGGCCGCCCTGCAGGTCGATCGAACCGCCAAGGCTCGGCGTGTCGATGGCGACGCGCGGGTTCGCCGCGAGCGCTTCGGCGAGGGTCGTAGGCGCGGCTTCGGCCGGCGCGGCGCCGGGCGGCGCGAGCGCGCCGGCGCCGCCCGCGGACGGGGCCGCGCCGTTGGTCTGCGACTGCGTCTGCGCCGGGGCGTGCGCCAGCCGATCCTTTTGCAGTTGCGGAGCGGCGTAGAAATAGTTCCAGCCGATCAGCACGAGCACCGACAGGACGATCGCCAGGATGATGTTGCGGGAGTCCTCGGAGTTCATGATCGCGGTTCTCTGTCGGTTGCAGGCGTTGCGCGCCGGCTCATTTGGGCGAACGCTCGTTCGATGTCGGCGATCAGTTCGGCGAAGGGACGCGTCAGCGCCTCGCGGCGCGCCATCAGCACGTAATCATGGTCTGGCGAGGGCGCAACCGCGCCCGCGCGGCGCAGCGCCTCTTTCAGGCGACGGCGGATGCGATTGCGCTCGACGGCGTCGCCGATCTTCTTGGTGACGGTGAAACCGACGCGCGCGAGCGCCGCGCGCGCATCGGCGCGCCGATTGGCTTGGAGGGTGAAGCTCTGCGCCTGCGCGCGGCGGCCGCGCGAAACGCGCTGGAACTCCGCCCGGCGTCTCAGGCGTCCCCACAGCGCAGGCTGACCGGCCGCTCGCCTTGCGTCGTCGCCCAAGGCGTCAGGCTCCATCATCGGGTTTCTCGCGCGCGGCGCCTTTAAGGAGCCGCGGGGGGTCAAGCCGAAAGGCGCTTGCGGCCGCGGGCGCGGCGCGCGTTCAGCACCTTGCGGCCTCCGACCGTCTCCATGCGCGCGCGAAAGCCGTGGCGGCGTTTGCGAACGAGCTTGCTCGGTTGATAGGTCCGCTTCACGTGATTAACTCCAAGAGCTGGGAATTCACCGGGCAAAGCGCGTTAGGCTTCCCCAATAAGCCAACCCCGGACCTCGCCGCGCCGCTCCCTCGTCGGGAGCCGCGGTGCGAGCCGGGAAAATGTCTGGCGGCGGCGGCGCCGTCGCGTGGGGGCGCTTATAAGCGCGCGCCGCGCGCCAAGTCAATCGGCGGAGGCGTGCGCTTGGGGGCGCGCGATGCGAGCGCGGCAAGCCCTGCTTTCGCCGACCGGGGCGGCGCCGCCCACTCGACCTCGTCCCGATCGGAGACTCGCCTCGAGCGCCGACGTCGGCGCCAGCACCGGTCCGGCCATGTGAATCGGGAAAAATCGCGTCAATCTTAGGAATATCAAACGAATTTTCGACATAAGGCGCCGTTTTCTCGGCGTTTTCGCTTGACTTAGGGATCGAAGGCCACCGATCTATCGCTCGCATGTCAGCCGTTCGTCGGGCTGGCCCGGGCGGGCGATCGACGCTCGAGACGAGCCGACGAAGGAGGAAATGCAGGATGACCTGGGAGAGAGTTCCGTGAAGGCGACGGATATCGCCGACGCCGACTACTTCCATAAGGTGGTCGATTGCCAGTGGGCGTGCCCGGCCCACACGCCGGTCCCCGAATACATCCGACGCGTCGCGGCCGGCGACTACGCGGGCGCGTATCTGATCAATTGGAAATCGAACGTCTTTCCCGGAGTTCTCGGGCGCACCTGCGATCGGCCGTGCGAACCGGCTTGCCGCCGCGGGCGCGTCGAGCGGGAGCCGGTCGCGATCTGTCGCCTCAAACGGGTCGCCGCGGACTACAAAGGCGACGTCGCCGCGCTGTTGCCCAAGCCGCCCGCGAAGCGCAACGGCAAGCGCGTCGCCTGCGTCGGCGCCGGGCCGGCCTCTCTGACCGTCGCGCGCGATCTGGCGGCGCTCGGCTACGAGGTGGCCGTGTTCGACGCCGATGCGCGGGCCGGCGGCATGATGCGCAGCCAAATCCCGAAATTCCGCCTCCCCGACGCGGTGATCGACGAGGAAGTCGGCTATGCCCTGGGCGGCGGCGCGTCGTTCGTCGGGGGAAGGCGAATCGAGAGCCTGAAGGCGCTGCTGGGCGAAGGCTTCGACGCCGTCTTCGTCGGCTGCGGGGCGCCGCGGGGCCGCGATCTCTCCATCCCCGGGCGCGAGGAGGCGGCGGCGAACATTCACATCGGCATCGACTGGCTCGCCGGCGTATCGTTCGGCCATACCCACGCCATCGGGCGGCGCGTCATCGTGCTCGGCGGCGGCAACACCGCCATGGATTGCTGCCGCACCTCGCTTCGGCTCGGCGGCGTCGACGTCAAGGTGGTCGTGCGGTCCGGATTCGCGGAAATGAAGGCGTCCGTCTGGGAAAAGGAGGACGCGGCGCACGAAGGCGTTCCCTTCCTCAACTATCACGTCCCCAAGGCTTTCCTTCACGACAACGGCAAGCTCGTCGGCATGGCCTTCGAGAAGGTCGTGGCGCGAAGAGACGCCGCCGGCCGTCGCGTGTTGTCGCCGACCGGCCAACCCGAGGTCCGCCTCGAATGCGACGACGTGCTGATCGCGGTGGGGCAGGAGAACGCCTTTCCCTGGATCGAGCCGGACGCCGGCGTGGCGTTCGACCGATTCGGCATGCCGAAAGTCGACCCGCTCACCTTTCAATCGAGCCTGCCCCAGGTGTTCTTCGGCGGCGACGCCGCGTTCGGCCCCAAGAACATCATCACGGCGGTCGCTCACGGCCATGAAGCCGCGATCTCGATCGACGCCGTTTGTCGCGGCGAGGATCCGCGTTTGCGCCCGCCGCCGACGACCAATCTGATCAGTCAGAAAATGGGCATTCACGAGTGGTCCTACGACAACGCGGTCACGCTCGATCGCCGTTTCAAGGTTCCGCAGGTCGAAAGCGCGCTCGCCGTGAAGAATATCGGCGTCGAAGTCGAACTCGGCTTCGACCTCGATCTGGCGCTCGCCGAGGCGCGGCGCTGCCTCAACTGCGACGTGCAGACCGTCTTTTCCGCGCCGATCTGCACCGAGTGCGACGCTTGCGTCGACATTTGCCCGATCGATTGCATTTCCTTCGTCGCCAATGGTCCCGAAGAGCAGGTGCGCCGTTCGCTCGGCGCGCCGTCGACCAATCTTTCCCAGGCGCTCTACGTCTCGGCGCCGGTGAAGACCGGCCGGGTCATGATCAAGGACGAGGACCTCTGCCTGCATTGCGGCCTGTGCGCCGAACGGTGTCCGACCGGAGCCTGGGACATGCAGAAATTCATGATCGAGACGGCTCAAGCGGGGCAGGAATGCCGATCCAAGCAGTAAACGATTTCGTCATTCGCTTCGCGAACGTCAACGGTTCGGGCTCGGCCAGCGCCAACCTTATGTTCGCGCGCTCGATTCTGCGCATGGGAACGCCGATCGCGCCGCGCAACATCTTTCCCTCGAATATCCAGGGCCTGCCGACCTGGTACGAGGTCCGCGTCAGCGCGGACGGCCGTCTGGGCGCCCGCGGGGGAACCGACGTCATGGTGGCGATGAATCCGCAGACCTTCGACGCCGACGTCGCGTCGATCGAACCGGGAGGCTATCTCGTCTACGATTCCTCGCGGCCGATCCAGGCCTCGCGCCTGCGCGACGACGTCGTCGCGCTCGGCGTGCCGCTGACCGAGATTTGCGCCCGCGAATACGCCGATCCGAAGCAGCGCCAGCTCTTCAAGAACGTCGCCTACGTCGGCGCGCTGGCGGCGCTGCTCGACATCGAAATCGGCGTGATCGAGCGCCTGATCGACGAACAGTTCAAGGGCAAGGCTCGTCTGGTCGAACCCAATCTTCGGGCCTTGCGCCTCGGCTACGACGACGCCAAGGCGCGTTTCGCCTGCCCGCTCGGGGTCCGCGTTCGCCGCGCCGACGCGGTGGGCGATCGCATCCTGGTCGACGGCAATTCCGCCGCCGGGCTCGGCGCGGTCTACGGCGGCGCCACCGTTTGCGCGTGGTATCCGATCACGCCCTCGACCTCGCTGGTCGAGGCGTTCGCACGAAATTGCGCGCGCCTGAGGGTGGATCGCGCCACCGGCGAAAAGCGCTACGCGATCGTTCAGGCCGAGGACGAGATCGCCTCGATCGGCATGGTCGTCGGCGCCGGCTGGAACGGCGCGCGCGCGTTCACCGCGACCTCCGGGCCGGGGATCTCGCTCATGCAGGAGTTCTTCGGCCTCGCCTACTTCGCGGAAATCCCGGCGGTCGTGTTCGACGTGCAGCGCGGCGGACCGTCCACCGGCATGCCGACGCGCACGCAGCAATCGGACGTCCTGGCGTGCGCCTTCGCTTCGCACGGCGACACCAAGCATGTGCTGTTGTTTCCCGACGGACCCGGCGAGGCGTTCGAATTCGGCGCGCTCGCTTTCGATTTCGCCGAGCGGCTGCAGACGCCGGTGTTCGTCATGCTCGATCTCGACATCGGCATGAACGCGCATCTCAGCGAGCCCTTCCGCTGGGACGACAAGCGCAAGTTCGACCGCGGCAAGGTGATGTCCTTCGCCGATCTCGAGCGGGGGCGCGAATTCGGCCGCTACCTCGACGTCGACGGCGACGGCATTCCCTGGCGCACCATTCCCGGCGCGCATCCGACGCGCGGCGCCTATTTCACCCGCGGCTCCAGCCGGGACCGCTACGCGCGCTACACCGAGGAGGGCGGCCCCTACGTCGACAACATGGAGCGATTGAACCGCAAGTTCGACACGGCGCGCTCGCTCCTGCCGCGGCCGCGGCTTCGCAAGGCGCGGCGCCCGACGCGCGCCGGCGTCATCCACTACGGATCGACCGCCGCGTCGATGGACGAGGCGCTGGATCTCCTGGCGGACGAAAACACGCACGTCGACGCGCTACGCATCCGCGCCTTTCCCTTCGGGCCGGAGGTCGGCGAGTTCATCGCCGCGCACGAACGGGTCTTCGTCGTCGAGCAGAACCGCGACGCGCAGTTGCGCACGCTCCTGATGACGGACCTCGGCGTCGACGCGGCGCAACTGGTCCCGATCCTGCACTACGACGGGACGCCGATCACCGCGCGCTTCATCCACCGCGAGATCGCCGCCCGAACGCGCCGCGTCGCGGCGCCGCGAACCGAGGAGACGGCAGCGTGACCTATCTGGCGAAGCCGAAGTTTCACCACCCCGCGCTCGAGGTCAACGCGCTCGGCCTCACCCATCGCGACTATGAAGGGGCGATTTCGACGCTGTGCGCCGGTTGCGGCCACGATTCGATCAGCGCGGCGATCGTGCGCGCCTGTTTCGAACTCAGCCTGCCGCCGCATCGCGTCGCCAAGCTGAGCGGCATCGGCTGCTCCTCGAAGACGCCGGCCTACATGCTCGGCCAGAGCCACGGTTTCAATTCCGTGCACGGACGCATGCCGTCCGTTCTCACCGGCGCGAGTCTGGCGAACCGCGACATACTCTATCTCGGCGTCTCCGGCGACGGCGATACCGCGTCGATCGGTTTCGGCCAATTCGCCCACGCGATGCGTCGGGGCGTCGACATGGTCTATATCGTCGAGAACAACGGCGTCTACGGCCTGACCAAAGGGCAGTTCTCGGCGACGTCCGACAAGGGCTCGAAGAGCAAGAAGGGCGTCGACAATCCGGACACGGCGCTCGACCTCGCCGCATTGGCCGTGCAACTCGGCGCGTCGTTCGTCGCGCGCAGCTTCTCGGGCGACAAGGGCCAGCTCGTGCCGTTGATCAAGGCGGCGTTCGAGCATCGCGGGGCCGCATTCATCGACGTCGTCTCGCCTTGCGTCTCGTTCAACAACCACGAAGGCTCGACGAAGAGCTTCGACTACGTGCGCGAGCACAACCTCGCGCTGAATGCGCTCGATTTCATCAGCGGGAAGCCGCCGATCGAGATCGACTCGGCCGGCGGGGACGAAACGATCACGCTGCACGACGGCTCGGCGATCCGCCTGCACAGGCTCGACGGCGAACATGATCGGCGCGACAAGTCGGCGGCCCTGGCGTTGCTCGAGCGGCGTCGCGCGCGCGGCGAAGTCGTCACCGGGCTGATCTATCTGAACGACGACGCGATCAATCTGCACCAGCGTTTGAACACGACGCAGACGCCGCTCAACGCTCTGAGCGAAGCGGACCTTTGCCCGGGATCGAAGGCGCTGGAGGCGATCAACGCGTCGCTGCGCTAGCGCGGGCTCGCGGCGGGCCGACAATTTGACGCCGTCGCGCGAGGCGGGGTCGCGCCGCCGCGCTTGCCAGCGGCGCGGCGCCGAGCGGACCGGCGCAGCGCTCGCTCGCCGGGCGGGCGCGCCTCAATTCGCAGTCCGGCGCGGCGAAATCGGCCGCGTGCGGCGCCCGGCGCTGTTCCTTGCCTAAAGGCTGTGGCAGACCTATTTGGCCGGAGCGGCTTTCAACTCGGCGCCGCCGCCAGCTTCGCCCTCGCCGACGAGGCCAATCGAGGACCGTGACCATGTTGGAGCCTCCGCATCCCTTCGCCCGCTTCGTCAATCTTCTCGGACGCGGCAAGTCGTTGACGCGCTCGCTGACTATCGACGAAGCCGAACAGGCGATGCGCATGATTCTGGCTGGGGAGGCCCGGCCCGAACAGATCGGGGCGTTGCTGATGCTGATGCGGGTGAAGGAAGAGACGGGGGACGAGATCGCGGGGTTCATTCGCGCCGCGCGCGCGTCCTTCGTCAGGCCGGCCGACGCGCCGCGCGTCGATCTCGACTGGCCGTCCTATGCCGGCAAGAAGCGGCAGTTGCCGTGGTTCCTGCTCGCCGCGGCGCTCATCGCGCGCAGCGGCTGGAGCGTGTTCATGCATGGCCTGGACGGCCACACCGAAGGCCGCGTGTGGGCGGGCGAGACGCTCCAGCGTCTCGGCTTTCCCATCGCCGGCGATTTCGAGGAAGCGGCGGGCCATTTGCGGCGTCGTCGCTTCGCCTATATGCCGCTCGGGCGCATCAGCCCGAAGCTGGCCGCGCTGATGGAGCTGAAGCCGATCCTCGGGCTGCGCTCGCCCGTCCACACGCTGGCGCGCGGGCTCAATCCGTTCGCCGCGCCGACTTCGCTGCAGGCGGTCTTTCATCCCGGCTACGTCGCGATCCACCGCGACGCCGCGATCGCGCTTGGGGAAAAGCGCACCCTGGTGTTTCGCGGCGACGGCGGCGAAAACGAGCGCCGGCCGAACAAGCCGTGCGAGACCCTGTTGGTCGTCGACGGCGTCGCTGAGGAGACGCGCTGGCCGGCGATGTTCGAACCGCGGCAGGCGCCCGACGAGACGATGGACCTCGACAGGCTGGAAGCGGTCTGGCGCGGCGCCGAGGCCGACGAGTACGGCGAGGCGAGCGTCGTGGGCACAGTGGCGCTCGCGCTCTGGGCGATGGGCGTGGAGAGCGGCCCGGCGCGCGCGCAGGCGCGGGCGGAGGCGCTCTGGCGCGACCGCGACCGGGGCTCTCTGGCGGCGGTCGCGTGATCCGATCGCCGGCTCGTCTTCGCCTTGCGCGATAAAACGAACTGGTTCAATTCGAGCCGGGGCGATAAAAGCGCCGATCCGCTCGGCCTCGATTGGGGGGAAACAAAAGGGAAATGAACGCCATGCTCGCCAAAGACGACATCCTCGCGGCGCTCGCCGCCGTGCCGGGGCCGGACGGCAAGACCCCGCTGCCGCAATCGGGCGCCATCGACGGTGTGACGGTGCGCGACGGCAAGGTCTTCGTCGCCATCAAGATCAACCCCGCGCACGCCAAGGCGATGGAGGTCATGCGCTCCGAGGCGGAGGCCAAGATCAAGGCGCTTCCCGGCGTCGCCTCGGCGCTTGTGACGCTGACCGCCGAGAACGCCGGGCCCGCCGCGCCGGCGGCCGGGCACGGCCACGCCGCGCCTCGCCAGCGCCCGCCAGACGCAAGGCCGATCCCCGGCATCGACAAGATCATCGCCGTCGCCTCGGGCAAGGGCGGCGTCGGCAAGTCGACGACCGCCTGCAATCTCGCGCTCGGCCTGGCCCGGCTCGGCCTCAAGGTCGGCGTGCTCGACGCCGACGTCTTCGGCCCGTCGATGCCGCGGCTCCTCGGCATCACGGAAAAGCCGGATCTCGCGCCGGACGGCCACAAGCTCAAGCCGCTGGAAAAGTACGGCGTCAAGGTGATGTCGATCGGCTTCCTCGTCGAGGAGGGCGCGGCGATCGTCTGGCGTGGGCCGATGGTGATGTCGGCGCTGACGCAGTTCCTGCGCGAGGTCGATTGGGGCGAACTCGACGTGCTGGTCGTCGACATGCCGCCGGGCACCGGCGACGCGCAACTGACGATGGCGCAGAACGTGCCGCTGTCGGGCGCTCTCATCGTCTCGACGCCGCAGGATCTGTCGCTGATCGACGCGCGGCGCGGCATCGCGATGTTCAAGCAGGTCGCCGTCCCGCTGCTCGGCGTGGTCGAGAACATGAGCTATTTCGTCTGCCCGCATTGCGGCGGACGCACCGACATCTTCGCGCACGGCGGCGCGCGCCACGAGGCCGAGGCGCACGGCGCTCCCTTCCTGGGCGAAATCCCGCTCGATGTGAGGATCCGCGAAACCTCGGACGGCGGCGTTCCGGTCGTCGCCAGCGCGCCCGACAGCCCGCAGGCCGCGGCCTATCTGGCGCTCGCGGAGCGCGTGCGCGCGGCGCTGTTCGAAGGGCAGGGCGCGAGCCGCCCGGCGCCGCGCATCGTGGTGGAGTGAGCGGAGCGGAGGCGATGGGCGACGAGGGGAATCGGGGCGCGCCGGAGCCATGGCCGAGCGAACTGCGCGTGCGCGAGCAGGGGCGCGAGTTGCGCATCGCGTTCGCCGACGGTTTCGCAGCGAGCATCTCGGCCGAGCGCTTGCGCGCGGCGAGCCCGAGCGCCGACAAGCGCCGCGCGAGCCCCGGCGAAGGCGGGGTCAGAATCGTCGCCGTCGAGACGGTCGGCAATTACGCCGCGCGCATCGCCTTCGACGACGGGCACGATACGGGAATCTACAGCTGGCGGCTGTTGCGCACGCTGGCGGCCGAGCAACCGCCGCCGGCCTCTTGACGCCTCGCCCCCTTCTCCCCTTGCGGGAGAAGGTGTCGGCGAAGCCGACGGATGAGGGGTCGCGCCGCAAGGCGCGTCGCTTTGGCGTCGGCCGGACTCGCCCGTTTATGCATATAAATTGTCGCGGATCGCAGCAGCCCTGACAGGCGCGCCTTGCGGCGCGACCCCTCATCCGTCGCGGCTTCGCCGCGACACCTTCCCCCGCAAGGGGGGAAGGGAGCCCGCCGCCCGCTTACTCGCCCTTCTTCGGCTTTTCCGCCTTGTCGCGCGCTTTGAGCGCCGCGCCCAGGATGTCGCCGAGCGAAGCGCCGGAATCGGCCGAGCCGTACTGCGCGATCGCTTCCTTTTCCTCGGCCACCTCCAGCGCCTTGATCGACACCGCGACCTTGCGCGCGCGGCGGTCGAACTGCGTGATGCGCGCGTCGACCTTTTCGCCGACCGAGAAACGCTCGGGACGCTGGTCGCCGCGGTCGCGCGCGAGCTCGTTGCGCTTGATGAACGCCGTCAGGTCGGTGCCGGCGATCTTGACTTCGAGGCCGCCGTCCTTGACCTCGAGGACCTCGCAGGTGACCACCGAGCCCTTGCGCAGCTCGCCCTCGCCGCCCTCTTCGCTCGCCTTCTTGGCCGCGAACGGATCGCTGGCGAGCTGCTTGACGCCGAGCGCGATGCGCTCCTTCTCGATGTCGACGTCGAGAACCTTGGCGCTGACATGATCGCCCTTCTTGTACTCCTCGATCGCCTGCTCGCCGGGGCGCGTCCAGTCGAGGTCGGAAAGATGCACCATGCCGTCGACGTCGCCGTCCAGGCCGATGAACAGACCGAACTCGGTCTTGTTCTTGACCTCGCCCTCGACCGTCGAACCGACGGGATGCTTGGCCGAGAAGGCCTCCCAGGGGTTCTGCAGCGTCTGCTTGAGGCCGAGCGAGATGCGGCGCTTGGCGGCGTCGACCTCGAGCACCTGAACCTCGACCTCCTGGCTGGTCGAAATGATCTTGCCGGGATGGACGTTCTTCTTGGTCCACGACATCTCGGAGACGTGGATGAGGCCTTCGATGCCCGGCTCCAGCTCGACGAACGCGCCGTAATCGGTGATGTTGGTGACGCGGCCCTTGAGGCGCTGGCCGATGGCGTAGCGCTGCTCGATCGCCCCCCAGGGATCTTCCTGCAACTGCTTCATGCCGAGCGAGATGCGGTGCGTCTCGTGGTTGATCTTGATGATGCGCACCTTCACCTGCTGACCGATGCTCAGCACTTCGGTCGGATGGTTGACGCGCCGCCACGCGATGTCGGTGACGTGCAGCAGGCCGTCGATGCCGCCGAGATCGACGAACGCGCCGTAGTCCGTGATGTTCTTCACCGTGCCTTCGATGACCTGGCCCTCGGCGAGGTTGGCGACGATCTCGTGGCGCTGCTCGGCGCGGCTCTCTTCGAGCACCGTGCGGCGCGACACCACGATGTTGCCGCGGCGGCGATCCATTTTCAGGATCTGGAAGGGTTGCGTCACGTTCATCAGCGGCGCGACGTCGCGCACCGGGCGGATGTCGACCTGGCTGCGCGGCAGGAACGCCACGGCGCCGTCGAGATCGACGGTGAAGCCGCCCTTGACCTGGTTGAAGATGACGCCGTCGACCTTCTCGTTCTTCTCGAAGGCCTGCTCGAGCTTGACCCAGCTCTCCTCGCGGCGCGCCTTGTCGCGCGAGATGACGGCTTCGCCGAGCGCGTTCTCGATGCGCTCGAGATAGACCTCGACTTCGTCGCCGACCCCCGGCGCCGCGTCGCGGCCGTGATTGGTGAATTCCTTCAGCGCCACGCGGCCCTCGGTCTTCAGGCCGATGTCGATGAGCGCCATGTCTTTTTCGATCGCGACGACCCGGCCCTTGACGACGGAGCCCTCGAAGGCCTCGTCCTCGCCGTAGGTCTCGTTCAATAGAGCGGTGAAATCCTCGCGCGTCGGCGCGGAGGCGGAAGTTACGGACATTGTCTCTCCTAAGAAGCCCTTTACGGGCGGCGCCGGCGGGGTTGGCGTTGACGAAGAGCTCCCGTCGCCGGATCGGGGCCCCTAGCGCTTCGCTTCGCGGGGCCCATCGCCGCCTCTTGAAAGGCGGGCCGGCGCAGGCGCCGGCGTCGAGAACTCGTGGGGTTATGCGCACGGCCGGAGAGCCGAACGCAGGGCGCGTCCTTAGCAGGTTGGGCCAAGCGGAACAAGCAGGAAATCGGATCTCACGACGTCGGCGCGCAGCGCCGAGCGGCGACGGCCTCGGCGGCGTTCGGCGAAACCCACTCGATCGGCCGATCGACGACGCCCTGGTAGCCCGAGTAGAGCGCCGCGAGCATCAGCGCCGCGACGGTGTCGATGTCCTGGGACTCCCTGATCGGCAATCGGAGCTGAAAGTTGCCCTTCGAGGCGTCCATGTCGAAGCCTAAGCGCGCCAGCGCCGCGAGCCCGGCGGGCAGGGGACGGCGCCCCGGCTCCGGATCGAGGGTTCCCGACTGCGCCTCGCAGTAGATTCGGCTGCTGTCGTCGTTGAAGAGGCACTGCACATACGCCTGAACGGGCGACAACGGCGGCCAGGCCAGGATCAGGAACGGATCGCGGTTCTGCGTCGCCGCGGCGATCATCCTCAGGCCCTCGGCCACCCGGCACTGGTGCATCGCGACGAAAGCTTCGAACCCATCTCCGCCCGCCGCCGACCCGTGCGCGCCGGCGACGATCGCTGCGATCCCCGCCAGCGCTCTGACGGCTCGACGCTCGACGGACCCGGACATGCTCGCCTCCCCCCGGCGCATGATAATCCGCGCCCGCGCGCCGTCAAATCGAGGCGCTTCGCCGCGGCGCCGGCCGCCGAGCCCCGTCGCCCTTCGGCCAACGCGCCGCGCGCGACAGATCGCGAAAAGCCTATCCGTGTCTCGGCTTACGGAATCTCAACCGCTTGGGCGCCGTTTTCGGTCCCGGTTTCGACCGCGCGCGGCGCCGCCAAAGCCAGCGGCGGGGTGGGAAGCGCGAGCGGCGGCGGTGCGGGCGCGCCGCCGGCCAGCGCGGGCGGAGCGCCGGCCAGGGCGTGATACTTGTCGAGCTGGGCGATCATCTTCAGCAGCGGCTCGACCGCTTTCAGATCGCCCTGCTCGAGATCGAGGTCGACGACGCGCAACGCCTTGGTCAGCCGCATCACCTGCAAGTGAACGTAATGCGCGCCGGAGTCGAGCCGACGCTTCTCGACCGCCTTCGCCGTCGCGCGCCGCACCGTCTTGACGCTGAGCTTCAGCGTCTCGGGGATCGTCTCGGCGGCGTAGCCGGAAACCACGAGATCGAGAATGTCCTCCTGCAGCCGCGCGCGCACCAACCGCCGCTCGCGCGCCGCCTCGCGCATCTGCGCCCGCGCCGACCCCTTCGCCCCGCCGCCGTCCATCGCCGCTCTCCTGAGCCGCGCGAGCCGAAGCGGCCGGATAAAGGCAGGATAGCGCGATTTCTGAATTATAGAAAGAACTTGTTGGCGTGAAAGGGGAAACAGGTGGGTTTTCAGGATGTTGGCGGCGCCGACGCGTCATGACGCTTCGGCGAAAGCTCACTGAACGCCCATTTCGCGTCCCCCGCCTCAATAAAGGGGCTAAGTAAGCTGGCGCCGTAATCCGTAATCCGATCGGCTGCCTGTTCTTCTGGCTCGCCATCATCCGCTTCAGTTCGGTGGCGGCGCAGGCGGCGTGAGGGGCGTACGAGGCTGCTCGTCTCGGTCGATGAGCGGCGCGCCGAATCGTTCCGCTTGGGCGTCAAGGCACTGGGGGCTTGACCGAGCCATAGCCATTGAGTTATGAGTTTCTCTCTCATAACTCTGAAGCTATAGGTTCGAATGCTCTCCTCAGCCGACACGCTCTTCGCCGCGCTGGCCGATCCCACCCGACGGGCGATTTTCCAGCGGCTGTCGCAGGAGGGCGAGCAGCCCGTGCGCGTTCTGACGGGCCATTCCGGCGTCTCGCAACCGGCCGTGTCGAAACATCTCGCCATGCTGAAGCGCGCTGGTCTGGTGAACGACCGGCGTGCCGGCCGCGAAACCTATTATCGCGTCCGGATCGAAGGGCTTTCGCCGCTGATCGACTGGATGAGCCTCTACGGCGCCTTCTGGCGCGAGCGGCTCGACGCCCTCGAAGAGCTGCTTGCAAGGATGGATCAATGACGCGACCGGCGAAGAGCGCCGACGCGACGCCCCATCACCTGGGAGGGATGAACTCATGGCCGAACCAATCGAAGGCGCCCGTTCCCTGGTGTTCGAGCGGCAGATGCCGCATCCGCCCGAGAAGATCTGGCGCGCGCTGACTGAGCCCTGGCTGATCGAGGAATGGCTGATGAAAAACGACTTCGTAGCCCAAGTCGGCCGTCGTTTCTCCTTTCGCGCAACGCCGCTTCCGGGCTGGTCCGGCGTCGCCAACTGCAAAGTCGTGACGGTGGAGGCCCCGCGCCGGCTCGCCTATCGCTGGGGCGACGGGACCGAATCGGAAAGCGGCCTGACGACGCTCGTCACCTGGACGATGACCCCGCGCGACGGCGGAACGCTGGTGCGCATGGAGCAATCCGGCTTCCGAGCGCAGGACGGACGCAGCTTCCAGCGCATGGGCGGCGGGTGGCCGCGTGTTCTCGAGCGGCTGGAGCGGGTCGCGGGAGGCGTCGCGTGAGCCCGGCGAGCGCTCGCATCGCCATCGTCTACCACAGCGGATACGGCCACACCGCGCGACAGGCCCAAGCTGTAAGAGAGGGAGTGGAACAGGCGGAGGGCGCCGAAGCCCTGCTCCTATCCGTCGAGGAAGCGCAAACGCGCTGGAGCGATCTGGCCTCGGCCGACGCGATCATCTTCGGCGCGCCGACCTACATGGCGAGCGCGTCGGCCCAGTTCAAAGCCTTCCAGGACGCGACCTCCCACGCGGTCATGGCCAAGGGCTTTGCGTGGAAGGACAAGATCGCGGCCGGCTTCACCAACTCGGGCTCCCGTTCCGGCGACAAGCTGGCGACGCTGATCCAGATCGCTCTCTTCGCGGCGCAGCACGGCATGCACTGGATCAACCTCGATCTGCCGCCTGCAAACAATTCGACGACCGGATCGGAGGCGGAGCTCAATCGCCTCGGCTTCTTCCTGGGCGCCGGCGCGCAGTCGAACACCGACGAAGGCCCCGACGTCGCGCCTCCCGAAGCGGACCTCGCGACGGCGCGCCATCTCGGGCGACGCGTCGCCGAGACGACGCTCCAGTTCGTCCGCGGTCGCGCCGTTTTGCGCTCCCGGTCTGTCGCCGCGCAGGCGACCTGAGCGCGCTCGCGACGTCTATTGCGCTTCCGTCAGTAAGTATCGCGGCGAAATATTTTGCGTCGACATATTTTGCGTCGGCGCTTGCGAATCCAATAAAAGATTGCTATATGCGCTCGATCGGGCTTCGGCCGAATGACTTGGCCTGGGCGTGATTCGCGTCAGACTGACGACCTTCTCCCAAAACTCGAAACACCTCGACCGCGCGCGCGCGGTTCATTTTGGCGCATACGCAATAAGGAACAGGTCTATGGCGCAGGGAACCGTGAAGTGGTTCAACGGACAAAAAGGCTTCGGCTTCATCCAGCCGGATGACGGCGGCAAGGACGTCTTCGTCCACATCAGCGCGGTCGAACGCGCCGGTCTGAAAGGCCTCAACGAGGGTCAGAAGATTTCGTTCGAGCTCGTCGCCGATCGCCGCACCGGCAAGTCCTCGGCCGACAATCTCAAGGCGGTCTGACCGCCTGGGAACAGCGTCTTTTCTTCTTGACCGCGGATGAACCGGCAAGAAGACGCGAACACGGCTCGCGCCCGGCTTATCCGGGGGCGGGCCGTTTTTGTTTTGGGCCGCCGCGCCGGAGACGCTTCGCTCAGTTCGCCTGCGCCCGTCCCGCTTCCCATCCGATGATCGCCTGCTTGCGCGCCAGGCCCCAGTGGTAGCCGGTCAGCGCGCCCGAGCGCCCGAGAACGCGATGACAGGGGACGACGAAGGAGATCGGGTTGCGCCCGACCGCCGCGCCGACCGCGCGCGCCGCCTTCGGCTTGCCGAGACGACGCGCGATGTCGGAATAGGTGGTGGCGCGGCCGAACGGCACCGCCAGCAGCGACTCCCACACCCGCACCTCGAAATCCGTGCCGATCATGACGATGCGCAGCGGCGCGTCCGGCCGCCACAGCTTGGGATCGAAGGCGCGCGCGGCGAGCGGCGCGGTGGCGGCCTCGTCCTCGACGAACGCGGCGCGCGGCCAGCGGCGCTGCATGTCGGCGAGCGCGGCGGCGCGATCGCCCTCGTCGACGAAGCCGAGGCCGGCCAGGCCCCGCGGCGCGGCGACGACGATCGCTTCGCCGAACGGGGAGGGGTGGAAGCCGTAGGCGAGGCGCAGCCCTTCGCGGCGATAGTCGCCCGGCGTCAGCGCCTCGTGGGCGATGAAGAGGTCGTGCAGCCGGCTCGGGCCGGAAAGGCCGACGTCATAGGCGGCGTCGAGCACGCTCGCCGAATCGCGTAACAGTTCGCGCGCGCGCTCGATGGTGATCGCCTGCAGAAAGGCTTTGGGCGTCAGCCCCGCCCAGCGCTTGAAGACGTGCTGGAAATGCGAGGCGGAGAGGCCGACGTGCTCGGCGATGGTCTCGATCGAGGGCTGGTCGCGCCAGCGCGTCGAAATGAATTCGATCGCCTTTCTCACCGTGGGATAGTCGGCGCCGGGATTGACGGGGGTGTTGGGCATGTCGAGCATGACGCTTGTCCGATGCGATTTTTCCACATCTTGCGCGTTCCGGCGCGCCGCGCCACCCGAAAACGACGGCTCGTCCGTCAACGCGCGTCGACGACGGCGCTCCAGCCCCATTCGAGCAGCGGCATGGCGTCCTTGGCGAAGGCCTGGAGATCGCCGACGAGATCGGGGGCGCAAAGGCGCGAATCCGCGATCGGGCGCGAGCAGATGAACGACTTGTTGCGCAGCGCGGCGGCGACGACGGGGTCGGCGACGTCCTCGAAGCCGCGCGGCGCGCGCTTCATCGCGTATTCGTCGGACAGCGTCAGGCCGCCTGTGGCGAGCTTGGCCGTCATCGCGCCCCAGGCCTTCGGCGCGCGCGCGATGGCGGAGCGCAGGCGCGCCAGATCCTCGGGCTCGGGCTGGTAGAAGCCGGCGGCGGAAAAACAGCCGTCGGCGGCGATGTGGATATAGTAGAGGCCGGGATCGTTCTTCGCCCCCGTGCGCGTCAGCGCCGCGCCGGCGTTGGTCTTGTAAGGGCTCTTGTCCTTGGCGAAGCGCACGTCGCGATTGATGCGGAACAGCGAGGCCTTGCGGTCGCCCTTCAGCGGCGCGCCGGATTTGGCGAAGCGGGACGCGAGCTCCTCGACGAGATCGCCGAGCGGGCCCTTGACCTGGCTCTCGTAAATCGCGCGATTGGCCTCGAACCATTCCTTGGTCTGGTGAAAGCCGAGCGCCTTGAAAAACGGCTGCGCCTGGGGGCCGAAACCTTGGAAAGCCATGGGATCGCGCAGGTCCTTATTCGTGCTGACGCCCGCGGTTCTACGCTGCGGCCGCCGGTCAGGCAAACCTCGCCGCCGGCGGCTCGTAGGCGCGGCCGCGGGCCGCGCTCGTTCGGCTCGCCGCGGCGTCGACCGAACGAGGCGCTCCGCGCCGAACGCGGTCGACGACCGCGTCTCCGAGTTCCTCGACCCGCTCGCCGCCGTGCTGCGCCAGGAAGCGTAGGCGCGGGGGGACGATTTCGGGTAGTGTCTCAGTTTGAAATCTCATCGCGCGGGAGTTTGTCCCACTGGTCTCTATGAGGAGCTGCTGACGGATACCTAAAGCCCGGTATCGTGGTCTTATTACCTGGGCGCGCGGTTCTGTATTCTTCTTCTAACCGGTTCGCCTCAGCCTGCGTCAGGACATAGAACTGATCTGGTTCTCGATGACCGGGCTCAGCTAGTGGGCTCAGCAACACCAAAATGTAGAAGAGATTCTCGTGCGGCGTTTTTGGCTTCACGAGCCAGTCTGTCTTGCTAGATAAACCCTTTACATCGACCCAGAACTGCTTCCCGCGCAATGTGCCAACCATTAAATCAGCTACAGGCGTGCTGTTCCCCATCATGAACGAAACTATGTAATCGCGGCGCACCAACTCAGCGGCGACGAGGAACTGTGAGGCCCATTGAGTTCGACGACCCTTCGCCGCGCCGGTCAACTCTACAGACCCCATGACTATGCTCACTTTTGATATGGCCCGCGCTTTTTCGGCTCTTGATCCGCGTCCACCATACCGACGATATCAAGAGGGTCAAATTTCAAACTGAGACACTACACGACTTCGCCTCGGCCTTGCCCTTCGCGCGGGCCTTCTCTATAAGCCGCGCTTCGCGCCGTTTCCGACACCCCTGGAGGCAGGGCGCGATCAACAAAGGACATACGACATGGCAGCGATCAAGCAACTCGCGGCCGTGACGCGCAGCGGGATCGGCAAGGGGGCCGCCCGCTCCGTTCGTCGCGAAGGCCGCGTACCCGGCGTCATCTATGGCGGCGGCGAGAAGGCCGAGCCGATCTCGGTCGATTTCAAGGAACTCAACAAGCACATCTATTCCGGCCACTTTCTGACCTCGATCTTCGAGCTCGAGGTCGAGGGGCGCAAGCAGCGCGTCCTGCCGCGCGACTATCAGCTCGACGTCGTCACCGACAAGCCGGTGCACGTCGACTTCTTTCGGCTCAAGGCGGGTTCGCGCGTGCGCATCGCCGTGCCGGTGCATGTCGTCAATCGCGAGCTTTCGCCCGGCATCAAGAAGGGCGGCGCGGTCAATCTGGTGCTGCACAGCGTCGAATTGCTGGCGCCGGCGGAATCGATCCCCGAGTCGATCACCATCGACCTCACCGGTCTCGACTTCCACGATTCGGTGCATGTCTCGGCGCTCAAGCTGCCCGAAGGCTGCCGGGCGGCCGACGTCAGGACCGACTACACCGTGGTGACCGTGGTGCCGCCGACGGTGTTCCAGGAAGAGACGCCGGTCGCCGCCGTCGCGACTTCGGGGGCCGCGCCGGCCGCCACCGCCGCCGCGACCACCGCCGCTCCCGCCGCCGCCGCCCCGGCCAAGGGCGCCGCCGCGGCGCCGGCCAAGGCCGCCGCCGCCGCCGCGCCGGCCAAGCCGGCCGCCAGGAAGTGACGCGCCGGCCTTAGCGCCGGTCTATAAGGATAAGGCCCGTCCGTCCCTCGAGGCGGGCGGGCCTTTCATTTCAGCGAGTGGTCATGCTGCTCATCGCAGGCCTCGGCAATCCCGGCGCGCGCCACGCCAAGAACCGCCACAACATCGGCTTCATGGCGCTGGCGCGCATCGCCGAGACGCATCGCATCGGCCCGTTCCGCCCGCGCTTCCAGGGACTGATCGCCGAAGGGCTGATCGGCCAGAGCCGCGTCGCGCTCTTGGCGCCGCAGACCTACATGAACGAGTCCGGCCGCGCCGTCGGCGAGGCGATGCGCTTCTTCAAGCTCGGCCTGGAGGCGATCGTCGTCATCCACGACGATCTCGACCTCGCGCCGGCCAAGGTCAGGGTCAAGGTCGGCGGCGGCTTGGCCGGCCACAACGGCCTGCGCTCGATCACCGCCCATATCGGCAACGACTACAAGCGCGTGCGCCTAGGCATCGGCCATCCCGGCGACAAGGCGCTGGTCTACAACTTCGTGCTCGGCGACTTCGCCAAGTCGGAAATGCCCTGGGTCGAGGCGGTGTGCGACGCCGTGGCGGGGGCGGCCGAATTGCTCGTTTCCGGCCAGGACGCGAGCTTCCAGAACAAGACGCATCTCGCCATCGAGGCGGCGGGGTTCGGCGGCAAGGAGCCGTAGCGGCTTTCAGTTCGCCTTCGGCCAGTTCGACAGCAAGCCGTCGAGGCCGGCGACGAAGGCGAGCGGCTGGTCGATCGTGACGTGATGGTCGGCCTCGGGAATCTCGAAATAGGGCGAACCGGGCGCCAGCAGGCTCATCATATAGGCGGCGTCCTCGGCGAGCATCAGCCGCGAGACGCCGCCGCGGATGAGCGCCACCGGGCGCTTGACGGCGCGCAGGACCGGCGCCGGGTCCTCCCGCTCGATGTCCCGCCACAGGAACGAATCGAACCGCCAGGTCCAGCCTTCGCCGTCCGGCAGTTCGCGTAAGCCCAGCCGCGCGATGTGGTCGGCGATGAACAGATTGGCGCAGGGTTGGACCGGCGCGAAGCGGAACCGCGCCATCGCCGCCGCGAAGGTCGGATAGACGCGGTGCGGCTTGAACTCCCGCCCGCCGCGCCCGGCCGGCCTCTGCCGATCGGGCGCGAACACCGGAGGATCGACGGCGACCACGGCCAAGAACTGCTCGCTGTGCGCGGCCGCCAGCGTCAGCGCCATGCGGGCGCCGAACGAGTGCCCGACGAGGATCGGCGGCCCGCTGTCGAACAGCCCCGTCGTCTCGGCGACCACCATCGCCTCGCGCCGGAACAGCGCGCGCGAATAGCTCGGCCGCCAGTCCGAACCGCCCATGCCCGACCAGGACAGGGCGACGACGCGCCGGCCCCGAGCGAGGAACGGCGCGATGAAGGACCACCAGTGGGCGTGCGCGCCGCTGCCGTGCAGCAGCAGCAGCGCCGGCCTGGTGGGCGTCTGCGGCGGCTCCCAGACCAAAGTCTCGATCTTCGCGCCGTCGACGGTCACGAAGCCGCGCTCGGGCGTCTGAAGCAACGCGCGCGAGAACCACGGCGGCGCCTCGGGCCGCTCGCCGTGGAATGACGCGAGCGGCTGAGTGAGATGAGGATCGTCCATGGCTAGTTCCGAAAATTTCCAATCCGCGAACGTGGTCGGCGGCGCGCGCGGCTGTCAAGGGGGCGCACGCCGCCGGCGTTGCATTCGCGATTGCGCGTCGCTACGCTTGCGGGCAAGACAGCTCGCGTCGACGCCCGCGCTTGGATCGTGAGACGCCGCTGGGAGACGAACGGGGAGGGAACGATGGGGCGATCTGTCGACGCCGCTCATGCCGACCGCGTTCAGAATGCGATCGCCAGCGACGAGGCGGCGAATTCCGTCGTAGCGGCGTCCTGGCGCCGCTCGGGCCGCCTCCATGCCCTGGACCCCGCCAGCGACGCGCCATCGCGCCGGCTATCGGCGCCCGAGATCGCCCAAACCCGCGAGAAGCTCGGCCCGTTGCTGCGGGTCGCCCAGAGCAGTCTCGACCGCCTGTTCCTGGCGGTGGGGGGCGTCGGCTGCTCGGTCATGCTCGCCGATCGCAGCGGCGTCGTGATCGATCGGCGCGGCGCCGCGTGCGACGACTCCACGTTCGACGCCTGGGGCTTGTGGACCGGCGCCGTGTGGAGCGAGAATTGCGAGGGCACCAACGGCATCGGCACCGGCCTCGTCGAGCAGCGCCCCCTGACCATTCACTGCGACCAGCACTTCTTCACCCGCAATGCCGGGCTCAGTTGCACCAGCGCGCCGATCTTCGACGAGCACGGCGAACTCGCGGCCGCGCTCGACGTTTCCTCCTGTCGCGCCGATCTGACGGAAGGGTTCGTTCGGCTCATCGCCACGGCGACAGCGGACGCGGCGCGCCTGATCGAGGCGGAGAACTTTCGCCGCGCCTTCGCCAAGGCGCGCATCCTGCTGGTGCCCGCCGGCGAGCGGCTCGGCAATTTCCTGCTGGCGGTCGATCGCGACGATCTGGTGGTCGGGGCGACGCGCGCGGCGCGGCTGGCGCTGGGGATCGATTCGGCGATGCTGGCGCGCCCGATGCCGGCCGCCGACCTCATCGGCCGCGCGAAAGCCGAGAGCGACGACATGACGGCCGCGGAACGCGCCGTCCTGCAGCGCGCGCTGGCGCGCTCCGGCGGCAACGTCTCCAAGGCGGCGAAGGACCTGAACATGTCCCGCGCCACGCTGCACCGCAAACTCAATCAGTTCGGCGTCAGGCGCTGACGGCGAAAGTCGGCCGACCTGTCGCATTCCTGCGACACTTACGCGCCCCGCTCGCCGCGGGGGGCTATATTTCGCCGGGGCTATCGAACAGACCTTTGCGCCAACGCCGCCACCGACGGCGTCGCACAAGGGAGAAAGCCATGACCAAGGTTGAAGTCAGCGCCGCCATGAAGGCGCCGTTCGCCAAACGCTATGACAATTACATCGGCGGCGAGTGGCGCGCGCCGACGAGCGGCAAGTATTTCGACAACGTCTCGCCGATCACCGGCCAGCCGATCTGCGAGATCGCCCGCTCGGATTCGCACGACATCGACGCCGCGCTCGACGCGGCGCACGCCGCCAAGGCGGCCTGGGGAAGCGCCAGCCCGGCCGAGCGCGCGCAAGTCCTCAATCGCATCGCCGACCGCATGGAGGAGAACCTCGAGAAGCTGGCGCTCGCCGAGACCTGGGACAACGGCAAGCCGATCCGCGAGACGCGCGCCGCCGACATTCCGCTGGCGATCGACCATTTCCGCTATTTCGCCGGCGCGATCCGCGCTCAGGAAGGCGGGCTCAGCGAAATCGATCACGATACGGTCGCCTATCATTTCCACGAGCCGCTCGGCGTCGTCGGACAGATCATTCCCTGGAACTTCCCGCTGCTCATGGCCGTGTGGAAACTCGCCCCCGCGCTCGCCGCCGGCAACTGCGTCATTCTGAAGCCCGCCGAACAGACCCCGGCCTCGATCATGGTGTGGATCGAGCTCGTCGGCGACCTCCTCCCCAAGGGCGTGCTCAACATCGTCAACGGCTTCGGCCTCGAAGCCGGCAAGCCGCTCGCCTCCAGCAACCGCATCGCCAAGATCGCCTTCACCGGCGAGACGACGACGGGGCGGCTCATCATGCAATACGCCTCGCAGAACCTGATCCCCGTCTCGCTCGAGCTCGGCGGCAAGTCGCCCAACATCTTCTTCGAGGACGTCTGCGCGGCAGACGACGACTTCCTCGACAAGGCGATCGAAGGCTTCGTGTTGTTCGCGTTCAATCAGGGCGAGGTCTGCACCTGCCCGAGCCGCGCCCTCATCCAGGAATCGATCTACGACCGCTTCATGGAGCGCGCCTTGAAACGCGTCGCGGCGATCACCCAAGGGAGCCCGCTCGATCCCGCCACGATGATCGGCGCGCAGGCGTCCTCCGAGCAGTTGGAGAAGATCCTCTCCTACTTCGACATCGGCCGCAAGGAAGGCGCGAAAGTGCTGATCGGCGGCGAGCGCAACATTCTGGCGGGCGAGCTCGCCGGCGGCTACTACGTCAAGCCGACCGTCTTCAAAGGCCACAACAAGATGCGCGTCTTCCAGGAGGAGATCTTCGGCCCCGTGGTGTCCGTCACCACCTTCAAGGACGACGAGGAGGCGCTCGCGATCGCCAACGACACGCTCTACGGCCTCGGCGCGGGCGTGTGGAGCCGCGACGCCAATCGCTGCTACCGTTTCGGCCGCGCCATCCAGGCGGGCCGCGTGTGGACCAACTGCTACCACGCCTATCCCGCCCACGCGGCGTTCGGCGGCTACAAGCAGTCCGGCATCGGCCGCGAGACGCACTTGATGATGCTCGAACACTATCAGCAGACGAAGAACCTGCTCGTCAGCTACAGCCCGAAGAAGCTCGGCTTCTTCTGAAAACGGCAACCCGGCGGCGCGGGGAGACTCCGCGCCGCCGAATTCTTCGAGGGTCGACCATGGCCGACAAGGTGACCGCGACGCCCGAAGCGTTGAAGCTCCTCGCCGAAATCGTCGCCGACCACGGGCCGGTGCTGTTCCATCAATCCGGCGGCTGCTGCGACGGCTCCTCGCCGATGTGCTATCCCCAGGGCGAATTTCTCCTCGGCGATCGCGACGTCAAGCTCGGCGAGATCGGCGGCGCGCCGTTCTATATCGGCGGCGCGCAATACGAAGTCTGGAAACACACCGATCTCGTCATCGACGCCGTGCCGGGGCGCGGCGGCATGTTCTCGCTCGACAACGGCCGCGAGCGCCGCTTCCTGACGCGCTCGAACCTCTGCGCCGTCCCGGCGGCGCCGGGCGAGATTCCCGATTCCGCTCGATCGTGCGCCGGCCGCGACTTGCCTTCGCCGAACGGGCCGCTAGCATGGCGGCCGAGCGGGGGATGGGCCTCGCCGACGGAGATGGCGATCGATGAAGGCTCTGTTGAGCAAGGCGCCGGGCGGCCCTGAGTCCCTCGTGATCGAGGACGTCGCCGATCCCGCGCCGAAAGCGGGCGAGGTCGTCGTTCGCGTCGCCGCCTGCGGCGTGAATTTTCCCGATTCGCTGATCATCGAGGACAAGTACCAAGTCAGGCCGCCGCGCCCGTTCTCGCCGGGGGGCGAGGTTGCCGGCGTGATCGACGCCGTCGGCGCGGAGGTCGTGGGCTTGAAGGCCGGCCAGCGCGTGCTCGCTTCGCCGGGCTTCGGCGGCATGGCCGAGAAGGTCGCGGTTCTCCAGTCGCGCGTCACGCCGATTCCCGACGCCATGCCGTTCGACGAGGCGGCCGCGTTGCTGTTCACCTACGGCACGGGCTATCACGCGCTGAAGGATCGCGCGCATTTACGCGCCGGCGAAAGCCTTCTCGTGCTCGGGGCGGCGGGCGGCGTCGGCTCGGCGGCGGTCGAGATCGGCAAGGCGATGGGCGCGCGCGTCGTCGCCGCCGCTTCGACGCGCGAAAAGGTCGACGCGGCGATGAGCTGGGGCGCCGATTCCGGGCTCGTCTATCCCGCCGGTCCGTTCGACAAGGAGGCGCTGAGGAAGCTCACGGAGCTCTTCAAGTCCGCTTGCGGCGAAAACGGCGTCGACGTCGTCTACGACAGCGTCGGCGGCGACTACTCCGAGGCGGCGCTGCGCGCGCTCGCCTGGGGCGGCCGCTTCCTCGTCATCGGCTTCCCCGCCGGGATCGCCAGGATTCCGCTCAATCTCGCGCTGCTCAGGGCCTGCGATATCCTCGGCGTGTACTGGGGCGGGTTCGGCGCCCGCAACCCTGGAGCCAACGCGGCCAACAACGCCGAGCTGATCGCCCTCTACGGCGCCGGAAAAATCCGGCCGCGCGTTTCCGTCCGCCTGCCGCTGGCGCGCGCCGGCGAGGCCATCGCGCTGCTCGCCGAGCGCGGCGCGCTGGGCAAGGTGGTCGTCACGATCCCATGAGGGCCGCGAGCGCCGCCGAATTCGCGCTGATTTCCGACCTGGTGCGACGAACGGCGCGCGCGGCGCCGGAGCGCGTCGCGTTGATCGACGGCGAGCGGCGCCTGAGCTATCGAGAATTCGACGCTTTGATCGATCGCGTCGCCGCCGCGCTGCAACGCGACGGCGTAGCTCCGCGCGAGACGATCGCGATCTGCGCGGCGAGCTCGATCGAATACGTCGCGACCTTTCTCGGGGCCTTGCGCGCCGGCGTCGTCGTCGCGCCGCTGGCGCCGAGCGCGACGGCCAAGAACCTCGCCGATATGGCGCGCGACTGCGAGGCGAGGCTGCTGTTCCTCGACGCGACGACTCGAGGCGTCTCGAGCGAGGTCGATCCGCGCGTCCCGCGCGTCGCGCTCGACGACGAAGCCGAGGGGGCGCGCTTCTCGGACTGGCTGGCGCCGGCCGGCGCCGCGCCCGCAAGCGTGGCGGTCGAGCCCGACTGGGTCTTCAACACCATCTATTCCTCCGGCACGACAGGCGCGCCCAAGGGCATCGACCAGTCGCACGCCATGCGTTTCGGCCATATCCGGCGCGCCCGCGAATTCGAATACGGGCCGCACGCCGTCACACTCGTCTCGACGCCGCTCTATGCCAACACGACGCTGGTCAGCCTCTTTCCGACGCTGGCGATGGGCGGCGCGCTGGCGTTGATGCGCAAGTTCGAAGCCCGCCAATTCCTGGCGCTGGCGCAGCGCGTTCGCGCCACCCACGCCATGCTGGTTCCCGTTCAGTACCAGCGCATCATGGCGCTCGCCGATTTCGACGCGTTCGACCTCGGGAGTTTCCAGATGAAATTCTCGACCAGCGCGCCGTTCCCCGCCGAATTGAAGCGCGACGTGCTGGCCCGCTGGCCGGGTGGGCTGATCGAAATCTACGGCATGACCGAAGGCGGCGGTTCGTGCCTGCTCGCTGCGCATCGATACCCCGACAAGCTGCACACGGTCGGCCAGCCCGCCGAGGGGCACGATATCCGCCTGATCGACGAAGAGGGGCGGGAGGTCGGCGCGGGCGAGGCCGGCGAGATCGTCGGCCGCTCCGGCGCGATGATGGCGGGCTACCGCGGCCAGCCGGGCAAGACGCGCGAGACCGAGTGGCGCGACGGCGCGGGCAATCGCTTCATCCGCACCGGCGACGTCGGGCGCTTCGACGAGGACGGCTTCCTGATCCTCATCGATCGGCGCAAGGACATGATCGTTTCCGGCGGCTTCAACGTCTACCCCAGCGACATCGAGGCGGCGCTGGCCGAGCACGCGCAAGTCGCCGAAGCGGCCGTCGTCGGCGCGCCCTCGGCCGAATGGGGCGAGACGCCGGTCGCCTTCGTCGCGCTGAAGGATGGCGCCTCGCTCGCGGCGGAGGAATTGCGGGCCTGGGTCAACGCGCGCCTCGGCAAGACGCAGCGGCTGTCGGCGCTGCGCCTCGTCGACGCGCTGCCGCGCAGCGCGATCGGCAAGGTGCTGAAGCGGGAGTTGCGGGAGCGATGGCTCGCGGGATGACGGCGGAGGTCCGGTTCGATCTAGACAGAATCCTACGCTTGGCGCCCGCGCGGATAGCGGGAATCGACCCGAAGCGGAAGTTCCCGGTTGCCGGGTGATCGACCGCCCACGACCCGAAGCCATTGGCAGCCGTCGGCGAGAAATCGACAAGAGCCCCGCGCGGCGGGGCTCGTTGGAATAAAGTGACCGGCGACTGGCCGACGTAACTGCCATGGTCGTCAGCTGGTAGTCATCGACGCAAATGAGCCGGTCGTCGCGTGGGCTGCGACAAGTCGGTGATCGACGCAAACAATCCTTGCGGGACGTAGCCGCGATCCCGTCTCGTCCGCTGATCGGAAGTAATTACCCACCCCCTTGCCATGGGCTGCGATCTCTGAATCCATGGCGGGATGGATCGGGTTGATTTGCAGCAGCTCAGCAAGGAGCAATTGATCGAGTTGGTGCTTCGGCTCCAGCG
>JBEKLU010000009.1:0-74981 GCA_050010035.1 Roseiarcus sp.
GACGACGCCGCTTTGCTCGCGCTGGCGCTTCAGCTTCTCGTAGACGATGCGCTCGTGCGCCGCGTGCTGGTCGACGATCACCATCCCGTCGCGCGTCTGGGCGACGATATAGGCGTCGTGCACCTGCGCGCGCGCGGCGCCGAGCGGCGCGGCGAGATCGGCGCTCTGAGGGGGCGCGACGCCGGCGCCGGCGTTGGCGGCGGGCGCGAAATCGGCGAGGGAAGCCTGCGCGCTTTCGGCGAACCGGTTGGAGCTCGCCAAATCCGGCGCGGCGGGAGAGGCGCGCCAGTCCCAGTTCTGCGGCGCCGTCGCCCCGCCCCGCCATGGCGGCGCGCGCATCGCGGCGAGCGCGTTCGAGCCGCCGGTGGTGGTGGCGCGGTGCAGCGCGCCTTCCAGCGCCTGCCTGACGGCGCCGACGATCAGGCCGCGCACCAGGCCGGCGTCGCGAAAGCGCACCTCGGCCTTGGCGGGATGGACGTTGACGTCGACCTCGCGCGGGTCGCAGGCGAGGAACAGCGCCGCGACGGCGTGACGCCCTTGCGGGAGATAGTCGAGATAGGCCGCGCGCAACGCGCCGGCGATGAGCTTGTCGCGCGCCGCTCTGTCGTTGACGTAGAAATACTGCGCCAGCGAGTTGGGCTTGTTGAGCGTCGGCAGGCCGACCCAGCCGGTCAGGCTGACGCCCTCGCGCAGGGCGTCGATGCGCAGCGCGTTGGCGACGACGTCATCGCCCAGCGCCTGGCGCAAGCGCTCGCGCTCGCCCGCTTCGCCCTCGGAGCACGCCGGCCAGTCGAACGAGGCGCCGATCTCGCTCGAAAAGGAAAAGCGCGTCCGCGGATTGGCGAGCGCCAGGCGGCGCACCACGTCGGCGCAGGCCTGCGCCTCGCTGCGATCGCTTTTCAGGAATTTCAGCCGCGCCGGCGTCGCGGCGAAGAGATCGCGCGCCTCGACCCGCGTGCCGATCGGATGGGCGGAGGGCCGCAGCGCGCTTTTTGCCCCGTCCTCGACGCGCATCTCGTAGGCTTGTGTCGCGTCGCGCGCCCGGGTGCGGATTTCGAGGCGCGAAACGGAAGCGATCGAGGGCAGCGCCTCGCCGCGGAAGCCGAGCGTCGCGATCGCCGTCAAATCGCCGTCGGCGAGCTTCGAGGTGGCGTGGCGCTCGACCGACAGCTCGAGGTCCTCGGCGTCCATGCCGAGCCCGTCGTCGCCGACGCGGATGAGGCCGCGCCCGCCCGCTTCGATGGCGACGTCGATGCGGCTCGCGCCGGCGTCGAGCGCGTTCTCGATCAGCTCTTTGATCGCCGCGGCGGGCCGCTCGACGACTTCGCCGGCGGCGATGCGGTCGATCAAGAGCGGGTCGAGGCGGCGAATGGGCATGCGCCCATTTCGGCGCGCGCGGCGAAGGATTCAAGCGGAATCGTCTGCGATGAGGGACAAAACGGAGGGGCGCCACGGCGCGAACCCCTTCCCCCTTGCGGGGGAAGGTGGCGTCGCGTCAGCGACGCCGGATGGGGGTTGCGCCATAGGGCATCGAAAGACGCCCGTCTTTCGACGGGCTATGGCGCGACGGCTTTGAACGTCTACGAAGGGCGGCAAGCCATTGCGCTTCGCGCGATCCCCCTCATCCGTCACGCTTCGCGTGACACCTTCCACCGCTAGGGGGGAAGGGGCGCACGCCGCTGCGAATTCACACCTTTTCCGGCCGCCCCACCACCACCACGCTCAACGCCCCGTCGCCGAACACGCGCTCGGCGGTGCGGCGCGCGTCGGCCATCGTCACCGCCGCGACGCGAAGGTTGCGCTCGACGAGCCAGGTCGGCCCGTGGCCTTCGAGCTGGATGTGGACGAGCTGGCCGGCGATCTTGGCCGAGGTGTCGAAGCGCAAGGGGTAGGAGCCGACGAGGTATTTCTTGCCCTTCTCCAATTCGTCTTCGCTCAGGCCGCCGTGCGCCATGTCGAGGATTTGCGCAGCGATGACGGCGAGCGATTCGTCGGCGCGCTCCTTCTTG
This sequence comes from Roseiarcus sp., assembly GCA_050010035.1. Taxonomy (GTDB): domain Bacteria; phylum Pseudomonadota; class Alphaproteobacteria; order Rhizobiales; family Beijerinckiaceae; genus Roseiarcus. Next base: position 2,010 of record JBEKLU010000009.1, read on the forward strand.
GTCGTCGTGCCGCCGTAGAGATAGCTGGCGTGATCGAAGGACGAGATCGAGGCCGAAACCGAATAGGCGAGGCCGCGCTTTTCCCGCACCTCGCGAAACAGCCGCGACGACAGGCCGGTGCCGCCGCCGAGCACGTGCGCGAGCACGATGCTGGCGATGTAATCGGGGTCCTGGCGCATGAGCGCCGGCCGGCCGAAGCGGATGGTCGACTGCGGCACGTCGAGATCGACGACCTCGATGCCGCCGAGCCCGGCGAACGGCGCCTCGGCGACTTCGCTGAGATCGCCGCTCGCCGGCAGATCGGCGAACGCCTCGTCGACGAGCTTGGCCGCGCGCGCCTCGTCGATCGCGCCGACGACGCCGATATGGAGGGCGCCGCGGGTGATCAGCCGATGGGCGAGCCCTTTCAGTTCGCCGCGTTCGATCGCCGCGAGGCTGTCGAGCGCGCCGTTCGTCGGCAGGCCGTAGGCGTGGCCGGGAAAGACGCGCGCGCGCCAGGAGCGCCCCGCCATCGCCGAGGGGTCGTTGGCCTCATGCCTGAGCTGCGCGTTCATCTGCTCGCGCACGCGCTCGAACGGCGTCTCGTCGAGGCGCGGCGCGTTGACGGCGAGGCGCAGCAATTCGCCGGCGCGGTCGAGATGGCGCGCCAGCGTGCGCATCCGCCCGCCGATATGGTCGCGCTCGCAGTGGAACGAGATTTCGATCGCCTTCTCGTCGAGCGCCTGCTGGAAAGCCTGGCTGTCGAGATCGCCGGCGCCTTCGTCGAGCAGGCCGGAGAGCAGGGTGGCGGCGCCCGCCTTGCCCGCCGGGTCCTGCGCCGCGCCGCCTCGAAAAGCGAATTCGAGCGACACCAGCGGCACCGCGTAGTCCTCGACCAGCCAGAAGCGGACGCCGCGCGGGCTGACGAGTTCGCGCACGTTGACCGTGCTCTGGGCAGGCGGATTGACGAGGGGCATGTTCATCGGCGTTTCCTCGACCTCGCTCGCCGCTTCGAGGGCGAGCGCTTCGTCATGTTCGTTCGACCTCGGCCTCGAATTCAGGCCGCCTGATCTTCCGCCGGCAGGAGAAAGCCGGTGACCGCGCGGCGGCGATCGAGCCATTTGCGCGCCGCGGCCAGCACGCTTTGCGCGCTCGTCGCCTCGACGCGCTCCGGCCATTCCTGGACGTCGCGGATCGTCTGGCCGGTGGCGAGCGCCGCGCCGTACCAGCGCGCCAGCGTCGCCTGACTGTCCTGCGCGTAGATGGCGTCGGCGACGAGGCGCGTCTTGGCGCGCTCCAGCGCGGCTCCCTCGGCGCCGTCGGCCATGAACGACGCCAACACGCGATCGACCGCGGCGTCGAGTTCGTTGAGCGAGACGCCGTGAACCGGCATGGCGTAGAGGTAGAACCGCGTCTCGTCGAACGCGGAGCCCATGTAATAGGCGCCCGCCGCGACCGCCAGTTTGTCCTCGAGGACGAGCTTGCGATAGAGCAGGCTCGTCTGGCCGCCGCCCAAGAGATGCGCGAGCACGTCGAGCGTCTCCGATTCGCCCGGCGCGCCGGTGCGGTGCGAGGGCGCGAGATAGCACCGCTGCCAGCTCGGCTGCTCGACCTTTTCGTCGTTGACGACGACCAGCCGACGCGCGACCGGCTGGGGCTCTTGCGGGCGATGGCGCTCGGGCGCGGCGCCGCGCGGGCGGATCTTGCCGTAATGCAGCTCGGCCAGGCGGCGCACCTCCTCGGCGTCGGTGTCGCCGGCGACGATCAGGATGGCGTTCTCCGGCGTGTAGAAGCGCGCGTAGTAGGCGAGCGCGTCGGCGCGACTGAGGCTCTCGATCTCGTGGCCCCAGCCGATGATCGGCGTGCCGTAGGGGTGATGGGTGAAGAGGGTCGCCTGCACCGCCTCGGAGAGCTGCGCGTTCGGATCGGCGTCGCAATGCATGCGCCGTTCTTCCAGCACCACGTCGCGCTCGGGGGCGACGATCTCGTCGGTGAGCGTCAGGCCGGTCATGCGATCGGCCTCGAACTCCATCATCGCGCCGAGGTGCTCCTTGGCGACGCGCTGGTAATAGGCGGTGTAGTCGTTGCCGGTGAAGGCGTTCTCCTGGCCGCCGATTTCGGCGATGTGCAACGAGAATTCGCCCTGCGGATGGGCCTTGGTGCCCTTGAACATCAGATGTTCGAGGAAATGCGCGATGCCCGACTTGCCCAAGGGATCGTCGGCCGAGCCGTTGCGATACCACACCATATGGGTGACCACCGGCGCGCGCCGATCGGGGATCACGACCACGGCGAGGCCGTTGTCGAGGCGGAAGTCGACGACGCCCGAGCCGGCCGCCGGGCGCGCGGAGCCCGGCGCGGCGGCGTCGAGATGGGGCTCGGAATGAGGAGACGTCATCGATTGAGACCGGCTGGAGAAAAAAGTGGACGTTCGCAGGAAACGCCCGCTTTGACACAAGTTCGACATATAGGACGCCTTCGCGCCCGCCGCCAGTCGCCCGGCGGCTCGTGCTTAAGAGGAGGCGAAGGGGTGAGATGTCGCGTCCGGGCCACAGGGCCGCTTCGGCGCCGTTGAGCGGGACGGCGCGCCGAGGCCGCGACCCTAGACTGCGCGCAAGTCGCCGCGGCGCGCGAACGTCTCGCGCGTCGCGGCGGTCAGGGGCGGCCGCGCCGTCCGGCGCAGCCGAACATCAATATTGAACGTTCGCGTCCGCCGGCGGCTGAGCCTGCGCGGTCTGCTGCTGATCGTTGGAGACGGTGTTGTGATAGGGGCAGGCGAGCGCCGGCGCGATCAAAGCGGCCACGAGGCCGCAGCCCAGCACGAGTCCGAACAGTCGGGAGCGCATGTGACAACCCTCCGTGACGACCCCCCAGCCCGAGTAATCTTAACGCCATCGCGACGACATGGCCAGAGCGCTTTTCGCTCGCCCTGTCGGCGGCTTTCCGGCCTCAGCCGTCGGGTTGGACGCCCGGGAAAGCTTTCGCCGTTCGCTCGAACCGCAGAAACACGATCTTCGTATCCCCGTAGGTTCGCTCGTCCTCCACGCCGAACTCCTCCGGCGCGACGATCTCCGCCTTGGCGCCCTCCTCGACGACGACCAGCGCGCCGGGCGCGAGCCAGCCGCCCGCCACGAGCGCCGCCAGCGCGGGCTCAGCGAGGCCCTTGTCGTAGGGCGGATCGAGGAAGGCGAGGGTGAACGGGGCGCCTGCGGGCGCCTTGCCCAGGCGCGTCGCGTCGGCGCGCCAGATGCGCGTCACGCCGCCGAGCGCCAGGGCCTCGACATTGGCGCGCAGCAGCGCGCGCGCTTCGGCGCCGTTGTCGACGAACAGCGCGAAATCGGCGCCGCGCGACAGCGCCTCGATCGCCAAGGCGCCGGAGCCGGCGAAGAGATCGACGACGCGCGCGCCTTCAACCGCGCCGTGGCGATGGACGAGGATGTCGAAGATCGATTCGCGCAGGCGCTCCGAGGTCGGCCGGATCGCGCGCGAATCCGGCGCATGCAGCGCGCGCCCTTTCAGCCTGCCGCCGACGACGCGCATGGCTCAGGGGCGCCGCGGCGGCCGCTTGCCACCAGTCTTGCCGTCGCGCGGCGGAGAGCGGCCCTCGCCCGAGGGCGGACGCTTGCCGAACGGCTTGCCGCCTCCTCGCGACGGCGGGCGGCCTTCGCCGGACGCAGCGCGCTTGTCGAACGGCCTGCCCTCGCCGCGAGGCGGCGAGCGACCCGTGCCGGAGGGCGGACGCTTGCCGAACGGCTTGCCGCCCTCTCGCGACGGCGGCCGGCCTTCGCCGGAAGAAGCCCGTTTCTCGAACGGTCGGCCCTCGCCGCGCGGCGGGGAGCGGCCTTCGCCGGAGGGCGGACGCTTGCCGAACGGCTTGCCGCCCTCTCGCGACGGCGGCCGGCCTTCGCCGGACGATGCGCGCTTTTCGAAGGGCCTGCCGCCGCGCCGATCGGGGCTCGCCGACTCGCCGCGCTCCGATCGGCGCTCGGCGCCCCTTTGGCGCGAGCGATCGCGCCGCGCGGTCTCGGCGGCGCGGCGGCGCAACTCCTCCGGCGTCGCCACGATCCGCTCGACCTTGACTTCGCGCCCCTTGCGATCGCTGGTCGCGCTGCGCTCGATGCGCTTGCGCGGGCCCTTGGCGTCCGCCGCGACCTCGGCGCGCAGCGCGGAAACGTGCTTGTGCCTGCGCGGCGCCTGCGAGGGTTCGGGTTCTCTTCTCTTAGGCGCCCCGCGCGGCTCGGAGCCGCCGCGATCGGGCCGTTCGCGCCCGCCCGCCCAGCGGCGTTCGCCGCGTTTGGCCACGGGCGGCGGCGGCGGCGCGGGCGCGGCGTGATCGACCACCTCGGCGTCGAAATTGACGCCCGCTTCCCTCGCGAGCTTGGCGCCGAGCTGATCGCGCAACACCCGCGTGCGCACTTCCGCGACCTCGCCCTCGGCGAGATCGCCGAGCTCGAACGGGCCGAAGGAGACGCGGATCAGCCGGTTGACGGAAAGGCCGAGATGCTCGAGCACGCGCTTGATCTCGCGGTTCTTGCCCTCGCGCAGGCCCATCATGATCCAGACGTTGGAGCCCTGCTCGCGTTCGAGCTTGGCCTCGATGCCGGCGTAGTGAACGCCCTCGATGGTCACGCCTTCTCGCAAGGCGTCGAGCCGGGCCTGCTCGATCGCGCCGTGCGCGCGCACGCGATAGCGCCTGAGCCAGGCGGTGGCGGGCAGTTCGAGCACGCGCGCCAGGCCGCCGTCGTTGGTGAGCAGGATCAGCCCCTCGGTGTTGATGTCGAGCCGGCCGACCGCGACGACGCGCGGCAAGTCCTCGGGCAGCGAATCGAAGATCGTCGGCCGGCCCTCGGGATCGCGCGCGGTGGTGACGAGGCCGCGCGGCTTGTGAAAGAGGAACAGCCGCGTGCGCTCGGGCTCCTTCAGCGGCTGGCCATCGACGCGCACGTCGTCGCCGGCCCCGACGTTGAACGCGGGGCTTTGCAGCACCTTGCCGTTGACGCTGACGCGTCCCTCGCGAATCCAGCTTTCCGCGTCGCGGCGCGAGCACAGGCCGGCGCGCGCCATCACCTTGGCGATGCGCTGGCCTTCGCGCATCGGGTTCGCCGGCGTCGCCAAGGGGGGATGATCGTTCATGGCCTCGTCTTGCTTTGCTTCGTGCGGTGTCCTAGCAGCTTGCCGCGCCCCTGTCGCGAGGCGCAAGGAGCCGCGGTCCGTGACGAAAGACCCGATGAGCGTCGCCTTCGCCGAGGCGCGCGCCGCCGAGCGCCGCGGCGAGGTGCCGATCGGCGCCGCGCTCGCCTGCGACGGCGAGGTGATCGCGAGCGCGGGAAATCGCACCCGCGAGGACGCCGATCCGACCGCCCACGCCGAAATGCTGGTCATCCGCGAGGCCGCCCAGCGCCTCGGCCAGGCGCGCCTGACGCAATGCGATCTCTATGTGACGCTGGAGCCCTGCGCGATGTGCGCGGGCGCGATCAGTCACGCGCGCCTGCGCCGCCTCTATTACGCGGCGCCCGACCCGAAAGGGGGCGCCGTCGAACACGGTCCGCGCTTCTTTTCGCAGGCGACATGCCTGCATGCGCCGGAAATCTACGGCGGCATCCGTGAGAGCGAGGCGGCGGCGATGCTCAGAGAGTTTTTTGCCGGCAAGCGCGGCTGAGGCGCCGTCCTCACTCCTCCAGCCGCCGCGCTTCTTCCGGCAGCATGATCGGGATGCCGTCGCGGATGGGATAGGCGAGCTTGGCCGCGCGGGAAATCAGTTCCTGCCTTTCCGCGTCATAGCTCAAGGTCGCCCGCGTCAGCGGGCAGACGAGGATTTCGAGGAGGCGCGGGTCGACGCGGGTCCGCTCGCGCGCGTCCGGCGTCGCGGCGGGCAAGCCGGGCTCCTGTTCGGTCATGGCGAGGTCTCCAGTTTTTCGCGGCGCGCCCTGCCCATCGATATAGCAGTTCGGTCGGGAATTTCACCCGCCGCGGCTCGAACGCGAGCGCGCGACGTCAGGGCGCGAGCCGATCCAGGTTCGCCTTCATCGCCGCCATGCCGACGTCCATCGCCGCCGCGATGGCGCCCGCCGCCGAATCGGGCAGGAAGTCGGCGACCCAGACGATTCGGGCGCCGGCGTTGCCGCCGAGGACTTGCAGCGACGCGTTGTAATGCGTCGTGCGGCCGCCTTCGGCGGACCAGACCAGGCGCCGCGTCGCCTCGTCGACGGTCACGATCGGCTCGCGAACGATCGCGCCGTTGGCGAAAGTCACGACCCGAGCGCCCGGCTCGAGGCGCGTCGCAACGACGAATCCCGGGACTAGCCGCGTGTGCAGCGCGCCGACGTCGGCAATGGCCTCCCAGGCGAACCGGGGGCGCGCCCGGGTCGCGACCTCCCTGACGACCGTCGCCATCGCGCTCAAGCCTCCTTGCTGCAGTAGGCTTCGATCCGGTAGCCCTCGGGGTCGACGACGAAGGCGGCGAAATAGTTGGGCCCGTAATCCTCGCGCAGTCCCGGCGCGCCATTGTCGCGCCCGCCGGCGGCGAGCGCCGCCGTGTGAAAGTCGGCGACGCTGGCGCGCGTCGGCGCGACGAAGCAGAAGTGCAGCCCCGATTTCGGGTCGGCGGGCACGGGGCTGTCGCTGGCGTTGATCCAGAACCCCACCGCGTCCCTGCCGTATCCCAGCGATGTCTCGCCGGGGCTGAGGCAGCGGTAGCCGAGCGGCTTCAGCGCCGCGTCGTAGAACCGCTTCGCCGTGGCGACGTCGCGAACGCCGATCGAAACGTGGTCGAGCATGGCCAATTCTCCTCGATCCCAGGTTTGCGGCGCGCGTCCAAAGCCCCGCGCCGCGATGAGCCGATGATGCCGCGCCCGCTCCTTTCGGCGCTTGGGGAAAATTGCTATTCTTTCGCCCATGCCGGCAGACGGCCGAAACCATCGCGATCCTGCCGCCGAGAGGCGGGCTCGAGCGCCGCGCGCGCGTCTCCTCGCCGGCGGCCGAGGCTGGAGCGTCAGCGAGTTCCTGTGCGACGCCGGGCCCGCCGACCGGCCCTTCGAGGAGCGGCACGAAGGATTTTCGATCGCGGCGGTGGTCGAAGGGTCGTTCACCTGCAAGGACGACGGCGGCGAGACGCTGCTCTATCCAGGCGCCCTGCTTCTGGGCAACCACGGCAGGTGTTTTGCGTGCGGCCACGACCACAGCGCGGGGGATCGTTGCGTCGCATTCAATTTTGCGCCCGACGCGTTCGCCGAGATCGCGGCGACCGCGGCGGGGTCGAGCCGGTACGAATTCGCCGCGACGAGCGCGGCGGCGGACAACGCTTTGGCGCCGGTCATGGTCGGCATCGAGGCCATCGCCCGCGTCGCCGCGCCGCTGCGGATCGAAGAGAGGGTACTGCGTCTCGCCGAAAGCGTCGTCGCCGCGCTGTCGGGCCACGCCCCTTCGCCGCCGCGCCCATCGCCGCGCGAGACGCGGCGCGTCGCCGACGCGCTTCGCTTTATCGAGGAGCGGGCGGACGAACCGCTCGAACTCGACGCCTTGGCGCGGATCGCGCGAACGAGCAAGTATCATTTCCTGCGCGTCTTTCGCCGCGCGGTCGGCATGACGCCGTATCAATTCGTGCTCAACGTCAGGATGCGGCGCGCCGCCGTGCGGCTTCTCGCTTCGCCGGCGCCGGTCGCGCGAATCGCGTACGAGGCCGGCTTCGGCGATCTTTCGACGTTCAACCGTCGCTTTCGCGAAGTCTTCGGCCTGAGCCCTTCGGCCTATCGAACGCGCGGCCCGGTTTGACAGCGGGCCGCGCTGCGCTTCAGAACCTCAGCGCCTTGGCCTGCTTCACGCCCGAAATCTGGCCGACCTTGGCGAGCACGGCTTCGGGCGCCGGACCGTCGATCGACACCAGCGCGATCGCCGAGCCGCCCTCCCGGTCGCGCCCGAGGGCGAAGGTGGCGATGTTGACGCCGGCCTCGCCGAGCAGGCTGGCGAAGCGGCCGATGAAGCCCGGCTTGTCCTCGTTGGTGACGTAGATCATCGACGGGGTGAATTCGGCGTCGACCTTGATGCCCTTGATCGACAGGATGCGCGGCTTGCCGTCGTGGAAGACGGTGCCGCCGACCGCACGCTCCTGTTTGGCGGTGGTCACCGAGAGGGTGATGAAGCTCTCGTAATCGCCGGCGGCGGCGCGGGTCACTTCGTCGATGACGATGCCGCGATGGGCGGCGACGGTCGGGGCGGAAACGACGTTGACGTCGACGAGCGAGGGCCTGAGCAGGCCGGCGATCGCCGCCGAGGTCAGCGCCTTGATCTTGAGCGAGGCGACGGCGCCCTCGTAGGTGATCGTGACCTTGGAAATCGGCGCGTCCGTGAGCTGCCCGGCGAACGAGCCGAGCCCTTCGGCCAGCGCGATGAACGGCTTCAGGCGTGGCGCCTCCTCCGCTGTGATCGAGGGGAAGTTGATCGCATTGGAGATCGCGCCGCGCGTCAGGTAGTCCGACATCTGCTCGGCCACCTGGAGCGCGACGTTCTCCTGCGCCTCGTTGGTCGCGGCGCCGAGGTGCGGCGTCGCCACGACGTTGGCGCAGCCGAACAGCGGATTCTTGGTCGCCGGCTCCTCGACGAACACGTCGAAGGCCGCGCCGGCGACATGGCCGGAATCGAGCGCCGCGCGCAACGCAACCTCGTCGACCAGGCCGCCGCGCGCGCAGTTGACGATGCGCACGCCCTTCTTGGTCTTGGCGATCGCCTCGGCGGAGAGAATGTTCTTGGTCTGCGCCGTCATCGGCGTGTGCAGGGTGATGACGTCGGCGCGCTTCAGCAGGTCGTCGAGCTCGACCTTCTCGACGCCGATCTCGGCCGCGCGTTCTTCGCTCAGAAAGGGATCGTAGGCGACGACGTGCATCTTCAGGCCGATGCCGCGCGAGGCGACGATCGAGCCGATGTTGCCGCAGCCGATGATCCCCAGCGTCTTGCCGGTGAGCTCGACGCCCATGAAGCGGTTCTTCTCCCACTTGCCGGCCTGCGTCGAGGCGTCGGCGGCGGGGATCTGCCGCGCCAGCGCGAACATCAGCGCGATCGCGTGCTCGGCGGTGGTGATCGAATTGCCGAACGGCGTGTTCATCACGATGACGCCGCGCGCGGTGGCGGCGGGAATGTCGACGTTGTCGACGCCGATGCCGGCGCGCCCGATCACTTTGAGCTTCTTGGCGTGTTCGAGCAGCTTGGCGGTCACTTTGGTCGCCGAACGAATCGCCAGACCGTCGTAGTCGCCGATGATCTTGGCGAGTTCGTCCTTGTCGAGGCCGGGTTTGACGTCGACGTCGACGCCGCGCTCCTTGAAGATGGCGACGGCGGCGGGGGAGAGTTTGTCGGAAATGAGAACGCGGGGAGCCATGGGGGGATTCCTTTGCGAATGGGGATGTTGAGGCGGCTGAGACCCTTCTCCCGCGTGCGGGAGAAGGGGACGCGAAGCGCCGGATGAGGGGTTGGTTCGAGCGAGTTGCGGCGGCGACGGCTGAGAAGCTTGCGGCGGCTGCGGGCCCTCATCCGTCGGCTTCGCCGACACCTTCTCCCGCACGCGGGAGAAGGGGCGGCGCCTTACGCCGCCTTGGCGAGCTTGGCCTTTTCCTGCGCGAAGGCGTAGTCGAGCCAGGCCGTCAGCGCTTCGACGTCGCTCCGTTCGACCGTCGCGCCGCACCAGATGCGCAGGCCGGGCGGCGCGTCGCGATAGGCGCCGATGTCGTAGGCGACCTTTTCCTTCTCCAGCGCGCTCGCGAGCCCTTTGGCGAAGGCCGCCTGGGCGTCGGCCGGCAGGGCCGTGATCGCCGGATCGACCACCTTCAGGCAGACGCTGGTGTTCGAGCGCGTCGCGGGAACGCGGGCGAGAAAGTCGATCCACGGCGTCAGCGCGACCCAATCGGCGATCACGCGAGCGTTGGCGTCGGCGCGCGCGATGAGCGCCTTGGCGCCGCCCAGCGACTTCGCCCACAGCAGCGCGTCGATATAGTCCTCAACGCAAAGCATCGAGGGCGTGTTGATCGTCTCGCCCTCGAAGATGCCTTCGATCAGCTTGCCGCCCTTGGTCATGCGGAAGACCTTCGGCAGCGGCCACGCCGGCTTGTAGGTCTCCAGCCGTTCGACCGCGCGCGGGCTCAGCACGATCATGCCGTGCGCCGCCTCGCCGCCGAGCGCCTTCTGCCAGGAGAAGGTCGTCACGTCGAGCTTGGGCCAGTCGAGGTCCTGCGCGAAGGCGGCCGAGGTCGCGTCGCAAATCGTCAGGCCCTTGCGATTCGAGGCGATCCAGTCGGCGTCGGGAACGCGCACGCCGGAGGTCGTGCCGTTCCAGGTGAAGACGACGTCGTGATCGCAATCGACTTGAGTAAGATCGGGCAGTTCGCCGTAAGGCGCCTTCAGCGCGCGCGCATTCTCGAGCTTGAGCTGCTTGACGATGTCGGTGACCCAGCCTTCGCCGAAGCTTTCCCACGCCAGCACGTCGACGGGGCGCGCGCCCAGCAGCGACCACAGCGCCATCTCCACCGCGCCGGTGTCGGAGCCGGGGGTGATGCCGATGCGATAGTCGGCGGGAACGCCGAGGATCTCGCGCGTCAGGTCGATCGCCTGCTTCAGCTTGGCCTTGCCGAGCTTGGCGCGATGCGAGCGGCCGAGCGCCGCGTCTTTGAGGGTTTCGGGGGTCCAGCCGGGCCGTTTGGCGCAGGGGCCGGAAGAAAAACGCGCGTTATGCGGCCGCGCGGCGGGCGTGTTCGTCATGATGTGCCATCCTCTCAGATGGGCGCCTCTCGTTGGGGAGAGGTGTCCCGCCGCCGCTGCTACAGGACGACGCGAGGAATGGCAAGGCGAAAGTTATGGCGACAGTTATGGAAAGGCTTGTCGAGGCTATCCGCGCCGCTTGCGTCGGCCGCCGCCGGCGCCGCCCATTCCGCCCGACGGCGGCGCGCTGGAATCCCCCTCGCTCGTCGGCGCGGCGGGGTCGCGCGCGCGCTGGTAGCGAACGCCCGTGAAGAACAGGATCCGCGCGTCTTCGTCGCGCGCTGCGTGGTTTCTTCGCTCCGGACCCCCCGCGGGCCGAAAAAGGACTAGCTCGCCCATAGCCAAACCCCGACGGCGCCCAGCGCCATGTCGCGCTTCGCACCACGCGCGTCATTACGCTCAGGGAAGGTTAATACTACGTCAACGAGATCGCCGTAATCTGACGCTGTTTCGTCCTGGCAATGTGGAGCGCGTCTGTTGGCCTCGGAACTCTCTCCGACCGATCTGCCTTTCCTGGCCGCGCTCGCGCGCAGCCCGCGTCCCGCCGACCGGCTGCTCTGGTTGCGCGTCGCGACCGATTACTTTCTGACCCGACCGTTCCAGACGCGCGCCGGCGCGGCCGAGTTCGCCGCCGTCCTGTCCGAGGCCGTCCGGGACGCCGACGACGCGACGCGCTGTGCGATCGCGCGCAAACTCGCGCCCTGCGCCGAGGCCGCCGACGTCCTCGCGAGCCTCGAATCCCGTGGCGGCGAAGCCGCGCTCCACGTTCTGCAATTCGCCGCCGTCGCGCCGCGCGAGCGACTCCTCGCCGCCGCCGCAGGCGACAACGCGCGCGCTTGCGCCGTCGCGCGGCGCGACGACCTCGACGCCGAGCTCGTTCGCATCCTCGTCGATCACGAGGACATCGAAGTTCTCATCGCGCTCGCCCGGAACCGCCGGGCGCCGATCGAACCGCGGCTTTTCGCCGCGCTCGCCCGTCGCGCCAACCAGCGGATCGAGGCGGCGCCGGATCGGCGCCTCGCCGAGGCGCTGCTCGATCGCGAGCCTGTGGGGCTGGAACACGCCGCACTGTTCCTCGAAGCGGACCGCGGCCGGCGCGCCCAGATCATGACCGCGGCTCAACGCGCCGCGCTCGGCGGGCCGAGGCTCCCTGTCCGGCGCGAAACGACGCAAGCGATCGCGCGGCTCGAGCGATTCGCGCTCGAGGCCGAACCCGAGCGCTTCGCCGACACCCTCGCCGAGGCGCTCGAATGCCCGCTCGACCTCGCCAAGAGGATCGCCGGCGACGTCTCCGGCGAGCCGCTCGCGGTGGCGCTCGCGGCGCTCGGCGCGCCCGACGACGTCACGGTGCGCGTCCTGACCTCGCGCGATATCCAGGACGGCGCCGATTATCGCCGCGTCGGCGCTTTGGCGCGTCTGAAAGACGCCTTGAACCCGGCGGCCGCGGGACTGGTCACGGCGGCGATTGTCGGCGATGCCGCCCGGCCGCGCGCCCGTCACCAGCCCGTTCTCGATTCCAGCGCATCGGCGACGCCGAGCCGTCCGCTCGGCGCGGGCGCGCACGACGCCTCGACGTGCGCCGAGCCGCGCACCTGGATCAAGGAGACCCAATTGACCCCCGCCGCGTTGCGCCGGCGGCGCGCCTTCGCTTTCGCCTCGGGGCGGCGACTTCTCGACGACCGAGCCTAGGCGCTCGGCGCGGCGCCGCGGCCTAGCGCGCGCTGGGCGCCAGCGGCGCGCCGTCGATCATGATCTCGCGATCGGCGGGCCATTTCAGGCGATAGGCGAAGCGGATGTCTTTCGATTCGCCCGGCGTGAGGTCGAGCGTCCAGCTCATCACGCCGCGCTTGTCGCCGACCTGCTTTCCCGTCGGCGGCGTCGTCAGCGGCGACAGATCGACCGATATCGCGGTGTTCTCCGACACCGGCATCTGGTCGATGATGAGCACCTTGATCGGGAAGGCGTGCAGATTCTTGACGCTGGTGGCGAACTCGCGCGTCTCGATCTCGGTCTGGTTGTACCAGGTCGGGTCGTTTTCCTTGCGTTTGACCGGCGAGCGCTGAACCTTGACCTTGTCGTCGCCGCCGAACCCGAGATCGACGGCGTCGCCCGGCGCGACGAAGCCGATCCGGCTCTGGCCGACGTAGGCGCCGTCGCGCAGCAAAGCGACTTCGCCGGGAAGGATCGGCGCGTCCTCGGCATCGACGAAATGCGCCTGGACGTACGCGGTCGGATCGACCCCCGGGACGGTCTTCACCGCGAGCGTCGGCTGCGCGACCATGCGGTCGAGCACGAAGGACTTGCGCGCGCCGTCGCTCGCCAGCGTGACGCGTCCGGGCGCCTTGAATTGCGCGGCATAGGCGTTGGCCTGCAATTGCGCCGTGGCCTCCTGCGCGACGATCGGCTCGGGCGGAGGCGCGGGGACCGCCTGGGGCGCCGCCGCGTCGAGGCCGAAGACCGCTCCGGCCGGGGCGGCCCTTCCCTTCGCCATCGGCGCTTTGCCGGCTTCGGCGACCGGCGCCTCGGGCTGCCAGAAATCAATTCTTTCGCCCCGCACGTCGACGATATCGACGGCGCGGGCGACGCGCGCGGTCGAGACGGTGAGCGCGACGTCGCTCCAGTCCTCGCCGGTCGTCTGGGAAATGCCGGCCCGGCGCGTCAGCGTCAGGCTGTTGGCGTCGCCCGCGGTGTTCAGCGCCGCGTCATAGGCGGGAACCCAGCCGACGCCGGCGACGCGATAGGACAGGATGAGCGAAGCGTGCGCGCCCCGAGCGGCCGCCAGCGCGACGCTCGCGGTTCGCTCGGCCGCATCGGGCCGCGGCCTCTGACGCTGGGCTTCCAGCGCCTTGATCTCATCGTCGAGCGAGCGCGCCTTGTCGAGCGCCGGGCGCAGGTCGGCGCCGACCTTGGCGAGCCCCGCCTCGACGGCGTCCCAGGCGGCCGCCCAGGCGCCGACCTCCAGAGGCTTGGAGTCGGGCGACAGCTTTTCCGGTCCGCTCTGCGAAAAGCGCACGATCATCGCGCGCTTGGCTTGCAGGGCGTCGATGGTCGTCTGCAGGGCCGCGCGCTCGTCGCGAAGCGAGGCGATCTTGGCGGCGAGCGCGTCGTCCGGGGCCTTGGCGCCGGCCGGCGCGACCGACGTTTCGACCGCGCCGATCGTCAGGGCCGCGTCGGCTGCGCCCTCCAGGCGCAGCGAGGCCGGATCGAGCCCAAGCGGCAGCCCCCGGAACACGACGACATTGTCGCCTTGGGAAAGGTCGACGGCGGCGACCCGCGTGACGATCGCGGCGTCGGGATAGACGGTCACCGCGTCGACTTTGGAGGCGGCTTCGATCTCGGCGGCGAACGCGGCGGCCGAAGACATCGTCGTCGCGGCGACAGTGAAAAGCGAGCGGGCGATCATGCGCATGGCGGCTCCTCGGACGGTTGCGATTCGGGACGAGAGGCCCATGACGCCCAGCCGGCGAGGCGAAATTACGGTCCGCGCGCGGCATTGTCGCGACCTCGGGCGCCGCGCGCGCCCCGCCGCGCTCAGCCGAGGAAGCTCAGCGCCGTGGGCGCGAGATAGCCCAGCGCCATCAGCGCGGCCCCGATCGCGCCGAGGCCGACGGCGAGCCAGGCCAGAACGGTCATGCCGGTGATGATCGCCGCCGAAGCGAGGACGATGGCGATTTGCAGCGCCCCGCTGGCGTATTCGAAATGCTCGAGTTTGTGGTTCGACAATTCGCGCCCCTCGGCGGCCGCCTTGGCGCGCTCCTGGATCGCGTCGAGGCTGTCCCCGGGGCTCTTCGGATCCTTTTCGAATTTCGCCACCGTGGCCTTCCAGTCCGCGATCTGCTTTTCGTACGCCTCCTGCGCCTTGGGGTCGCTCGCCGCGGCGCGCTCGGCCTCGAAGGCCTGGGCGGCGGTTTCGGCGATCGTCGAGCGGACCTTCTTGGCCTGGTAGAAATTGTAGAGATCGGACGATTCGATGTTCTGCTCGGTCGCGCGGTGTTCCGCGTTCTTGGCGCCGGCTTCGGCCAGAGCGAGAAAAAGCGCGAGGATGGCGATGATCAGCGCCACCTTCTTGTCTGCGGATTCGACGGCGTCTTCGAGCGGCTCGGCCATTGTTTCTCCCATGCGGCTCAGCGGCGCCGCCGGCGCCGCGAGGCCCTCAGCTACGCAGATTCGCGCTCGCTTGAAAAGCGTGGCCTATCTCTCGGGAGCCATCGGCTGGCCTTGCAGGACCTTGCCCGCCGGCGCGGGGTGCGACGCTTCGCTCGCCCCGACGGGATGCGGCTGAGCCTCGCGCCGGTCGAAACCGACGAGATTCGACGGCTCCGCCGCGGCGGCCCCCCGTTTGCCCTTCAGTCGCGCCACGTCGCGCCCCAAGCGCGCGATGGCGTCGCGAAGCGCCTGATCGCCCGCCGCGCCGCCGCCGGGCGAGGCCTCGGCGGGGCCGGCTCGCGTCGCGTCGACTTCGCGCTGCAGCTCGGTCCGTTCGGCGCGCAAGGCGCCTTCCGTGATCGCGTGCGCGGCCGCGACCCGGCTCAATTGATCGGCGAAATCGCGCCTGGCGGCTTCGACCTCCCGAAGCGCCGCGTCGCGTTCGGCGATGCGCGCGAATTGCCGCCCGCTTTCGAGCAACGCTTCTTCGCGCGTCGTTTCGCTGCGCGACAGCGCCGCCTCCGCTTCGCCGAGTCGCGCGCGCGTCGCGGCCAGATCGGCGGCGAGCCTCGCGCCCTGAGCCATCGCCGCGTCGAGATCCGCGCCGAGCCGGTCGGCCACGCCCGCGCGGTCGGCGAGCGCGGCGGCGAGGCGCGCCCTTTCCGTTTCGCCCGACGTCGCCGCGCTCGCGGCGGCGCGCTCGCCGTCGGCCAGCCGAACCTCGAGCGTCGAGACGCGCGTCTGCAACGTCGCGATCGTCACGCGATTGCGATCGGCCAGGGTTTCCAGATCGAGCCGGCGCGCTTCGGCCGCGGCGAACGCCGCATCCGACGAATCGCGCTGAAACGTCACGTCGCGAAGCGCGAATTGAATCGCGCCGAGTTGACCGCGCAGCTCGCGCCCCTCGCGCTCGAGCGCGCCGATCTCCTCCCGCTGCGCGGCGATCTCGGCGGCGACCTCCTCGAGAGCGGCTAGGCGGCTCGCCTGTCGCCCGATTTCGATCCATCGCCGCGCGGCGACCTCCTCGACCGCGCGCAAGCGCTGCTCCAGACGCAGTTCATCGACGGCGTGTTGGGCGCGCAGCGCGTCGCGCTCGGCGATCGCCTGCGCTTCGGTCAAGGGCGCCTGCAGGCGCGCCCGCGCCTCCGCCAGGCGGCGCGCGCGGCGCGTGATCGCCGGCGCCGCCGCCAACGCCAGCAGCGCGGCGACCAGAAACCCGATGCAAGAAAATATCGCCTGCTCGATCACTTTCGTCTCAGTCCGAGGCCGAAAACGGCCGACATCATCGCATGACGCCGCCGATCAAGCAAAGAGCCTCGCAGGGATAAAACGCGCAAACCGGTCAGAACGGGTTCCAGGTGGCCCGCGGCGTGAACTTGAGGTAGCTGAGATTGACGCCCAAGCGGGCGCCGACGCCCGAGCGGATCGGCACGACGATCACGTTGTCGGCCCCGAGCGCCGTGAAGCCGAAGCCACCGACGAAATAGGCCGAGCCGTCGATGCCGCCGAAACGACGGAAAATCGCGTTCACCGCAGGCAGATTATAGACCAGCATCATCGTTCGGTCGCCGTCGGCGCCGGCGTCGAAGCCGATCGACGGACCCTGCCAAAAGATCTTCTCGTCGCCCGCGTTGCGGGTGTACATCTTGCCTTCGCCGTAGCGCAGGCCGCCGACGAAGGCGGCCGAAGCCTCCTGGCCGAGGATATAGCCGTTGGGCAAGCCCCACCGCCGGCCCGCCTCCTGCACCGCCTCGGCGAGCCCGCGCGAGACGGCGCCAAAGAAATGATGGCCGCTTTCGACGATTTCGTCGAGGGAGAAGGGAGCGGGCGCGTCGGCGAGCGCGGGACGGGTGAACGCGACGGCGCTCGCGGCGACGGCGGCGCCCAGCAATTCCCGGCGCGTCAAACTCGACATCGCAGTTCTCCCCCTTTGCCCGTCGACCGTTCGGCCGCGCGCGTCAGCCTTCCCGGCAAAAAGTGTCGGCCTGATGGCGAATCGCCGGTCCGACCCGCGCTCGCGCAAGACTATCGTCGCGGCGCGTTGACGTCATCTTAACGATCCCCAAACCGCGCCGCCAGGCGCGGATCGCCCCAGGCGACGAAGCCGCCGTTGCGCAATCCCGCGCTTGCCTTGCCATAGACCAGCGGGCCGCCCTCGACCGAGAGCACGACGCCGCCGGCGGCGCGAAGCACCGCGTCGCCCGCCGCGGTGTCCCATTCCATCGTCGGGGCGAAGCGCGGATAGACGTCGCCCTCGCCTTCGGCGATGACGCAAAACTTCAGCGACGACCCCGCCGAGCGGCGCTCGCCGACGGGCAGTCGCGCGAGGAACGCCTCGGTCGCCGGATCGCCGTGCGAGCGGCTCGCCAGCGCGACGAGGGATCGGGGCGCCGGCCGCGCGCGCAAGGGCCGCCACGAGGCCGCGTCCGGCAGATCGTCCCCGGGGAGCGCCGAACACGCGAAGGCGGTCTCGCCGCCGAACCACAAACGTTCGAGCGCAGGCGCGTAAACCGCGCCGGCGATCGGGACGCGATCGTCGACGAGCGCGACGTTGATCGTGAACTCGCCGTTGCGGGCGATGAATTCCCGGGTTCCGTCGAGCGGATCGACCAGGACGAAGCGTCGGGCGACCTCGATCGCCTCGCCCGCCGCCGTCGCCTCCTCGGCGACGATCGGGATCGGCGTCGCCAACCGACGCAGGCGCTCGCGGATGACCGCTTCGGCCCGTTCGTCGGCCGCGGTCACCGGGCTCCCGTCCGGCTTGGCGCGCGCTGCGGCGCCGCGTCGATATTCCTCCATCACCGCCGGGCCGGCCGCCAGGGCGATCCGGGCGAAGAACCGTGCAATGGCGTCGCGCGATTCGCGCTCGAGATCGAACGGCCGCGCCAATCCGTCCGCGGTCATCGATAATCCGTCCTTCGCATCGACGTCCTCATTGCGCAGTCGCGGGGCGCCTGCGAATCCGATAGAATCGCCACGCGCCCGCTCGCGTGATTCGCCGCGCCGACGGCGGCTAAGACCACAGGATCAGCCCCATGACAATTGCCGCCCTCGCACCGATGGACCTCGCCGCTCTGCTTTGCTCGCGCGTCTGCCACGACGTGATCAGCCCGGTCGGCGCGATCGTCAACGGTCTTGAAGTCCTCGAAGACGAAAAAGACCCACAAATGCGCGAGGTCGCGATCGAACTGATCAAGAAGAGCGCCGCCTCGGCGTCGGCGCGGCTGCAATTCTGTCGATTGGCCTTCGGCGCGGCCGGCTCCGTCGGCGCGGCCGTCGACACCGGCGACGCCGAAGCGGTGATGCGCGGCCTCATCGCCAACGACCGCACCACCCTGGCGTGGAACCCGGCGCGCCAGTTCGCGCCCAAGAACAAGGTCAAGCTGCTGCTCAATCTCGGCCTCATCGCCTTGTCGGCGATACCGCGGGGCGGCGTCGTCACCGTCGATTTCACCGGCGCGGACGAAACGCTCGCCATCCGCGTCGAGGCCAAAGGGCCCAACGCCCGGCTCGCTCACGGCGTCGCCGAGCTCGTCGCCGGCCGATCGGAGAGCGGCGTGGTCGACGCGCACACCATCCAGCCGTTCTTCGCCGGGCTCGTGGCGCGCGATTGCGGCATGGAGGTCGCGATCGTCGTGGGGCCGGAAACGGTGACGCTCGAAGCGCGGCCCGTGATCGCGGTCGCCGCGTGACGAATCGTCGAGCATCGCATTTCAACGCTTCTTAACGAGAGGCGGTCATGATCGCGCCGCGGTCGGGGGCCGGGACGGCGCGCGATCGGCGAAAAGGGGGAATGAAATGAAACAGGTGCTCGTGGTCGACGATTCGCCGGTGATCCGGAAGATCGCGCGCCGCATCCTCGAAGGCATGCGTTTGAGCACGTCGGAGGCGGCCGACGGCCGGCAGGCCCTGGCGGCCTGTTCCTTCTTCATGCCCGACGCCATTTTCGTCGACGGCGCCATGCCGGTCCTCGACGGCTACGAATTCCTCAAGGAGCTTCGCGCCATGCCGGGCGGCGACAAGCCCAAGGTGGTATTCTGCACGAGCGAATACGACGTCGCGCAGATCGCCCGCGCGATGCACGCCGGCGCCGACGATTTCATCATGAAGCCCTTCGATCGCGAACACATTCAGTCGAAGTTCGAAAGCATCGGCGTCTGCTGATTCGAAGCGCCCGCCGAATCATTCCGAGATCGGCGCCTCGCTCGCGATGACCGGCGCATCCCCGCCTTCCTCGTCCGCGTTCACTCCGCCATGGAAGCCGTAAGGCGAGCGTAAGCGCCGCCGACGGCCGCGTCCGGGGAAGCGCCCGTCCGCCTGCGGCTCGACGCGAGGCGCGCCGGATTCGACCGCTTCGCCCGGCTCGGCGGCGTTTTCGACGATCGGCGCGGGCTCGGCCTCGCCGACGTCCTGGGGTCCGACGATGCGCGGCGCCGCGGTGATGAACGAGGGCAAAGCCGACGCTGCGCCCGGCGCTTCGGCAGGGGCCGGCGTCTCGCGCGGCAGCGACGGTTCGCGGTAGGGACGGAATTCGCGCGGTCGCCCGTCGCGCCCCGGCTGGCCCGGACGATCCTGCCGATCCGAGAACGGGCGATCGGGCCGGGGGCCGCGATCCTGGTGACGGTTGCTCGGACGGTCCTGGCGACCCTGATACGCGCCGCGATCGGCCTGGCCCTGGCGGTCGCCCTCGCCCGGCGCCCGTTCGGCGTAGGGCTGGCTCGCGGACGAGGCGATCGGGCCGGGCTGCGGCTGGTAGGGCTGCGGCGGCGGCGCGTAGGGAACGGGGGCGCGTTCCGGCGGCGAGGCGAAACGGTCGGACGGCCCGCCCGTATCGTCTTCGTCCTCGATTTCGTACGTCTCGCCTTCGCCGGGCGGGCGACCGCCGCCCTGGGCCTGAAGCTGGGCGGCCTGGGCGGCCGCGATCAGGCGAAAATAATGCTCGGCGTGCTGAAGATAGTTCTCCGCCGCGACCGGATCGCCGCCGGTGTGCGCGTCGCGCGCCAATTGCAGATATTTCTCCGCGACGTGATGGGCGTTGCCGCGGATCTTAACGTCCGGACCGTTCGACTCGTAAGAACGCGTCAACGGATTGGGGCCGCGCCGATTGTTCGACGGGCGACCGCGCATCCGTTTATTTTGACCAGGTCTCATTGTTTGTCCTTTGATTTACCTTGACTCCGAATTGATTCGGACGGAATGCGCGCGCGCCCCCGACCCCGCGCGATCGAAACGCGCGGCGCGGCGAAACCTGGAACGGCCCATTGCAACATCGCGGATTGGGTTCTCGCAGGATCGCCCTGCCTATCCTCGTCGCCTCCGCGCGCCGATCGCCCCATTGATCGGCCGCTTGGCGGTCCATCGAAAATACGGCTGTTTTGGCTTCGCAGCCCGTCGCCGGTCGCGAACCCCCACCGGTTGCGTCCGCAGTTCGGCTCGCTCTGGAAACCGAGCGTCGCCGACGCTGAGCGTTCGACGACGAATCTATAATTACCTTAGCTCCTTTTTGACCCCTCGCCAAGAGGCAAGTTGCCTGGGCGGTCTTGCGCGGGAGGAAGCCGCCCGTCGTCGGCGGCGATCCCCGCCGCCTTCAGGCAGCGCCAGGCGTCGGCGGCGTCGCCGGCGAAACGGACGAGATCGAGGTCCTGCGGGCCGATCATGCCGGCTTCGGCCAGCGCGTTCCAGTCGACCACCCGGCGCCAATAGCCTTCGTCGACGAGCACGATCGGCATCGCCGGCGCCTTGCCCGACTGCACCAGGGTCACGAGCTCGAACAATTCGTCGAACGTGCCGAATCCGCCGGGAAAGACCACCAACGCCTTCGCGCCCATAGCGAAATGCATTTTCCTCATCGCGAAGTAGTGGAACCGGAACGTCAGCGCCGGGGTGGTGAAGCGATTGGGCTCCTGCTCGCGCGGCAGCGTGATGTTGAATCCGATGGTCGGAGCGCCCGCCTCGAAGGCGCCGCGATTGGCCGCTTCCATCGCCCCTGGGCCGCCGCCGGTCGCCACGACGTTGGGGAACGGCGGGCCGCCCCGCGCCGCGCCGCCTTCCAGCGAAGCGAGCCGCCCGAACGCGCGCGCCTCGGCGTACCAGAAGCTCTGCCGGCCGGGCCCGTCCTGGCGAACGCGCGAAGAGCCGAAAACGACCAGGGTCGAGGCCACGCCAAAACGGCGAAGCGCTTCCTGGGCCTTCTGATACTCGAGCTGAAATCGCACACCGCGCGTCGAATCGCCGAGCAGGAAGTCTTGATCGAGCGCGGCAAGGCGATAGGCGCTCGAGGCGACTTGCGCGGCGTTCGCGGGAGCCAAATCCGTCATGGCGTCGTTTCGATCGCCCAATCCATTCACGCGCGTTCGACGCCGGAGCGCCCGCTCAGTTGTCCAGGCGCGCCCCTACGCCTTCGGCGGGGTCGCGATAGCCCTTGGGCGGGTCGGTCAACCAGTCGCGGTCCGGCTCCGGGCCGAGCACGGTTTGCGGCTTCTTCTGCAGCCCGACCCAGGTGAGCGGGTTCCAGTTGATCGACGGAGGCGTGCTCGTCCGGCACGTGTCGCCTGGCCCGTTGTCGCACGCGCGCCCGGCGGGGCCCTGGCCCGCCGTCGCGCTCACCGTCACCACCGTGCCTTGGTTGGTGAGCGGCTCCTTGCGCATGCCCGGCGGGATGAAGACATACTTCGCCTTCTCCTCTTTCTCTTTCTTGCGCCGCTGCACGTCCGGATCGACCGGCCAGGCGGCGTTGCCCTGGATCGGCGAGGCGGCGGGCGGCGGCAACTCGACCTTGGGCGGCAGCACGAGCTTGCCGTGGTCGCGGTACTCGATCGGCTGCTGGTCGCCGTCGCCGCCGAGGCCGAACATCGAATAGATGCCGACCCAAAGCGGCGCTTCGCCGTCGTCGCCGGCGCGCGCGGGCGCCGCGCCGAGGCCGAGCAACAGCGCGCAAGCGGCGCAAGCCGCGAGGCGGCGTCCGCCAATTCCTCCAAGCGTCAGAGACGGCATGGCCGAAAACCCCTTATCTGTCCGCCACGGCGCGCCGAGGGCGCGGCGGGACGACCTACCCGCCCACTCGTTCGGGCGACAATCCGGCGATTCGATGGCGAACCCGCTCCGCGACCTTCGTCGCGCGGCGGGCCGGCCCATCGATTTGCCGTTCCTTAGCACGAAAAACCGAAAGAGGGGACCCCCGCCGCCGCATCAAGGCGGCCGGCCCCGGTTCGCCGCGGAGCGGTTCGGCGCGGCCGAGACGAACAGCCCGTCGAAAATCAGCAGCGCGACCCCGACGTTGATCGCGGCGTCGCCGAGATTGAAGACGAACAATTGCCGCCCGAATGCGTGCAGGTCGAGGAAATCGGCGACCGCGCCGTAGGCCAGGCGGTCGCAGCCGTTGCCGAGCGCGCCGCCGATGATCGCGCCCAGGCCGAGACCGACGAGAGGGGCGCGCGCGCGCCACAGCCACGCGGCGAGCGTCGCCGTCACTGCTAGCGTCAACGCCAGCAGGAGCCAGCGGCCGTCGGCCGACGTCGCCGCGAACAGGCTGAAGGAAATGCCGCGGTTCCAGCGCAGCGTGAAGTCGAGGAACGGGAGAAGCGCGAACGGCGCGCCGCCCTCGCGCTCGAAAAAGCGCTCGACCGCGAATTTCGACGCCTGGTCGAGGGCGAGAACGCTTAGCGTCGTCCACGCGCCGAGCGTGCGCGCCCGCATCAGGCCCGCCGCGCCGCGTTCAGTTCGCGCAAGGCCGCCGCGTCGCGCGGAGATATGTCGGGAAACTCGGGATCGGCGGTCTTCGGATCGAAATAACGCCAGGAGCGCGCGCACTTGATCCCTTTGGCGCGCTCGACGACGACCGCGACGCCCGGCGTTTCGGCGAGCCGGAACGCGCCTTCGGGCGCGCCGGCGCTTCGCTCGATCGTGATGTCCGACGTGATGCAGACTTCGGCGAAATCGACGCCTTCGAGCGCCGCCGCGAGCCCTGCCTCGCCGACGAAGACGCGCGGGCTCGCCTCCAGCGACGAGCCGATGCGCTTGTCGGCGCGCGCGATCTCGATCGCCCCGGTGACGACCGAACGGACGCGGCGAACCGTCTCCCATTTCGCCGCCAGCTTCTCGTCGCGCCATTCGCTGGGAATGACCGGGAATTGTTCGAGGTGGACGGAGCGCGCGTCGGCGTCTCGCGCGCGCCACGCCTCCTCGGCGGTGAAGACGAGGATCGGCGCCAGCCAGACAGTCACGGCGCGAAAGACGTGATCGATCGTCTCCAGCGCGCCGCGGCGTTTAGCGCTCGAGGGCGCCTCGCAATAGAGCGCGTCCTTGCGGATGTCGAAATAGAAAGCGGAGAGATCGGCGTTCATGTACGCCGACAGCGCCGCGATGACGCGCGCGTAGTCGAAATCGGCGTAGGCGTCGCGCACCTTGGCGTCGAGCTCGCCGAGGCGATGCAGCATCAGCCGCTCCAGTTCGCCCATGGCGGAGAGGCCGACCGCGTCGGCCGGCGAATAATGCGCCAAGGTCCCGAGCATCCAGCGGATGGTGTTGCGCAGCTTGCGGTAGTTGTCGCCGACGGTCTTGAGGATTTCCGGGCCGATGCGCTGGTCGTCGGAATAGTCGACGCTCGCCACCCAGAGGCGCAGGATGTCGGCGCCGGAGGCCTTGATGACGTCCTGCGGGAAGGTCTGATTGCCGAGCGACTTCGACATCTTGCGGCCCTTCTCGTCGAGCGTGAAGCCGTGCGTCAGCACGACGTCGAAGGGCGCCCGGCCGCGCGTGCCGCAGCTTTCCAAGAGCGAGGACTGGAACCAGCCGCGATGCTGGTCGGAGCCTTCCAGGTACATCACCTCGTCGGCGCCGCCGTCGATCTTGCGGCGGATGCCGGCGAGACCGGGGAAGTGGACCGCGTCCTCGAGCACGAAGGCGTGCGTCGAGCCCGAATCGAACCAGACCTCGACCAGGTTGTCGATCTTGTCGTAGTCGGCGGCGTCGTGTGTCTCGCCGAGGAAGCGCTGCTTGGCGCCCTCGGCGAACCAGGCGTCGGCGCCCTCCTTCTCGAAGGCGGCGGCGATGCGCGCGTTGACCTCGGGATCGTAGAGAACGTCGTGTTCGCCCTTGCGCACGAAGATCGGCAACGGCACGCCCCAGGCGCGCTGACGCGACAGCACCCAGTCCGGCTTGCTCGCCACCATGCCGTTGATGCGGTTCTCGCCCGTCGCGGGGACCCAACGCGTCCGCTTGATCGCGTCCAGCGCGATCGCGCGCAGGGTCTGGCCGCCCGGCGCGGCGGCGTAGGGCCGATCCATTGCGAGAAACCATTGCGGCGTGTTGCGGAAAATCACCGGCTTCTTCGAGCGCCAGGAATGGGGATATTGGTGCTTCAGCCGGCCGCGCGAGAGAAGACGCCCCGCCGCGACGAGCGCCTTGATCACCGCCTCGTTGGCGTCCCCCTTCTCGCCCTTGTCGGTTATCACCCGCCGCCCTTCGAAGCCGGGCGCCTCCTCCGTCAGGGCGCCGTTTTCGTCGACGGTGTAGGGAATGCGCGTATCGACGCCGCGCTCGGTCAGGCGCCGGCCGTTGGCCATCCACAGCTCGAAGTCCTCGCGCCCGTGTCCGGGCGCGGTGTGGACGAATCCCGTGCCCGCGTCCTCGGTGACGTGATCGCCCTCGAGCAGCGGGACGACGAAGCCGTAGCCGAGCGTCTGCAGCGGGTGGGCGCAGGCCATCGCGGCGAGCGCGTCGCCGCCGACCTCGCCGACGAACTCGTAGGCCGCGACCTTCGCCGCGGCGAAGACGCTAGGCGCGAGCGATTGCGCCACGATATAGGTCGCGCCGACCTTCGCCCAGTTGTCGGCCGGCGCCTCCGTCACGCGGTAGCGGCCGTAGGCGATGCGCCTGGAGAAGGCGATGGCGCGATTGCCCGGCAGCGTCCAGGGCGTCGTCGTCCAGATGACGACCGAAGCGTCCTGTCCCTCCACAGGGAAGGCGACGTACACCGTGTCGCTCGTGTGCTCCTCGTATTCGATTTCGGCTTCGGCGAGCGCCGTCTTCTCGACGACGCTCCACATCACCGGCTTGGAGCCGCGATAGAGCAGTCCGTTGGCGACGAATTTGAAGATTTCGCGCGCGATCTGCGCTTCGGCGGGAAAGCTCATGGTCGAGTAGGGATGGTCCCAGTCGCCCACCACCCCCAAGCGCTTGAACTCCTCGCGCTGCACGCCGATCCAATGTTCGGCGTAGGCGCGGCATTCCCGGCGGAAGGCGACGATCGCCGCCGGATCGGAAAAATCCGGCTTCGCCTTGCCCTTCTTGCGGTAATGCTCCTCCTCGACCTTCCATTCGATCGGCAGGCCGTGGCAGTCCCAGCCGGGCACGTAGTTGGAGTCCTTGCCCGCCATCTGCTGCGAGCGCACCACCAGGTCCTTGAGGATCTTGTTGAGGGCGTGGCCGATATGAATGTTGCCGTTGGCGTAGGGCGGGCCGTCGTGCAGCACGAATTTCGGCCGCCCCTCGGCGCTTTGGCGCAGCGCCGCGTAGAGCCCCTCGCGCGCCCAGCGCGCCAGAATCTCCGGCTCCTTCTGCGGCAGGCCGGCGCGCATGGGAAAATCGGTCTTCGGCAGATAGAGGGTCTGCGAATAGTCGGGAGCCTCGGCGGGCGCGTCGGTCATGGAAAATCGAGCCGGAAATGGTGAATGGCGGAGCGCTTCGCGCTTCGCGCCGATCCGATTAGATGATTTGGCGCGAATCGCCAAATGGCCGGGCGGCGAGCGCGGCGCGCGCGCGCTCCATGTCGCGCGCCATTTCCGACTTCAGCGCGTCGAGCGAGGCGAATTTTCGCTCTTCGCGCAGGCGCGCGACGAAGTCGACCTCGATCTCCTGACCGTAAATGTCGCCGTCGAAGTCGAAGAGGTGCGCCTCCAGGAGGGGCGCGCCGTTGTCGGCCGTCGGGCGCACGCCGAAGCTCGCGACGCCGCCGTAGGCGCGGCCCGAAGCGCGCACGCGCACGGCGTAGACGCCGTAGGCGAGGCGATTGGTCGTCTCCAGCTCGACGTTGGCGGTGGGCACGCCGAGCGTGCGCCCCAGCCTTTGGCCCGGCGCCACGACGCCTACGACCGCGTACTCGCGCCCCAGCGCCCGCGCGGCGGCCTCCACGTCGCCCTGTTCGAGGGCGCGACGAATCGCCGAGGACGAAATCACCTCGGCCCGCCCGGCCTCGCGCGCCTCGACCTTGTCGATGACCTCGACGTGAAATCCGAAGCGTTCTCCCGCCCGTGCGAGGAAGTCGGGCGTGCCCGAGCGGGCCTTGCCGAAATGGAAATCCCAGCCGACGACGACGGCGTCGACGGCGAGGCGCTCGATCAGGACCTGCTCGACGAACTCCTCCGCCGTCAATCCCGCCAGAGCGGCGTCGAAGGTCAGGAACACCGCGCCGTCGAGGCCGAGCGTTTGCAAATCGCGCGCCTTGACGGCGAATGGCGTGAGGCGAAAGACGACCGGGCGACCGGCGAAATAGTCGGCCGGATGCGGCTCGAAGGTCAGCACGGCGCTCGGCGCGCCGCGTTCCCCGGCCAGCGCCTTGGTGCGCGCGATCACCGCGCCGTGGCCGCGGTGCACGCCGTCGAAATTGCCGATGGCGTAGACGGCCCTTTCCAGTCTCGGCGGCGGACGCGTCGGGTCGATCGCGAGCGCGAAAGCGGGGTTCGGCGAGGTCCGTTTCAACTGTGCATCCGTGGCGGGGCGCTTGGCGCCGAAGCGCGGGGAAACTGCCCCGACGCGGCGACAGGGTCAAGACGGCGCGGACTTATCGGGCGACGGGGGCACGCTCAACAAGCCTTCGCCGTCGAGCACGACCTTGCCCTCCACCCTGCATTCGCACAGGAGCCGCACCCGACGCCCCTTCGGCGTCAGTTCGGCCACCTCGACGCTGACGTCGATGACGTCGCCGATCTTCACCGGCCCGCGAAAGTTCAGCGTCTGCGAGATGTAGACGGCGCCGGGGCCGGGGAGCCGCATGCCGATGACCGCCGAAATGAGGCTCGCGGTGTAGAGCCCGTGGACGATCCGCTCGCCGAAACGCGTCTTGCGGGCGAAATGCTCGCTGAGGTGGATGGGATTGTGATCCCCCGAGAGTTCCGCGAAACCGATCACGTCCTCGTTCTCGACGGTCTTGCGCAGCGTCTCGCGCATCCCGACCTTAAGGTCCTCGAAATAGAGGGTCTGAAAGGGGAGCGTCGGCATTCGCTTCGCAGTCCTCGATGACGGGCGCGCTCGCGCGCGAGATTTAAGGCGTCAGCGCGCGCATGGCGGCGACGGGGCGGAGGTTTTCGCGCTCGAACAGGCTTTGCAGCGGGTCCTGCGCCCCGCCCCTCTCCGCCTCCTCGAGGTCTTGGCGGTGGATGCCGGCGACGACGAACAGCGCGTCCAGCCCCTGGCCCGCCGCGCCGGCGATGTCGGTGCGCATCGCGTCGCCGATCGCCAGCACCCGCGAGCGGGCGAGCGGCGCTCTTCGCGTCGCGCTCGCCGACGCGAGCGCCGCCTCGTAGATCGGCGCGTGCGGCTTGCCGGCGTAGATCGCCTCGCCGCCGAGCGCCTCGTAAGCCTCGGCGAGAGCGCCGGCGCAATAGACCAGATCGGCGCCGCGGTGAACGACCAGGTCCGGATTGGCGCAGACGAACGGCAACCGCCGCGCCGCCATGGCCCTCAAGCGCTCGACATAGTCGTCGGGCGTCTCGACCCGGTCGTCGAACAGGCCGGTGCACACGACGTAGCTCGCGTCCTCGACGCCGACCAGGACGGGCCGGGCGCCGGAGCGCGCCGCGGCGGCCTCGAACAGCGAGAGATCGCGCGGCGGCCCGACGTGATGGACCGGCGCCGCGCCGCGCTCGGCGACGAGCTCGATGGCGACGTCGCCGGAGGTGACGATGGCGTCGAAGGCCTCGGGCGAGACGCCGAGGCGGACGACCTGCTCGCGAATCGGCGGGTTCGGCCGCGGCGCGTTGCTGATCAGCACGACCGCGCCGCCGCGCCGGCGGAACGCCGCCAGCGCCTCGGAGGCGGGAAGAAAGGCCTGCCGGCCGTTGTGCAGCACGCCCCAGACGTCGCACAGGATCGCGTCGTAGCGATCGGCGATGGCGCTCAAGCCTTCGATGAGCGGCACGCGCGGGAAAGGGGGAGGCGTCGTCATGGGCGAAGGGGGCTAGGTCCCCGGCGGGATCGTGTCAAGCGGCGGGGCGGCGGGACGGCGCCTCGGTTCGACTTGCGGCGAAGGCGAAGCGGATGCTGGGGCCGCGGCTCAAATGGACGCTACGCCCCGACCGCAAGTTCGCTCAGAAATCCCAAAGCAGTTTGAATAAACGCGTCATTGCTGTCGCCCGCGACCATGTGCCCCGAGTTCGACACGACTTCAAGTCGCGCGTGGGGAATATGTTGCAGGAAATGCGCGACGCTCTCGTCGGAAACGACGTCGGACGCGTAGCCTCGCACGAGCAGCGCGGGCGAGCGAATTCGCTGCGCTCGCTCGATCAAGTCCTCTTCCAGCGTGTTCAAGTATTCCAGCCAACGCTCGCCGGACCGCGCCAAAGCCGCACGCCCCGCAATAAACCGAGGGTCCCAGTGCCAGCGCCATTTGCCGTCCGCGCCTTGCTTCACGACTTTGCGCAGACCGTCAAACCGGCGTGAGCGAGAGCGTGCGGGGTTGTACGTCGCGATGGCGTCGGCCACCTGATCCAATGTGTCGAAGCCGTCGGGATGAGCCGTCATGAAGTCGAATATGCGAAGCACGCCATCGGCTTCCAGTCGCGGCGTTACGTCCACGAACACCAAACCGTCCCACTGCTCGTCGGGAGAAACATCGTTGGCGATGATCAAGGACAGGCCGCCCATCGAGGCGCCGACGCCCACGACGGGTCCTGCAGGCGCAAGCCTTCTGCGGACCGCCGCCAAATCGAGCGCCATGGCCTCGAGGCTGTAGTCTCCATTCGGCGCCCACGCGCTGTCGCCATGCCCGCGCGCGTCGTAAGTGATGACCGTATACCCTTCCCGGGACAACGCCTGCGCAGCGGCGCTCCAAGAATGTCGTGTTTGCCCCCTCCGTGCATCAACATCACGGCGCATTTGGCCGGTCCCTCGGCGGGGAAGACCTCGGCTACGAGTTTGACGTCAAAATGACCGTTGAGCTCGATGATTTCGGATGCGGAAATGTCGATCACGCTGCTGCTCGTAGACTTGTTGACAATATGGCGCCTGCGATCGAGGCGCGAAAGTCCCCGATTTCTGGCCTAGAGCCTATCGCGCGAAGTTGCTGAATTATGCGCCACAGGATCGGCCGGCTTCGGATCGCAGGCCGAAATTCAAACTGACCTACGGCCGCCGGCGCTTGACGGCGCTCGCCGGCGCCGCGACAACGGGGCCGCGCCACGCCAGGGAGCGCCCGCCGATGACCGCCGCCGATCCGCCGCCGACCATTGCGTTTGACGATTTCCTCAAGGTCGACGTGCGCGTCGGCACGATCGTCTCGGCCGAGCCGTTTCCGCAGGCGCGCAAGCCGGCCTACCGCCTGACGATCGACTTCGGCCCGGCGATCGGGGTGAAGAAGTCCTCGGCGCAGATCACCCGCCATTACCGGCTGGAGGATCTCGTCGGACGCCAGGTCGCCGCGGTGGTCAACTTTCCGCCCCGCCAGATCGGGCCGTTCATGTCGGAGGTGCTGACCCTCGGCTTTCCCGACGCGGACGGCGAAGTCGTGCTGATTCGCCCCGATCTTCGGGCGCCCGACGGCGGGCGGCTGTTCTGAGCGCCGAGCCGCGGCGATTGCCCGCAGGTTCGCGCCTCCGCCTTGACGGCTTCGCCGGCGGTTCCTAACTATCGGTCTTACGCGCGTTTTCGCCTCTCTCGCACTTTAGAGGAAGCCATGTCCGCCACCGCCAAGGTCACCGACGCCAATTTCGAGACCGACGTCATGAAGTCGAGCGAGCCGGTCGTGGTCGATTTCTGGGCGGAATGGTGCGGCCCGTGCCGGATGATCGCGCCCGCGCTCGAGGAAATCGCCGCCGAGATGAAGGGCAAGGTGAAGATCGCCAAGTTCAACGTCGACGAGAACCCGAAGATGTCCGCCCAATTGGGCATTCGCTCCATTCCGACCCTGATGGTGTTCAAGGACGGCAAGCGCGTCGCCACCAAGACCGGCGCGGGGCCGAAGAGCGAACTGGCGCGCTGGATCACCGCGTCGGTCTGATTCTCCGCCGAACCTCGATCCTCGGTGACCGCCGGCGCTGCGCGCGCCGGCGTTGTCGTATGCGCATCGCTTCGTCTTGACGCGCCCGTCGGCCGGCGGGACAGTCCTCGTCCCCGGAGGCGATTCGCCGCCTCGGCTCGCGAGAGGATCATCGTGTCCGCCACCACCGACGTCACCGACGCGAGCTTCGAGGCCGAGGTCATCCGAGCGAGCGAGCCGGTGGTGGTCGATTTCTGGGCCGAATGGTGCGCGCCGTGCCGCGCGATGGCGCCCTCGCTCGAGGAACTCGCCGCCGAAATGCGCGGCAAGGTGAAGATCGCCAAGTTCAAGATGGACGACAATCCGAAAGTCATCAGCCGGCTGGGCGTCCGTTCGGCCCCCACCCTGATGATCTTCAAGGGCGGCCAGCCGGTCGCCGTCAAACGCGGCGCCGGCTCGAAGCGCGAATTGGCGCGCTGGATCGCCGCTTCGATCTGACGAACCGCGGCGCTCAGGTGGGAATGCGCAGGGTGGCGCGCAATCCGCCCAGCGGACTCGTGCCCAAGACGATGTCGCCGCCGTGCGAGCGCGCGATGTCGCGCGCGATCGCCAGCCCCAGTCCCGAGCCGCCTTCGTCCTGGTTGCGCGCTTCGTCGAGCCTCAGAAACGGCCGGAACACGTCCTCGCGATGCTCCGGCGCGATGCCCGGCCCGTCGTCGTCGACGTGAATGGCGACGAAGCGCTGCTCGCGCGCGGCGCGCACGACGATGGTCGGAGCGTGGCGCTGCGCGTTGGCGATGAGATTGCCCAGGCACCGTTTGAGCGCGAGCGGCCGGACCTTGACGACGAGGTCGCCCTTCGCCTCGACGCCGATCCGCGCGCCGTGGCGCTCGGCGTCGGAGCGAAGATCGTCGAGCGTTTCGCGCAGGTCCGTCGCCGCGGTCGGCTCGCCCGCGTCGCCGCGCGCGAAGGCGAGATAGGCTTCGAGCATGCGCCGCATCTCGTCGACGTCCTTCTGCAACGGCTCGATTTCCGCCGATTCGTCGATCACCGCGAGCGACAGCTTGAAGCGCGTCAGGATGGTGCGCAGGTCGTGGCTGACGCCGTTGAGCATCGCCGTGCGTTGCTCCGAGGCGCGCTCGATGCGCCGCTTCATCTCGATGAAGGCGTAGCCGGCTTGGCGAACTTCGCGCGCGCCGCGCGGATGGAAATCGACGTCGCGCCCCTTGCCGAAATCCTCCGCCGCGTCGGCGAGGCGCAGAATCGGGCGGATCTGGTTGCGCAGGAAGAGGATGGCGACGGTGACCAGCACGATCGAGGCGCCGAGCATCCAGAGAATGAAGATATGGACGTTCGCCTCGTAGGCGAGGCTGCGGCGCGTCACGAAGCGCAGGACGCGGTCGCCGAACTCGACGCGGATCTCCATCAGTCCCGAGCGGCCGACGGTGTCGACCCAGAAGGGCAGGCGCACTTGCTGGGCGAGTTCTTCGGGCAGCGCGCGGGTCAGCGGATCGAGCGAGGTGAAGAACGTCCGGGGCATTTTGGGCGGCAGCGGGCCGGCGGGCATCACCTCGACGTCCATGCGGAACCGTTCGCCGGCGATCGCGCGCAAGCGCTTGTCGTCCCCGCCGGGCGGAATCGCGGAATAGAGATCGACCATGGCGCCGACGTCGCGCGCCACCGCGCCCGACAGGCGGTGAGTGACGAGTTCCCAATGGCGCTCCATGAAGACGTAGGCGACCGCGGTCTGCAGCAGAACCATCGGCACGATGACGATCAGCAGGGAGCGCGCGTAGAGCCCCTTGGGCAGGATGTCGGCGAGCCCGCGCGCGCCCGTCCGCCAGGTTCGCCTCAGCCGCGCGAGCGCCCGCAGCGAGGCCGTCGGCGCCGTCGCGTTCATCCGTCGGCGACGAGGCGGTAGCCGGAGCCGCGCGCCGTCTGCAGCAAGACCGGATTGGCCGGATCGTCTTCGATCTTTCGACGAAGCCGGTTGATCTGCACGTCGACCGTGCGCTCCTGCGCCGCCGCGCCCGATCCCGACAGCGCCTCGCGCGATACGCTCGCGCCGGCGTTGGCGCAAAGCAGGCGCAAGATCTCGCGTTCGCGCTCGGTGAGGCGCACGATGTCCGTGCCGTTGCGCAGTTCGCCGCGCTCCAGGGAGAAGGCGAAGCGTCCGAAGCGGACGACCGCGCCCTCGGGCTTGACCCCGAAGGCGCGGGTGCGCCGCAGAACCGAGCCGACGCGCAACAGCAATTCGCGCGGCTCGAAGGGTTTGGCGAGATAGTCGTCGACGCCGATCTCGAGGCCGCGCACGCGATCGGCGGCCTCGGAGCGCGCGGTGAGCATGACGATCGGCACTTCGGAGTGCAGGCGCAGACGAGCCGCGAAGGCGAAACCGTTTTCGCCGGGCATCATCACGTCGAGCACGATGATGTCGAACGCCAGGCTTTCCAGGAAGACCTGCGCCTCGCCGGCCGAGGCGGCGACCGTCACGCGATGGCCGTGCTTGCTCAGATAGGTGGAAAGCAGGTCGCGCAACCGCCGGTCGTCGTCGACCACCAGCACGTGAGCCGCATCGTCCTGCGGCGCGGAATGCGTCGCGCTCAAGCCTTCCTCCGGGGGCCGGCGCCGATCAATTCGATGACGCGATCGCGTTCGGAGGCGTCGATCATCGCGATGAGGAACTCGGCCGCGTGTTCCTTGCCGCCCGGGCCGAGGCGCTCCATGGCGCCGGAAAAACGCCGGGTCTGCAAATGCGCGAGCTCGCGAGCCAGCTTTTCGCCCTCCTCCGTAGCGTAGAGCTGACGATGGCGGCGATCGAGGGCGCCGGCGCGCGCGTCGATGAAATTCTTGGCGATCAATTCCTTGAGCACCCGGTTCAGGCTCTGCTTGGTGATCTCGAGGATGTCGAGCAGCGCCGCGATGGTCAAGCCGGGATGTCGGCTGACGAAGTGCAGGACCCGGTGATGGGCGCGGCCGAACCCATAGACCTCCAGCAGACGATCGGCGTCGCCGACGAAATCGCGGTAGGCGAAGTAGAAGAGCTCGATGAGATCGTACATCGGCGCGGCTTCGCGCTCGGACGCCGGGCGCGGGCTCGGTCGGGCGCTCGTGCGCGAGGTTTCGACCATTAGGTCAGCATTGTTGACATATTACGGCGCCCCTGCTAGGGATTGGCCACGCGAAAGCGGCTGGGCTATTTAATCCGGGCGCGGACAAAATCAAAACCGCCCCTTCGCAACCCGAGGAGTACGCCATGGCGGGCCAGACGTTCGACGATCGAGATGGATGGATTTGGTTCGACGGCCAGTTGACGCCGTGGCGCGACGCCAAGGTTCACGTCCTCACGCACGCCCTGCACTACGGCAGCGCGGTCTTCGAAGGCGAGCGCGCCTACGGCGGCGCGATCTTCAAGTCGACCCGGCATTCCGAGCGCTTGAAGGAATCGGCGCGCATTCTCGATTTCGAAGTGCCCTGGAGCGTGGCCGAGATCGACGCGGCCAAGGCGCTGACGCTCGCCAAGAACGGCTTCGCCGACGCCTATGTGCGTCCGCTGGCCTGGCGGGGCTCGGAAATGATGGGCGTCTCGGCCCAGCACAACACCATCCATCTGGCGATTGCGGCGTGGCAATGGCCGAGCTATTTCGACCCCGCCCAGCGCATGAAGGGTATCCGCCTCGACCTCGCCGACTATCGGCGGCCCGATCCGGCGACCGCGCCGTCGCGCTCGAAGGCGGCGGGCCTCTATATGATCTGCACGATCTCCAAGCACAAAGCGGAGCGGCGCGGCTACGCCGACGCCCTCATGCTCGATTGGCAGGGCCGGGTCGCCGAATGCACCGGCGCCAACGTCTTCTTCGTCAAGGACGGCGTCGTCCATACGCCCATGGCCGATTGCTTCCTCGACGGCATCACCCGCCAGACGGTGATCGAGCTCGCCCGCCGGCGCGGCGTCGAGGTGGCCGAGCGCCGGATCGCGCCCGAGGAGCTGTCGAGCTTCAGCGAGTGCTTCATCACGGGAACGGCGGCCGAAGTGACGCCGGTCGGCGAGATCGGCGCGCACAAATTCACGCCCGGCGCGCTGACCGCGGCGCTGATCGACGATTACACCGCCGAGATCCAGCCCAAGTCGAAGGCGGCGTGAGCGGAGTCGGTCCGGCGCGTCGGCTCAGCCCGCCGCGCTGACGAAACTGTCGAGCACCAGCTTGCGGCCGGCGCGATCGAAATCGACCGTGAGCTTGGCGCCGTCGACCGCGACGACGTTGCCGTTGCCGAATTTGACGTGAAACACGCGGGCGCCCGCGGCGAAAGCGGAAGGCGCGTCGGTCCGCGAGAGCGCGTGGCCTTCGATGACCCGCCCCGTCGCGGGTGCAGCGGCCTCCTCACGCGCCGCGCTTTCCCGGGCGCGCCGCCAGCCCGGCGTTTCGTAGCGCGAGGCGAACGAGGATTCGCGCTCGAAACGCGAGACGCCATAGCCGCCATGCGCCGCGCTCGACGCTTCGACCACTTCGACGTGATCCTCCGGCAGCTCGTCGATGAAGCGCGAGGGCAGCGAGGTCTGCCATAGCCCGCGCACCCGCCGGTTGGCGGCAAAGTAGATTTTGACGGCGCGGCGCGCGCGCGTGATCCCGACATAGGCGAGCCGCCGCTCCTCCTCGAGCCCGGCGCGACCGTTCTCGTCGAGCGCGCGCTGATGGGGAAACAGCCCCTCTTCCCAGCCCGGCAGGAACACCATGTCGAATTCGAGCCCCTTGGCGGCGTGCAGGGTCATGATCGAAACGCGCGCGCCGCCTTCGCCGCTCTCGACGTCCATGACCAGCGAGACGTGTTCGAGAAAAGCCGCCAGCGTCGGGAAATCGCCCATCGAGCGCACGAATTCCTTCAGGTTTTCCAGCCTTCCGGCGGCGTCCGCGGTGCGTTCGGCCTTCCACATGTCGATCAGGCCGCTCTCCTCGAGGATCGTCTGGGCGAGCTCCTCGTGCGGCGCGACGTCGATCTGCGCCGACCAGCGCTCGAAGCTGGCGAGCAGGTCGCGCAGGATCTTGCGCGGCCGCGCCTTGAGCTCCTCGATTTCGACCAGCACGCGCGCCGCGCGCATCAGCGAAACGCCGGCGCTGCGGCGATAGGCGTGCAGCACGTTCAGCGTCGCTTCGCCGAGGCCGCGCCGGGGCAGGTTGTAGATGCGCTCGAAGGCCAGATCGTCGTCCGGCTGGGCGACGCAGCGCAGATAGGCGAGCGCGTCGCGGATTTCCGCCCGCTCGTAGAAGCGCGGGCCGCCGATCACCTTGTAGGGGATGCCGAGCGCGATGAAGCGCTCCTCGAACTCGCGCATCTGGAACGAAGCGCGCACCAGAATGGCGATCTCGTCGAGGGACACGCCGGCGCGCTGCGCCGCTTCGATCTCCTCGCCGATGACGCGCGCCTCCTCCTGACTGTCCCACAGACCGCTCACCGTCGGTTTTTCGCCGAGTTCGGCGCTCGTATAGAGCGTCTTGCCCAGGCGATTGGCGTTGTGGGCGATCAGCCCGGCGGCGACCGCGAGGATATGGCCGCCCGAGCGGTAATTGCGTTCGAGTCGGATGACCTCAGCGCCGGGAAAATCGTGCCCGAAGCGAAGGATGTTGTCGACGTCGGCGCCGCGCCAGCCGTAGATCGACTGGTCGTCGTCGCCGACGCAGCACAGATTGCGATGCCCCTGCGCGAGCAGCCGCAACCACAGGTACTGCACGACGTTGGTGTCCTGATACTCGTCGACCAGAATGTATCGCCAGCGATTTTGATACTGCGCCAGAATCTCCGCGCGCTCGCGAAGCAGGCGCAGGCTCTCGAGCAGCAGGTCGCCGAAATCGACGGCGTTGAGCTCCTTCAGGCGCGCCTGGTAGGCGCCGTAGAGCGCGCCGCCGCGACCATTGGCGAAGGCGCCCGCTTCGCCGGGCGGAACGTGGGCGGGATCGAGGCCGCGATTCTTCCACGCGTCGATCTGGCTCGCCAGCGCGCGCGCCGGCCAGCGCTTGTCGTCGACGTTCTCGGCCTGCAGGATCTGTTTGATGAGGCGGACCTGATCGTCGGCGTCGAGGATGGTGAAATTCGGCTTGAGCCCGACCAGCTCGGCGTGACGGCGCAGGACCTTGGCGCCGATGGAATGGAACGTGCCCATCCACGGCATGCCCTCGACGACGCCGGTCAGGGCGCCGACGCGCTCGCGCATTTCGCGCGCCGCCTTGTTGGTGAAGGTGACCGCCAGAATCTCGTGCGGCCTGGCGCGGCCGGTGGCGATGATATGGGCGATGCGGGCGGTCAGGACCCGCGTCTTGCCGACGCCCGCCCCGGCGAGCACCAGCACCGGCCCGTCGAGCGCCTCGACGGCGCGGCGCTGCTCCTCGTTCAAGCCCTTGAGATAGCGCGGCGCGGCGCTCGCCGCGGCCCGCGCCGAAAGGCTCGTCGTTCGAACGACGGCGGTCGCCTCGGGCGCGGCAGGATCAAGACGGACGGACGATTGGGAAGTCTCGCGGCGCATGGCGAATCATGCGTCGCCGAGCCGCCCCGCGCAACGGAAAAAAGACGATTCCCGGCCCCGGCCGGTCAATTCCAGTGATTGATCTGAATGGCCGCCGGCGTGAGGATGGCGGCGAAGAGGCCGGGCAGAAAGAACAGGATCATCGGCACCGTGAGCGTCGGCGGCAGCGCGGCCGCCTTCTTTTCCGCGGCGGTCATGCGTTGATCGCGGCTTTCCTGGCTGAGCACGCGCAGCGCGGCGCCGAGCGGCGTGCCGTAGCGCTCGGACTGGATCAAGACGGTGGTGAGGGAACGAACCGATTCGAGCCCGGTGCGGGCGTTGAGGTTTTCGAAGGCGGTGCGCCGATCCGGGAGATAGGACATTTCCGCCGCCAGCAGGGTCAGTTCCTCCGCCATGTCGATGCTCTCGACCCCGACTTCCGCGCTCACCTTGCGCACCGAATGTTCGATCGACATGCCCGATTCGGCGCAGATCAACAGGAGATCGAGGGTGTTGGGAAAGGCCCGCTCCAGGGACTTCTGCCGCTTGGTCGTCGAATTGCGCAGATAGAGTTCCGGCGCCTTGACGCCCAGATACATCGCGAACATGACGAAGCAGACCCTCATCGGCAGCGGCTGCGTCCATTTCGCGATGACGAAGATATAGATTCCCGCGAACAGCGCGAACGCGATCGGCGCAAAAAGTCGGAACGTGACGAAAGCGTACTCGGCGCCGGCGCCGCGGAACCCGGCCTGCGCCAGGGTCTCCTTGGCCTTCTCCGTGCTCAGCCAGCTCGTCAGGCTGAGCGCGTCGACGAGATTCTTCAGCATAGTGCTGGGCTTGGCGCGCAACTGTTTCTTGCCCTGGCTGTTCTGGCTCGCCGCCAGCCGCTCGCGCTCGCGCAGGCGGATGCGTTCCCGCTCGGAGCCGACCGCCTTGATGCGCCGCGACAGATTGTCGGTCTGCAGCAGCGGCACGATCACCACCAGGATCGTCGCCGCGCAGCCGAGCGCGGCGAACAGCAACGCGATGAACTGCCCATCGCCTAGCTTGTTGAGAACCGAGTCCAACATCGCGCTCGTCCGATCAAAAGTCGAAGCTGACCATCTTCTTCATCATCACCACGCCGATGCACATCCAGAATATGGCGATCGCCGAGATCATCTCGCCGTGCTGCGTGGTCCACAGCAGACTGATGTACTTCGGCGAGGACAGGTAGAGGAGGCCGGTGACGACGAAGGGAACGCAGCCGATGATGACCGCGGAGGCCTTGGCCTCCATCGCCATCGCGCCGATTTTTCCCTTCATTTTCTTTCTCTCGCGCAGGGTTCGCGACAGGTTGCCGATCGCCTCGGCCAGGTTGCCGCCGGCCTTGGCCTGGATGCCGATGACGATCGAGAAGAAATTCGTCTCGCTGACCGGCACGCGTTGCGCCATTTTCTCGACCGCTTCCGACAGCGGCAGGCCGAGCGCCTGGCCCTCGACGATCTTGCGAAATTCGGACCGCACCGGCTCGGGCGTCTCGTTGGCGATGATGCGCAGCGTGTCGCCGAGCGGCAGGCCGGCCCTGATGCCGCGCACGATGATGTCGAGCGCATTGGGGAATATCGCGACGAACTTGTTGATGCGGCGCGCGCGAAGCCGAGCGAGCACGAGGTTGGGAAGTCCGAGACCGCTCATCGCGACGACCAGAGCGGCCACCAGCGCGCTTCCCGACTTGACGTAGACCAGACCGCCCAGCGCGACGGCGATCGCCGCGAAGACGATCAGGAACTGGCGACGGGGGATCGACAGCCCGGCCTGCTCGATGCGCGTTTGCAGATCGGGCCCCTTGCGCTTCGCCTTCTTTTCCAGATCCTTGATGTTTTCGGCGATCTGCTTTTTCTTCGCCGCCCGGTCGATCGTGGCGACGTTGGCCTTCGCCTCGGGCTTCTTGACGGCCGCGCGGCGTTTTTCCGCGCGCGAATCGCCGCCGGCGAGCGCGAACGCCAGACCCCCGCACGCGAGGATCACGCAGCCCGCCGCCAGAACCAAGTTATTGACCATCGCTCCCACGTCCTGCGTGTCGAGGCGCTAAGGCGCTTCTTTGAGTTCCGAGGCGTCGAGCGCCGCGGCGAGGCGCTGCTCTTCGCCGAAATAGCGCGCGCGGTCCCAAAAGCGCGGCCGACCGATGCCGGTCGAGCGATGCCGACCCTTGAGCTTGCCTTGCGCGTCCTCGCCGAGGACTTCGTAGACGAACAAGTCCTGGGTGATGATGACGTCGCCCTCCATCCCCATCACCTCGGTGATATGGGTGATGCGCCGCGATCCGTCGCGCAGACGCGCCGCCTGAATGATCACGTCGACCGAAGAGGTGATCATCTCGCGAATAGTGCGCGAAGGCAGGGAATAGCCGCCCATCGTGATCATCGATTCCATACGGCTGAGCGCCTCGCGCGGCGAATTGGCGTGGAGCGTCCCCATCGAACCGTCGTGACCGGTGTTCATCGCTTGCAGGAGATCGAAGGCTTCCGGCCCGCGCACTTCGCCGACGATGATTCGCTCGGGACGCATGCGCAGGCAGTTCTTGACGAGATCGCGCATCGTCACCTGCCCGGCGCCTTCGAGGTTGGGCGGACGCGTTTCCAGACGCACGACGTGCGGTTGCTGCAACTGCAATTCCGCCGCGTCTTCGCAGGTGATGACCCGCTCGTCCGGTTCGATGTAATGCGTCAGACAATTGAGCAGCGTCGTCTTGCCCGAGCCCGTGCCGCCGGAAATGACCACGTTGCAGCGGACGCGGCCGATGATTTTGAGGATTTCGGCGCCGGTGGGCGAAATCGAGCCGAAACGCGTGAGCTGATCGAGCGTCAGCTTGTCCTTCTTGAATTTGCGGATCGTCAGCGCCGCCCCGTCGATCGCCAACGGCGGGGCGATGACGTTGACGCGCGAGCCGTCCATCAGGCGCGCGTCGCAGATCGGCGAAGCCTCGTCGACGCGCCGGCCGACCTGACTGACGATGCGCTGGCAGATGTTCATCAACTGGGCGGAGTCGCGAAACCGGACGTTGGTCAATTGGATCTTGCCGCCGACCTCGATGAAGCAGCGCGTCGGCCCGTTGACCATGATGTCGGCGATGTCGTCGCGCGACAGCAGCGGCTCGAGCGGCCCGAAGCCGAGCACGTCGTTGCAGATGTCGTCGAGCAGGTCCTCCTGCTCGGAGATCGACAGGACGAGGTTCTTGATCGTCACGATCTCGTGGACGATGTCGCGAATTTCCTCGCGCGCGCTCTCGGAATCGAGCTTGGCCAGCGCCGCCAGATCGATCGCCTCGATCAGCGCGCCGAAGATCATCGATTTGGTCTGAAAATAGTTGTCGGAGCGGCGTTCCGGCTGCGCCAGAGACGGCGGCTCGGCGCCGACCGGCGACTTCGTCGTCTCCGGCCGGACCGCGGGCGCGCCCGCCGAGGGCGGCGGCTGGACGCTCAGTCCGGGATTGGAACGCTTACCGAACATGCTCTCTCTTCCCTGCGTCTGCGGCCGCCAGGCGGGGGTCGCCGACCGCGAGCGTCAACGTTTGTCCTGTCTCGATGCGCGGTTCTCAAGCCTTCTTCCGAACGAACTTGGCGATGAACGGATCGAGAATGCCGCGCTTGGCTTTGCGCGCCTCGCCGCGGCCTGCGACCTCGTTGGCCAGATCGGCGAAGATTTCGGCGATTTTTCCCTTCGGCTCGATTTCGGCGATCATCTGCCCGTTGTTGGCCGCCGCGCCGAAGAGCTTGGCTTCGTGAGGGATGACGGCGACCGGCTCCATTTCCACGGTCTTGGCGAAGTCCGCCACCGAAATTTCCGGACGCCTGGGCATGCCGACGCCGTTGATGACCAGATGGGGCGGATGGTCGTTGGGGCGCGAGCCGCGGATGTTGTCGATGATGTTCTTGGCGTTGCGCAGGTTGGCGAGGTCCGGCCCGGCCACGACGACGACTTCGTCCGAGCCGACGAGCATGCGACGCGTCCAGCCGTTCCAGGCGTGCGGAACGTCCAGAACGATCCAGGGCGCCGAGGCGCGCATCGTGTCGACGACCGAATCGAACGACGTTTCCGAAAAATCGTAGAGGCGATCGAGCGTCGCGGGCGCCGCGAGCAAGCTCAAATTGTCCCCGCACTTGGACAGAAGGCGGTCGATCAGCGTCGCGTCGACGCGTTCGGGCGCGAACACCGCCTCCGCCACGCCTTGCGGCGGATCCTGATTGTAGTCGAGGCCCGCCGTGCCGAAGCCCAGGTCGAAATCCGCGACGATCGTCGCCATTTCCAGGCGCGTGGCGAGCGCCCAGGAGAGATTGTGGGCGATCGTCGACGAACCGACGCCGCCCTTGGCGCCGACGACCGAGATCACGCGTCCCAGCGGTTTGGCGCCGGGCGTACGAAAGAGGTTCGAGATCGCCTGGACGAACTCGACCGCGCTGAACGGGGCGACGAGATACTCGCTGACCCCGCGCGCCATCAACTGCCGGTAGAGCACGATGTCGTTGACTCGGCCCAGGATGACGACCTTCGTTCCCGCGTCGCACGAATGCGAGAGTTCGTCGAGTTGCTCGACGAGCAAATCGCGGTCCGCGGTCGCCTCGAGCACGATGACGTTCGGCGTCGGAGCGTGGCGGTACGCCTCGACCGCCGCGGCCGCGCCGCCCATGTTCTGCTTGACGTGGGTCTTGCTCATGCGCCGATCGCCGATCGCCGCCTGCACGAGGGCGGCGGTTTCCGGGGTCTCGCAAAAGGCTTGAATGGAGACGCGAGGAACCGGATCGATCTGAGGAATCGTCGGCGCGCGCGGGGCGGCGGACGACTCGGGCTGCTCGACGGACTGCACGCGCATGGCTCAGCCTCCCGTCCCGACTTGGCCGATCGCCGTGTTCTGGGTCTTCCAGGCGGTGCCGGGATCCTTGCCCTCGCGCACGTCGCCGATCGCTCGCAAGCGCATCGACACGTCCGGCGGGTCGCTGGAGCGCGACTGCGCGAGATCGCGGGGATCGTCGACCTGAGCCGCGAGCGCGGACTGAGTCGCGCAGCCGAAATTCGGGTAGGATTCGTTCTTCCATCCCTCGGTCGAGCTCCCCGAGGCCAGGTCGGTCGGCCATTGCCCGCACGGCGTCGGCACGACCGCCTTCAGGCCTTGAAAGATCAGGCGCACCGGCGCGGCGCGCGTCCCATCGCGCACCGGGTAGACGCCGACGCCGACGTATCCGCGCAGTCCCGTCGCGGCCAGGGTTCGGCGAATCTCGTCGACGATCCGGCGGTCGCTCTCCCTTGCGCCCGCCGGCGCCAGAATGGTGATCCGGCCGACGCCCAAATCGCGATAGCGTTGCGCGAAGCCGCGAATGTTGGCGGCCGACTGGGCGTCGAGGCCGCCGCCGACGGGATAGACGTCGAGCGTCGTCGGCGCATCGGCCAGGACGATGGGATGCCGCTGGTGATAATCGTCCGGCGCGATCGAACCGGTGCCGGCGTAATCGAGATTGCAGCCCGCGAGCGGCGAGGCCGCGAGGCCGGCGAGGAGGAGCCAGGCCGAGGGCCGGGCTCGTGAGCGACGGGTGGTTGAGTTCCTCGACATGGCAGGACTCTCGTTTGAAGGGGGCGGCGGCATGGTCTCGTTTTCGCTCAATCGGTGATGAATCCAACCTTGCCGGAGTAACCGGGCGTCGGCTGCGCGGCACCCGTGCTCGAATAGATCCGGTTGACGCGCCCGAGCAGCCAGGACTGAGGATCGCTGGCGTCGGTGTAATTGGCGTCGGGCCGCGCCACCTCGCGCGGATCGACCGCGTGCACGATGTAGGGCGTGACGGCGATCAAGAGTTCGGTTTCGTCGCGCAGGTAGTCGCGCGAGCGGAACAGGGCGCCGAGAACCGGCAGGTTCATCAGGCCGGGCACGCCGTTGATCGCCTGTTGCGTCTTGGTCGAAATGAGGCCGGCGGTGACGATCGAGCCGCCCGACGGCAATTCGACCGTCGTTTCGTTCTTGCGCGTGCGGAAGCCGGGAACCGGCGCGCCGAAGATCGTGATCTGCGTCGACGTGTCGACATCGGTCACCTCGGTGGCGATGCGCAATTGGATGCGGCCCTGGGAGAGGACCACCGGCGTGAAATTCAGCGTGACGCCGTAAGGCTGCTGGACGATCGTGGGCGTGCAAACGTTGCCGGAGCAGCTTTCGCCGTTGAGGATCGGGATCGTGCCGCCGGCGAGGAACTTGGCGCTTTCGCCCGAGACGGCGGTGACGGTCGGTTCGGCGAGGGTGCGCGCGACGCCGTCGCGTTCGTACGCCTCGAGCGTCGCCGTCAAGCTCTTGCCGGCCGAGAGCCAGCCCAACGCCGCTGTCGCCCCGCCCAGCCCGCCCCCGTTGACGGAGAAAGGGTTGTCGATCTGGAACGAGTTCGGGGCCTTCCCGACGCCCTGCATGTTGACGCCGAGCTGCTTGACGATGTCGCGGCGGATTTCGGTGACGGTGACGCGCAGGCTGACCTGATCGAGGCCGCGGATGGTCAGCGAATTCACGACCTTGCCCTGAACCTGCTTGCCATCGCCCCCTTGCGTCGCCTCCTTGGTCTCGCTGAGAAACCCGGACGCGATGTCGAGCGCTTTCTGCGCGTCGCCGGCCGAAGCGACGGAACCGGTGAGAATGATCGATTCGGCGACGGTGCGAACGTGAATGTCGTTGCCCGGAATCGACGCGTTGAGCAGCGTCGCCAGTTCCCCGACATCGCGGCCCA
This sequence comes from Roseiarcus sp., assembly GCA_050010035.1. Lineage (GTDB taxonomy): Bacteria > Pseudomonadota > Alphaproteobacteria > Rhizobiales > Beijerinckiaceae > Roseiarcus. The sequence goes on from JBEKLU010000009.1 coordinate 45,307, forward strand.
CCGAAATCTGCAGAACCGCAATCTTGCGGCCGTCCGCGGCGAGCGCGAAGATCGAGGTCTGACCGGGCCAGAGGGTCGAAACGTAGATGCGGCGCGCCGAGCGCACCACCGCGTTGGCGACTTTGGGCTGACCGACGAAGATTTCCGCCGCGTCCTCGGGAAGATCGACGATCACCGAGCGGCCGACGCCGAGCTGCAGGGTCGTGACCGAGCCGTCGGCCAGGGTCAACGACGAGATCGCCGCCGCCTGCCCGGACAAAGCCGCCGTCTGCGGCCCAAGCGCGACGAGCGCTAGCAAGGCGGCGATCGGGAGCGCGGCGCGACGCGCGGCGCGACGCGCGGCGCGATGTCCCGTCATGCAGTGAACCTCAAACTCGGACTTTGCCATGGGCGCCCTCTTTCATCAGCGCGACGCCGCCTGCGGCGCGCCGTAACGAACGATCGTCAAATTGTTGGGCCCGGCGCCGTTGACGTCGCCGGTCGTCTCGGCTTGGCCGGCGCTGTCGGCCAGACTGCGCAGGACCAGGTGCAGGTTGGAGTTGCCAGCCTGCTGGGCGAGGATGATCAATTCGGCCTGGGACGGGTCGAGCTCCAACGTCGCATTGGCCCCGACGACGACCTTCTTGCCGTTTTCCTCCTGGACGTTCTGTCCGATGGCCAGAATGCGGACGTTGGTCAGGATGGTTCGCGCGCCGATCACCGGGACGCCGCGGGCTTTCGTCGCTTCCTCGTCGTGAAAGATGGTGATGACGTCGACGCGGTCGTTGGGCAGGATGAAGCCGCCGGCGTAGGAATCGCCGACGTTGTCGATCTTGATCGCGACAGCGCGCATTCCCGGCGGCAGGATCGCCGACATGAAGCCGCTGTTGCCGCCTTTGACCAGCTTGTCCCGGCGCATCGGCTCGCCGCGCAGGAACGCCTCGCGGGTCAACGAGCCTTCGATGTCCTCCTTGGCGTGAGGACCGCTCGACTTGGCGATCATGTATTCCGAGAGCGCCGCTTTGGGCCACGCTTGCCAGGCGATCGAGGCGTCGGTGACCTCCGTGCCCATCGGAATGTCCTGCGCCGCGACCAGCACTTCGTCGGTGTCGACCTTGGGCGCCGCGGCGACGGCGGCGGGCCGCGGCGGCGGGGACGAATTGTTGAACAGGACATAGGCGGCGCCGAAGGCGACGACCGTCGCTCCGAGAACCGCGATCTGCACTTTGTTCATGAACTCGAGCCCTTTTCGCGCCCCGTAACCCAACGTGAGCCCAATAAGAGCAGCCAATCGTCAAATTACGGTTAATCAGGCGTATCTAACTGATTACCGAATGATGAAGGGCGCGCGCGCCTTCCGCCGCGCCAAATCGGGCGCTTACAGGCTCGCCGCGGCGCGCCAGATCTGCGTCTGGGGATAGAGCATCAGCCCCGCCGCAGCGAGGGCGATCCCGTAGGGGACGCCGGTCTTGCGGTCGTGCAGCCGCGCGATCCATTCGTGGCGGGAAAGCCAGGTCGGCAGCACGAAGCCTCGCGCCAGCAGAATAAGGATGGTCAGCGCGCCTCCGTAGATCGCGGCGGACGCGCAATAGGGCAAAACCATGCTCCAGCCGAGCCACAGCGAAGTCGCCGCGGCGAGTTTGGCGTCGCCGCCGCCGATGAAGCCGAGCGAGAACAGCGCGAACGCCACGACCAGGACCGTGGCGGCGCAGGAAAGATTGACCAGGATGACGCCGTAGGGGACGCCGACCGCGACGGCCAGCACGAAATAACCGATCGCCAGAGCCGCGCTGACGCGATTGGGGATCGTCATCGTGACGAGGTCCATCGACGCCGCCAAGGCCATCGCGGCGGGAAAGAAGATGATTGTCGCAGGGATGAGGATCGTCGCAGCCATGGTCCGCCAGGGGTGATCGAGGGGTCGCCGCCAGCGATTCTAGAGAGCAAACGTTGCTCGGCGGTTACCTCGCCCTCGCCGCGCCGGCGCGCAATGGAGAAGGCGCGGGCGAACGGGGTTCGCCGGCGCCTTAAGGACGTGGTTCGGCTTCTTTGCGCTCAACTCATCGCGTTGCCGACTTCCGTGAACGTGCTGCTCATCTTGGTGCCGAGAACCTGCAGGGAACCGATGATGAAAACCGCGATCAAAGAGGCAATCAGCGCGTATTCGATCGCGGTGGCGCCGCCATCGTCGGCGACGAATAGCTTGAGAGACTTAATCATGACTTGACTCCGAGGCGAAGAAACTCATGTCCGTCCCTGGCGAAACGGGACGCCGCTGGGAAAGCGCAGCTTATGGCCGCGCTATTTCCGCTGTGTTAATTCGAACGCATAAAAAGGCCGGCAAATGCGCTTTGCGCCGCCTAATGGTTAACGCGCGCGCCGACGCGCAGGTTTCACGGCGCGGCGAGGTCGAGCCAGCAACGCCCCTCGCGGTCCTCGACTTCGATCAGCCAGAGGTCGGGATCGAAGGCGATTTCCTTCGCCATGCGCGCTTCGACGAAATCGGCCCCGACCCATTCCTGCGCGTGGGCGCGGGCCCATAGCCGCTCGACGCCGCGCTCGGCGACTTCCGACTGCGGCGCCGGCCCGAACAGCGCGGCCCGCCCGTCGAGCCGGTCGACCTTGACCCAGATCGCGCCCGCCTCGGCCGCGCCGCGACGGCGCAACGCCGCGAACGCTCCTTCGACGGCGACGCGCCTGAGGTGCGCGGCGACCCAAATGTCCGACCGCAGGCGCACCGGGCCTATCGCCCGGACGCGTTGGCGGCAGCGTTGAGCTGTTTGAGCAGCCGCGGCGTGACGTCGATGGAAGCGGGAAGCGAATGGGCGCGCTCGAAATCGCGCAGCGCCGCCGAAGTCGCCGCATCGAGAGTTCCGTCGGCGGCGAGGGAGTAGCCGAGCCTGATCAGCGCGTTCTGCGCCGCCAGGACCGGCTTTTGCGCCTCTTTGCCGGCTTCCTCGCGCAAGATCTCGCCGATCGCGTCGACGCCGCGCGCGCCGGCCGAGGCTTCGCCGCCAGACCCGAGATCGGCCGGCCGCGCCGGCGGCAGCACGGCGAGGGGCGTCGGCTCGCGCGCCTTGGCCGCCGGCGCCGGCGGCGCCTCGAGGGCGGGCCGGGGCGCGGCGAAGAACGGGGCGGGATGACGTTGGTGTTGGAGAGTCAAGGCGTTGAGCACGATTCCGGTCAGCACGGCCGCCAGCGCGGCGCCGGCGTATCCGCGCGCGGGCAGGGCGCGCAGGCGCCGCAACGTCGCCGCGACGACCCCTTGTCGTGCGGCCCGCCGCCCGGGGCGCGCCTCCCCCGAGAGGACCGAATCATGGCGCGTCCGCGCTAACGCCTCAGGCAATTTTCTTCTCCTGCGTCGGCGCTGAGCCGCGCGGGGCGTTGCGATGGCCGAAACTGGAGGTCGTCTCCAGGCTCGCCGCCGCGCCGCGGCCGGGCTTCTGTTCGCCGCTGCAAACGAGCGGCAACCGCGCGGTCACGCGCGTGCCGACGCCGGCGACGCTTTCGAGCCGCAGGGCGCCGCCGTGCAGCCCGATCAGGCCGCGCACCAGCGACAGCCCCAGCCCCGCCCCTTCGAAACCGCGGTCGTAGTCGGCGCGGACTTGGAAGAACGGATCGCCGAGCCGCGGCAGGAACTCGGCGGGAATGCCGATGCCGGTGTCGGTGACATGAATATGCATGGCGTCGCCGACGGTGTCGGCGCCCACGGTGACGCGTCCCCCAGGCCCGGTGAATTTCACCGCGTTGGACAGGAGGTTAATCAGGATCTGCCGGCAGGCGCGCTTGTCGGCGACCAATTCGCCCGCGCCGGCCAGCGACGCCCTGACGAGCTCGACCTTGCCGGCCTCGGCTTTGAGCCGCAGCATGTCGCAGCAGTCGGCGATCAGAGGCGCGACCTCGAAGGGCTCGGGCAGGATGCGAAACTTGCCCGCCGCGATTTTCGACGTGTCGAGGATGAGATTGACCATCGACAGAAGGTGTTCGGCCGAGGCGTGAATGATCTTGGCGTATTCGCTTTGCCTGGCCGCCTCGCGCGGCGCCAGCTCGGGGTCGCCGAGCATTTCGGAAAATCCGAGGATTGCGTTGAGCGGCGTGCGCAATTCGTGGCTGACGTTGGCCAGTAGGCGATCCTTCCACGCATTGGCGAGCTCGGCTTCGGCGCGCGCCGCCTCCAGCCTCTGCTCGCCGGTCTTGGCGTCGGTGACGTTGCGCACCACGGACATCGCGACGGCGCCGTCGTCGTCGAGGCCGGCGTTCCCCTCGGGGCTGAATCGATGAACGCGGATTTCCGCCCAGGCGAAAACCGGTTCGTCGTAGCCGGCGGCCGAGCGCGCCGCTTCGCCGGTGCGCAGCCGAACTGTCGCGGTGGTCGTTCCGTCGCGCCGCGCCGCGGCATCGATCGTGTGCAGGTAGGCGGGACGGTCGGCCACATGGATCCGGTTGAAGAAGCCGCGGCCGACGAGGCTGTCGGCGGTCAGAGCGAACAGCGCCGGCGCGTCGCCGCTCGCCGAGATCACGCCGCCGCCGGCGTCGTGCCGCATCACCAGATCGCCGATCGCGTTCGAGAGAACCCGATAGCGTTTGGAGTCGGCGATTTCGACGCGGCGGCGGGCCTGGCGCAGCTTGCGCTCGCCCAGCAAGTGCAGCGCCGCGTAGGCGCCGGCCGGGGCGGCGAGCGCCGCCGCGCCGGCCGCGCTCATCGGCGTCGCGTCGCCGATCCATCCGGCGCTCTGCGCGCACGCCAGCGCGAGCAGAACCGCGATCGCCAGCAGGCTGGCGAACCGCAACATCGACGACGAACCGGCGATCGCCGCTTCGAGCGGCAGCAGCATCAGCCATCCCAGACTCAGCTCGGGCGACAATCGCGCCCCGACCGTCACGATGAGGGCGAGCAAAACCAGGCTGAAGAGCGAGATGAGCTGGGCCTCGATCAGGTTTCCGGTGCGGGCGAGATGGGCGATCGCGGCCAGCGGCGCGATCAGCCAAACAACGACGCCGACCTGCCATATCTCTCCCGCGCCGGCCATCGAGAGATAGCGCGGGACGAACGCGGCGACGAAAACGAGGGTCGCCAAACGCGCCGCCATGAACAGCTCATGGCGCGCGCGCTCGACGTGGCTGGCGCGAGCGTCGGGATGGACGAGTTCCTCGATGCGCCGCCGCGCCAGAGCGATGGGACTAGAGAACACGAGCCTCGGCCTCCGCGACCATTGGGTCGATCGACCACGCCCGAACGATCCCAGCCCGCGCTTAAATCAACGCTAAAGTCGAGCGCGCCCACCCGGTCCGACGTCGCTTTGGGGGCCTGCGGCGGCGACTGCCTGCTCGCGTGGTTACCAAATCGTCACCGAGCGCCGCTCGGCCTTGCCGCCGAGTTAATCCCGGCGCTCGAATGCGCGCCTTTGCCTGCACGAGAGTTCAAGCCGGACGCGCTAGGGTCCACTTCGCCGCCACAAAGTCCGGCGGCGGCTCTCGACTCGAAGCGCGCCCATGGGTTTCCTCCTGCGATCCGCCTTTTGGCTCGGCCTGGCCTTCAACGCGATGCCCTGGGGCGAGGCGCGATTGAGCGACGCCGTCCCGGCCGCGCGCGAACTCGCCGCCGGCGCGGCGACGCAAGGGCGCGACGGGGCTGCCTCGGCGGTCGCCGGCGCCCTGCTGCGCGCGGCGCTGGCCTCCCGGCCGCCGGTCGGCGACGCCGCGACCCGCCCGGCCGCGACGCGACGCGCCTCGGTCGATACGCTCTCGGCCGCCGATCGCGTGGCGCCCTGGCGCGGCGCCGGCGCGCGCGCCGCGCTTTGAGCGCGGCGCAGGGTAGCGGGTTCATTGGCTTTTCGGCTTTCGACCCAAAGCCGCTTTTCCGCGTTAGGCAAGAGCTGAGAAGAATGGGCAGCCATTGCTGCGGGCAGGCCCGCTTCGCGCGGTCGACAAGAACGCCGGTTGCCAGGTCGACGCGAAGATCGAGAATAATGGCGTCCATGTCCCGAGCGCGCTGGCAAAGATGGCAAAACTCTTTTCAATGAGAAGCGCCACGACGAAGACGTCCAATGCGACCACGACGGCGAGGAACGGCAGCGCGGTCGTCAGCGGCCTCGTGCAGGCGAAGCGCGTAAAATAGAGCCAACTCAGGCCGGCAAGGCGATTGGCGCGACGATCGCGTGCAGAATGAGCGCGCCACGTTCCGTCATGACGCCAAAACCGATCGCGATCGCGCCGGCGCGCACAAGCCACCCGGCGATGGTCGCGGCGCGCCCGGTCGTTGTCCCCACCATAGGCTTTGTCCTTCGCAGCCTCCGTTCGCCTCGGCGAGGACGCCGCCGGCCATTCCTGCCACGCCAAAGGACGCGGTCATGAAGACGAGCGCCAACGCCGACCAAATCGCCCGGCGCATCATGGCCCCTCCGACGCCGCCAGACGCGATCGGGAACGTTCGACGCGGCAAACAACCAACCCACGCCGACGCGGTTTCGCAGAACGCTCACCGACCGCGGGCCGGCGCCGCCGAAGGACGTGCGGCCGACTTCGCGCCGCTTTCGTACCAACCCTTCGACCGATTGACGATCCAGACCACCGACAGCATCACCGGAACTTCGATCAGCACGCCGACGACGGTGGCGAGCGCCGCGCCCGAGTTGAAGCCGAACAGGCTGATGGCGGCGGCGACCGCCAGCTCGAAGAAGTTGCTGGCCCCGATCAGCGCCGACGGGCCGGCGACGCAATGCTGTTCGCCCATGAAGCGGTTCAAGAGATAGGCGAGGCCGGCGTTGAAATAGACCTGGATCAGGATCGGCGTCGCCAGCATGAGGATGATGATCGGCTGGGCGATGATCTCCTCGCCCTGAAAGCCGAAGAGCAGCACCAAGGTCGCCAGGAGCGCGACCAGCGAGACGGGTTGCAGCGTCGCGAGCAGGCGCGACAGCGCCGCCGGCCCGCCGGTCGTCAGCAGGCGACGACGCAGGAGTTGCGCTGCGATCACCGGCACGACGATGTAGAGGACGACCGAAAGCACGAGCGTGCTCCACGGCACGGAAATCGCGGAGAGGCCGAGCAGCAGGCCGACGATCGGCGCGAACGCGAACACCATGATCGTGTCGTTCAACGCGACCTGGGTCAGGGTGAAATGCGGCTCGCCTCGGGTCAGGTTCGACCACACGAACACCATCGCCGTGCACGGCGCGGCCGCGAGGATGATCAGGCCGGCGATGTAGGAACTGACCTGGTCGGCAGGCAAATAGGGCCGGAAGAGATGGCCGATGAAGAACGCGCCGAGGGCCGCCATCGAGAACGGCTTGACGGCCCAGTTGATGAACAAGGTCACGCCGATGCCGCGCCAGTGCTGGCCGACTTCGCGCAGGGCGGCGAAGTCGATCTTGATCAGCATGGGAACGACCATGAGCCAGATCAGCGCCGCCACCGGCAGATTGACTTTGGCGATTTCCGCCGCGCCGATGGCGTGAAACGCGCCCGGCGCGAGATGGCCGAGGGCGACGCCGACGACGATGCACAAGGCGACCCATAAGGTGAGATAACGTTCGAACAGAGACATTGTGAAATTCCTATGCCGTCGCCACGCGCCGCCCGTGATCGTCGATCACGCGCTCGCCGTCCTCCTTGATGAATGGTCCGCGTTGCGGCGGCAGCAGATCGAAGACCTTTTCCGAGGGGCGGCACAGGCGCACGCCGTTCGGCGTCACGACGAGCGGCCGGTTCATCAGGATCGGATGCGCGCCGATCGCGTCGAGCAGCGCGTCGTCTGAGAGCGAGGGATCGGCGAGGGCGAGATCGTGAAACGGCGTGCCTTTCTCGCGCAAGATCTCGCGAACCGTCAGGCCGGCGCGAGCGAGCAGTTGCGTCAACAGCAACCGCGTCGGCGGGCATTTGAGATATTCGACGATATGCGGCTCGACGCCGGAATTGCGGATCATCGCGAGCGCGTTGCGCGAGGTTCCGCAGGCGGGATTGTGGTAGATGATCGCGTCCATCACGCGACCTCGGAGCGGGGCTTGGTCGCGCCTTCGAGCGTCCCGATCTCGCGCAGCTTCGCGGTGAGCGACAACTTGTCGAGGCTCTTGATCGGCAGGTTCGCGAAGACGGAAATCCGGTTTTTGACGTAGCGCGCGGCGGCGACGAAGGCCGCCTCCTTCCGAATGTCCGTTCCCTCGACGGCGGCCGGGTCTTCGATGCCCCAATGAGCAGTCATCGGCTGGCCCGGCCAGACCGGGCAGGCCTCGCGCGCCGCGTCGTCGCAAAGGGTGAAGACGAAATCCATCGTCGGGGCGCCGGGGACGGAGAATTCCTCCCAGTCCTTCGAGCGCAAGCCGTCGATCGGGAACTCCAGCCTTTCCAGCACCTTTATGGCGAAAGGATTGACTTCGCCCTTGGGGTGGCTTCCCGCCGAATACGCGTTGAAGCGGCCTGCGCCGACTTTGCGCAGGATCGATTCGGCGAGGATCGAGCGCCCGCTGTTGCCGGTGCACAGGAACAAGACGTTGAAGATGCGCTCAGCCATGAGCGGCCTCCTTAGGTGGGCAGCAAGGGGCGAGATCGGCGATCAACGGCGCGCACAGATCGGCGCGCCCGCCGCAGCAGTCTTTGAGCAGAAACAACGCGACCTCGCGGAAGCGCGCGAGGCTGGCGCGATAGACGATGGAGCGGCTGTGGCGTTCGCCGACGATCAGACGAGCGCGCGCGAGAACGGCGAGATGCGCCGACATGGTGTTCTGGGGAACCTCGATGAGGCGCGCCAGTTCGCCGGCCGGAACGCCGTCGGGCTCGCGCTCGACCAGCAGCCGGAACGTGTCGAGCCGGGTCGATTGAGCTAGCGCCGCCAAGGCGGCTATGGCTTCTATATTATCCATATATCCAGACTAACAGATATATCGGATAAGGCAAGCTCGCTCCGGGCGGAATTCGACGGCGGTCACGCTCGCCGCCGAGCGCTCCACGGCCGTCTCGGCGGCCCCTTCCCATCCCTCGGATTTCGACGAGGCGGCTCGACGCGCTCTAGTTTGCCGGCGCCGCCTTCGGCTTCACCGCGCGCACGAACGCGCTCATGAACTTGCCGTCGACTTGCGCCGCGAGCGCGTCGACGTCGAGCCCCTTGCCGGCGAGGAACTCGCGCGCGTCGTCGATCTTGTAGATGCGGGTTGGCTCGATCCCGATCGCTTCGAAGCCGGCGGCGACCAGCTTGGCGCGATAATCGTTTTCCTCCAGCGCGCCCGCGATGCAGCCGACCCAAAGCAACATGTCCTTGCGCAAGCGCTCCGGCACGTCGCCCCGCGTCACAACATCCGAGACGGCGAAGCGCCCGCCCGGCTTGAGGACCCGGAACGCCTCGCGCAGCACGCGATCCTTGTCGGCGGAGAGATTGATGACGCAATTCGATATGATCACGTCGACCGAATTGTCGGGCAGCGGGATATTCTCGATTTCGCCCTTGAGAAATTCGACATTGTTCGCGCCCGCCTTGCGCTGATTGTCGCAGGCCAGCGCCAGCATTTCGTCGGTCATGTCGAGGCCGTAGGCTTTGCCCTCGGGGCCGACGCGGCGCGCCGAAAGCAAGACATCAATGCCGCCGCCCGAGCCGAGATCGAGGACGGTTTCGCCCGGCTTCAGTTCGGCGAGGGCGGTCGGATTGCCGCACCCGAGCGAGGCGAGGACAGCCGCTTCCGGCAATGCGTTCGTCTCTCCCTCGGCATAGAGGTTGGAGGTGATCGGGCTCGCGCCGGCGAGCTCGGTCTGCGCGCCGCAGCATGATCCGGCCGCACCGACGCGCCGCGCGGCTCGAGCGTATTTGTCCCGCACGATTTCCTTGATGGTCGCTTGGCTCATGGCGTTCTCCTAGCAACAGGTGATCGATTCAGGGTTGATGGCTTTGTTGCGGGTGCAGCACTCCGCAAAAAGAAATGCGAGGATTTCTTGCAGCGCCTTCGTATTGGCCGTGTAGCGCAAGAAGGTGCTTTCGCGGCGCATCAGCACGAGCCCTTCGTTCTTGAGCTTTTCGAGATGATGCGACAGCGTGGAGGGAGCAATGCCGAGTTCCGCGCCGATCTCGCCGACGACCATTCCCTCGGGATGCGCGGACAGCAGCAGGCGAACGATGCGTAGGCGCGTTTCCGTGCCGAGAGCGGCGAGCATGTCGGCGAAGCGGACGAGTTCGGCGTCGGGGTTCGGGGCGTCCATATCGACCTCAATTTCGTACTTCTATAAATATGGAAATACGGAATTGTCAAGCCGAAAGACCCAAGCGCCTCTTTGACGGACGTCCAACCGTCAAGAATTCTGCCAATCCGTCTCGACGTAGAAGTTTCATGGACTTGCTGCGCGCCGAAATTGGGGGCGCACGACGGCTATCCACCCTTTGCCGCCGTTCAAACGGCCCCACCCCCGGCGCAACCGAGGCTGGCCCGCGCCCGGCGAAAAGAGCTATAAGCGCAATCTGCAACTTTTCGCACGAGCGCGCCGCTGACCACGATCGAATCCATCCGCGCCGATTTTGCCTTCCTCGACGACTGGGAGGACCGCTATCGCTACGTCATCGAGCTCGGCCGCACGCTCGAGCCGCTGAGCGAGGGCGCGCGCAACGACGCCAACAAGGTCCGCGGTTGCGTCAGCCAAGTCTGGCTCGAGCGTGAAATCCGCCGGGACGCGGCCGGGCGGGCAGTGCTGCACTTCCGCGGCGACAGCGATTCGCATCTGGTGCGCGGGCTGGTGGCGATCGCCATCGCGCTCTACTCGGACCGCACCCCCGAGGAGATCCTCGCCGCCGACGCCATGGCGACGTTCCGCGAGCTCGGCCTCGAGCAGCACCTGACGCCGCAGCGCTCCAACGGCGTGCGCGCGATGATCGAGCGCATGCGCGCCGACGCCTTCGCGCCGGCCTGAGGCGCCGTCATTCGCCCGGCCGCCAAGCTCCCGCCGGAAGGCTCTTGAGATAATCGACGATCGCCTCGCGGTAGGCGGGCGGGAGTTCGGCGGTGTTGCGCACCGTCGCCGCCATCGGCCCGCCGAGCGAGTCGCCGGTCGGCGTGAAGCCGCTGGCGAGCGCTTCGACGATGTCGGCGTTCGACCAATCCTTCAGGCCGGCGGCGGTTAGATCGGGCGCCTTGCCCTTGCCCTCCGGCAGCGGTCCGCCGGTCAATCGCCGATGCGCGAGGATCGCGCCGAGCATGTTGCGCGGCGAATGACATTCCGCGCAATGTCCGGGCCCCTCGACGAGATAACGCCCGAGCTTCCACGCCGCGTCGCGGCCCGGCGCGTCGGGAAAGGCGCGCGGGCCGAGAAACAACCGCTTCCACAGGCCGAGGCCGCGGCGCAGCGTGAACGGGAAGGCGAGCGCGTGCGGCGGCGCGCGCCCGGCGACCGCCGGCAGCGTGCGCAGGAAGGCGAAGAGATCGCGCACGTCGGGCGCCGACATCCGTCGGTAGGAGGTGTAGGGAAACGCGGGATAATAGTGTTCGCCGCTCGGCGAGACGCCGTCGAGCAGCGCGTGGGCGAAATCCTGCGCGCTCCAGGCGCCGATCCCGTCCTTGGGATCGGGGGAAATGTTGGGCGGATAGAAGGAGCCGAACGGCGTCTTCAGTTCGCGGCCGCCGCCGAGCCGCAGCGGATCGGATTGACCCGGCGACATGTGGCACGAGTCGCAGCCGCCGGCGAAGAAGACGATCCGCCCCGCCGAGGCGCTCCCCGGCGCGGCGACGGCCTCGGCGATCGCCGGGTCGAGGGAGAGGGGGGCCGAGGCGAGCCACGCCGCAGCGCCGAGCGCCGCGATCGTCGCCAGACCCGCCAAGACGATAGACGACCTCTTCATCTCACCGCCCGCATAGGAGACGAAAATGCGAGAGCGGGCCGCTCGCCGGCTTCGATCAGGACTTCTTGGCCCGGTACAGCTCGTGGCATCCGCCGCAATTCTTCAGCAGGGCCGGCATTTGCGCCTTGAAACTCGCCTCGTCGACGATGCCCGCCGAGGCCGCCTTGACGTCCGCGGCCAATTTGGCGAAGCGCGCGTCGACGTCGGCCTTGTCGTCCCAGATCGCGGGCAGCGCATTGGTGTCCCCGGTCTTGCTGTCGTCGGGAAAGAGCGCAGGCGCCGTGGCCGCCGCTTCGCCGTAGCTCTTCAAGGCCGCCTGGACCGCGCTCAAGTCGAACGGCGCGCCCTTGAGCATGGCGACGACGGTCTTCGTCGCTTCGCCGTTGGCCTTCATCAGCTTGCGCCGTTGCACGATCGCGTCGCCGTCGGCCAGGACCGCGCCGACGCCGACGACGAGCGCCAGACCCGCCAAGACCCATCGCTTCATCGCAGCGTCGCCCCTATCGCCGTTCCGCCGAGCGGGCGCGAGCCCGATGTCGTCGCCGATCACGCCAGCCGGACGCGGAGAAGTCAACAGCGTACGATCGCTTGCCCGCGAGCGGCGCTGGGCGGGCGCCGAGGCGCCGGAAAATCGCTTTCCGCGATCGCGTCGCGGAGTTATAGTGACAATTGTCCTACAACGTAAGTGGAGGCGCACATGACTCTCGTTGCATCGCGGCGCGGCGCAATCGGCGTTCTCGCTCTCATCGGCGTGGCGTGGGCGGGGCTCGCGCAGGCGGCGCCAGTCTCTTTTTCCGTCGAGCTCACCGGCGCCCAGCAGGTTCCCGCGGTTCAGACGGCCGCCGTCGGCAAGGCGGATTTGACCTACGACCCGGACACGCGGATGCTCACCTGGTCGATCGCCTACAGCGGCCTGTCCAGCCCTGCGACCATGGCGCATTTCCACGGCCCGGCGGCGGCCGGCGCCAACGGGCCGGTGACGCTGTGGTTGAGCAAGCAAGGAATGGCGCCCGAAAGCCCGATCACCGGCTCGGCGACGCTGAGCCCGGAGCAGGCCCAGCAGTTCATGGCGGGTCAGTGGTACATCAACGTTCACTCGAAGGACCATCCGCCGGGCGAAATCCGCGGTCAGGTGACGCCGCCCAAAGGCTGACGCGTCGCGCTACAGGCTTTCGACGAGCGCGATCGTCGCGGCGACGCCGCAGGCGAGGAGGAGAAGCGCGCGCCCGGCGCTCTCCAGGCGCGGCGGCGACGTCCCCGCCGGCAACGTCTTGCGGCCTGTGATCATCGGCTTGAGCAGGTTGTGGCGCTTCAGCGCGGCGTAGGCGAGGATCGCGCAGAGATGCATCGCGATCGCGACGAGGAGCGCGTCCCAGAGGTAGCGGTCGTGCAGCGCGTCGATCAGATTGGCCACGGCTGCGGGGACGCGCTCCGACAACGGCCCCTCTTCGGCGATGTCCTTGCCGACGTAGAGGCCGCTCAACGTTTCCCCCAGCATCAGCGCCAGGAGCAGCAGCACCATCCAGCCGCCCGCCGGGTTGTGCCCGACCTGGCGGTCGGGCTCGCGGCGCAAGAGGCGGCCAAGATGGCGCGCCGCCGCGCGGGGCGAAGCGAGAAAGCTCGAGAAGCGCGCCGTCTGGCTGCCGAAGACGCCCCACAGCAGCCGGAACAGCAACACGGCGAGCAGCGCCTCGCCCGCCCGCGTGTGCCAATCCATCGAGGTCGAGCGCGACGTCGCATAGGCGGCGACGATCAGCGCGACGGCGAGCCAATGAAAAAGGCGCGTCGGGATGTCCCAGACGACGATCTTAGCGCCGACGGAGGCCGCGTCGTCCGTCGAAGGCGTCGCGTTTGGCTCGCCGGCGCTCATTTTGCCCCCGAACGCTCGATCGCGCGATAGACGCTGAGCGGCGTCGCCGGCATGTCGATGTGGTCGACGCGATAGGCGCGCCACAGCGCGTCGCCGACGGCGTTCATCACCGCGGGCGTCGAGCCGATCGAGCCCGCCTCGCCCGCGCCCTTGAAGCCGAGCGGATTGGTGGACGAAGGGATGTTGCGCGTCTCGAAGTCGAAGTTCGGCAGGTCGTCGGCGCGCGGCATGCAATAGTCCATGAAGCTCGCGGTCAGCAATTGCCCGCTCTCGTCGTAGACCGCGCGCTCCATCAGGGCCTGCCCGACCCCTTGCGCGATCCCGCCGTGCACCTGTCCGGCGAGCAGCAGCGGATTGAGGGTCGCGCCGAAATCGTCGACCACGGTGTAGCGCACGATCCGCGTCGCCCCGGTTTGCGGATCGATCTCGACCTCGCAGATATGCGTGCCGTTGGGATAGGTCGCGTTCGGCGGCGTGAAAGATTCCACCGCGGTCAGCTTCTGCGCCGTCGCGGCGGGCAGGGCGGCGATTTCGGCGTAGGAGATCGCGCGATCGGTGCCGGCGATGCGGATATGGCCGTCGGCGATTTCCAGATCGGCGACCGCCGCCTCCAGTTTGTCCGCCGCCAGCTCCTTGAGCGAGGCTGCGAGCGTCTGCGAGGCGCGCGCCGTCATCACCGCGCCGACCGGGATCGAGCGCGAGCCGCCCGTGCCATTGCCGCTGGCGACGCGATCGGTGTCGCCCTGCACGACCTTCACCCGCTCCGGGGGAACGTCGAGGTACTGCGAAACCACCTGCGCGTAGGCCGTCTCGTGCCCCTGGCCGTTCGATTGCGTGCCGATCAGCAGCGTGAAATCGCCGTTCTTGTCGAGCGTGACCGAGCCCTCTTCGCCCTCTCCCCACGCGGTGCACTCGATGTAGCTGGACATGCCGACGCCGCGGACGAAGCCGCGCTTTCGCGCTTCCTCGGCGCGCTCGCCGAAGCCGGCGGCGTCGGCCTTGGCGAGGCAGGCGCGCATCGCACCTTCGAAGTCGCCGACGTCGTAATCGCGGTCGGTCCGGGTATGGTAGGGCATCTGCGACGGCTTGACGAAATTGCGCGCGCGAATCTCCTCAGGCGGCAGATGCAGCGCGCGCGCGCAGCGGTCGACCAGCCGCTCCAGCACATAGGCCGCCTCGGGCCGCCCGGCGCCGCGGTAGGCGTCGACGGGGACGGTGTGCGTATAGACGCCGCGCACGCGCGCGTGCAGGGCGCCGATGTCGTACGGGCCCGTCGCCATCGACGCGCCGAGCCAGGGAACGTAAGGCGCGAATTGCGACAGATAGGCCCCGAGATTGCCGAGGATGTCGACGCGCAGAGCGAGAAACCGCCCTTGCGCGTCGAGCGCCATTTCGGCGGTGGTCACGTTGTCGCGCCCTTGCGTGTCGCCGACGAAATGCTCGGAGCGATCGGCCTGCCAGCGCACCGCTCGTCCAAGCCGCCGCGCCGCCTCGAGAACGAGCGGATATTCGCGATAGACGAAGCCCTTGGTTCCGAACCCGCCGCCGACGTCCTTGGTGACGACGCGCAGCTTGCTGGGCGAAACCTTCAGAATGCCTTTGGCGAGAAAATCGCGCATGCCGTGGACGCCCTGGCTGCCGACGTTGAGCGTCAAGCGATCGGACTTCGCGTCATATTCGGCGAGCGCCCCGCGCGGCTCCAAGAAGTTGGCCACGACGCGCGGATTGACGATCTTCACGCTCACGACATGCGCCGCGGCGGCGAACGCCGCCTCGCACGCTTTGCTGTCGCCGATATGCGTGTCGTAGGCGAGATTGCCCGGAGCGCCGGCGAAGACCTGCGGCGCGCCCGGCGCGATCGCCTGTTCGACGTCGACGACGAGCGGCAGTTCCTCCCAGGCGACGGCGATGGCCTCGGCGGCGTCGTGCGCCTGAAAAGGCGATTCGGCGACGACCATCGCGACGATGTCGCCGACGTGCGCGGCTTCGTCGGCGGCCATCACGGGGTAGGGCTTCAGCGGCGTCAGGGATTGGTCCGAATTACGCACCGGCGCCAGGCATGCGAGCCCGCCGAGCGCGGCGAAGTCCGCGGCGACGAAAACGCCGCGCACGCCCGGCATGGCGCGCGCCGCCTCGACGTCCTCGACCGCAAATCGCGCGTGCGCATGCGGGCTGCGCAGGAAAACCGCGTGCAGCGCGTCCTCGCGCGCCACGTCGGAAGTGTAGGTCCCCCGGCCGCTGACGAGACGGACGTCCTCGACGCGCTTGACGCCTTGGCCCAGGCCGAACTTCATGGCTCGCATCGCTGTGACATCCCTTGAACGCCGGCTGCGCGGAACCGACCGCGAACGACCCTCATACCACGGCCTGGACCTCCCCGGCCCCCGCCGTCGGCTGGAGTGCGGCCACAATATTTGCCCGCCGGCGTCCCATTTGGTCAACGGTTCGTTAATCCCCAGGGCGGAAAATCGCGCGACGCTGGCGCTGCATTCGGGATGCCACCATGGACGCGCAGGACGAACTGAACCGCGAGCCTTCGCTCGAAGCCGAAGCCGGACGCGCAACGGACGGCGACGCGCAACCGGCGCAACCGGCGGAGAGCCGAAACGACCCGGTCGAGAAACCCGCAGGGGCAGCAGAGCCGCTCGCCGCGGCGCCGCGCTCGCAGGAAGCGGAAGGAAACGCGCCGACCATCGAACCGCCGCGACTTCATCTCGTTCCCTACGCCGCGCCTTCGCGCGCCGGGGCCGCCGGCGGCCCGCCGGCCGCCCTGCGATGGGCGTCCGGGCTCGCCGCCGGCCTGGCGCTGATCGCCGCGGTCACCGGCGTCGGGCTTTACGATCACGCCAGGCAGGCGAGCCTCTTAGCGGTCAAGGCCGAGGAGAGCCGCGACCTGGCGCAGACGGTCAGGACCCTGAAGGATCAAATCGACGCCGTCGAGGCCGCGCAGGCGCGCGACCGAGCCGCCGAACTGCGCAAAGTCGCCGCCGAGATGAAGACGCAGAGCGGCGCCGCGCACGATCTCGGCAGCGCCCTCGCGCAACTGACGGCGCGCCTCGATCGCGTCGAACACGACCAGAGCGCGCGCGTCGATAAACTGACCGATCGCATCGACCACGAAACGGCCGCCCGCCTAGCCGATCTGGCGGGGCGAATCGACAAGCTCGAGAAGAAGCCGCCCGCCGTCGTCGCGGTCGCCCCGACGCCCCCGACGCCATCGCCCAGGCAGGCCGCTCTCGCGCCGAAACCCGATCCGGGCGTCTCCGACGAAACCACCGGCTCGATCGAGCGGCCGCGAGCGCCGCTGCGCGGCTATTGGCTCGTCGACGTTCAGGACGGTTTCGCGCTCGTCGACGGGCGGGACGGCCCGCGGCAAGTGGCGCCCGGAGATTTCCTGCCCGGCGCCGGCCGAGTGCTGCGAATCGAGCGCCGCGGCCGCGCCTGGGTGGTGGTGACCAGCGCGGGGATCATCGTCGGCGATTCGCCGCGGTTCTGAGCGCCGACTAGGCGGCGGCGCGACGAACCCGCACGACGACGTCGACGCGCGCGATTTCGCACCCCTCCGGCGCGCTGGGCAATCGCGTCAGCGCGACGTGGCCGTCGGGGATGTCGACGAGCGCGCTGGTCTCCTCGATCAGGAAATGGTGGTGCGGCGTCGGATTGGTGTCGAAGAAGGTGGACGGCCCGTCGACGGCGATTTCCAGCAGCAGCCCGACGCCGGTGAATTGATGCAGCGTGTTGTAGACCGTCGCCAGCGACACCGGCACTTTCGCGCCTTTGGCTTCCTCGAACAGCATTTCGGCGGTCACGTGCCGGTTGCCCTTGCCGAAAAGCAGCCAGCCCAGCGCGACGCGCTGGCGCGTGGGACGCAGACGGGCCTGGCGCAGCTTGGCGCGCAGCTTGTGAACGGGACAGTCGTCGAACAGGGCGCCGTCGGCGGCGGGCCTGTCGGGCGCAATGGCGATGTCGGTCACGTGAAGGCGCTTCTCCCGTGTTCGGGCGGGCCGAGGGGCCCGCGCAGGCGTACAATCTGATCCCATATCACATCGTTTCGCCGCCGTCAGCCGAGCCGAAGCGAGTCGCGAACTCCATTTGCGGCCGCCGACGCCCGTTTCGACAAAAGGATCGGCGCGCGGCGCTTTCGGGACGCGCCCGCCTGTGTTACGAAGCCGAGCAATAGGCCGGCGCGCGGGGCGACCGCGTCCGCAAAGCCTAGGGAATCGACGCGAGCATGTCCGAACGGCGCTCCCATTTCGCCTACGAAGATCTCTTGGCCTGCGGCCGCGGCGACCTGTTCGGCGCCGGAAACGCGCAGCTGCCGCTGCCGCCGATGCTGATGTTCGATCGCATCGTCG
Organism: Roseiarcus sp.; assembly: GCA_050010035.1. Taxonomy (GTDB): domain Bacteria; phylum Pseudomonadota; class Alphaproteobacteria; order Rhizobiales; family Beijerinckiaceae; genus Roseiarcus. The sequence continues at coordinate 63,320 of JBEKLU010000009.1, forward strand.
ACATCGCCGAAACCGGCGGCGCCCATGGCAAGGGCGAAGTGCGCGCCGAGTTCGACATCAAGCCGGAGCTGTGGTTCTTCAGTTGCCATTTCAAGGGCGATCCGGTCATGCCGGGATGCCTCGGGCTCGACGCGCTGTGGCAGTTGACGGGCTTCTTTCTCGGCTGGCTCGGCCTGCCCGGCCGCGGTCGGGCGCTCGGCGTCGGCGAAGTCAAATTCATCGATCAGGTGCTGCCCACGATCAAGAAGGTGATCTACGGCGTCGACGTCAAGCGCGTCTTCAGGGGCAGGCTCGTTCTCGGCATCGCCGACGGCTGGCTGGAGGCCGACGGTCGGCGCATGACTGAGGTCAAGGATATGCGCGTCGGCCTCTTCAGCGCCGCAAAGCCGAGCCGAGCCTGAGGTCCGCCAGGCGAGCCGGCATAGGAATTTACCTGGAGCAAATGGATGAGACGCGTCGTCGTCACCGGCATGGGGATCGTCTCCTCGATCGGCGCCAACGCCGGAGAGGTCCTGACGAGCCTGCGCGAGGCCAAGTCCGGCATTTCGCGCGCGGAAAAATACGCCGAGCTCGGCTTTCGTTGTCAGGTCCACGGCGCCCCGAGCGTCAAGCCCGAGGAGATGCTCGACCGCCGCGCGATGCGCTTTCACGGCGGCGGAACCGCCTGGTGCCATGTCGCGATGGACCAGGCGATCCTCGACAGCGGCCTTAAGCCCAGCGAAGTGTCGAACGAGCGCACCGGCCTGATCATGGGCTCGGGCGGCCCCTCGACGCGCGCCATCGTCGAGGCCGCCGACATCGCGCGGACCAAGGGGCCCAAGCGCGTCGGCCCCTACGCCGTGCCAAAAGCGATGTGCTCGACCGCCTCGGCGACGCTCTCGACCTGGTTCAAGATCAAGGGCGTCGCTTATTCCATTTCCTCGGCCTGCGCGACTTCCAATCACTGCATCGGCGCGGCGACCGAACAGATCCTGATGGGCAAGCAGGACGTGATGTTCGCCGGCGGCTGCGAGGACCTCGACTGGACGCTCTCCGTCCTCTTCGACGCGATGGGCGCGATGTCCTCGGCCTATAACGCGACGCCCGCGCGCGCCTCGCGCGCCTACGACAAGAACCGCGACGGCTTCGTCATTTCGGCAGGGGCCGGCGTCCTCGTGCTCGAAGACTACGAGCGCGCCAAGGCGCGCGGCGCGCGCGTCTACGCCGAGATCGCCGGCTACGGCGCGACGTCCGACGGCGCCGACATGGTCGCCCCGTCGGGCGAGGGCGCGGCGCGCTGCATGCGCCAGGCGCTCGCCGGCGTGAAGTCGCCGATCGACTACATCAATCCGCACGCGACCTCGACGCCGGTCGGCGATCTCAAGGAGATCGAGGCGCTGCGCGAGGTGTTCGGCGCGGGCGAGAAATGCCCGCCGATCTCCGCGACGAAGTCGCTGACCGGCCACTCGCAAGGCGCGACCGGCGTGCACGAGGCGATCTATTGCCTGTTGATGATGCAGAACGGCTTCATCTGCGAAAGCGCCCATATCGAGGAAATCGACCCCGCTTTCGCCGACATGCCGATCGTGCGCGCGCGGCGCGACAATGTGCGGCTCGCGACGGTGCTCTCCAATTCGTTCGGATTCGGCGGCGCCAACGCCACGCTGGTCTTCAAACACGTCGACGCCTGAGAAGAAAAAGAAGTGAACGGGATGAAATCTGGCCTGATGAGCGGCAAGCGCGGTCTCGTGATGGGCGTCGCCAACGATCATTCCATCGCCTGGGGAATCGCCCAGGCGCTGGCCGCCCAAGGCGCCGAGCTCGCCTTCACCTATCAAGGCGAGGCGCTGGGCAGGCGCGTGCGCCCGCTCGCCGAATCTCTGGGCTCCCGCCTGTCGCTGCCCTGCGACGTCGAGGACGTCGCCTCCCTCGACGCGACCTTCGCCGCGCTGAGCGAGACATGGGGCGGCCTCGACTTCGTCGTCCATTGCATCGGCTTTTCCGACCGCAACGAGCTCAAGGGCCGCTACGCCGACACGACGCGCGAGAACTTCGTCCGCACCATGGTCATATCGGCGTTTTCCTTCACCGAAATCGCCAAGCGCGCCGCCGCGCTGATGCCGAACGGCGGCGCGATGCTGACGCTGACCTTCGGCGGCGCGACGCGCGTCATGCCCAACTACAACGTGATGGGCGTCGCCAAGGCGGCGCTGGAGGCGAGCGTGCGGTATCTGGCCGCCGATTTCGGCCCGGCGGGCATCCGCGTCAACGCCATTTCCGCCGGACCGATCCGCACCCTGGCGGGCGCCGGCATCGCCGACGCGCGCTTCATGTTCAATTTCCAGCGCCACCATTCGCCGCTTCGGCGCACCGTGACGATCGAGGACGTCGGCGGCTCGGCGCTCTATCTCCTGTCCGGCCTATCGGCCGGGGTGACGGGCGAGGTGCACTTCGTCGATTCCGGCTACAACATCATTTCCATGCCGCGCCCGGACGACATCAAGGGCGGCGGGTGAGTCGGCGGCGCCGCGTCATGGTTTATTTTTTCGCAACGGCTCGCCGCTAAGCTCCTTCGGCGTCATCGCGCGAGAAGAGGCCATGGGGACGTTCGCTCCGATTCACTACGACCCCCCCGGCGCGCGCTGGGCGTGGCTGGTGAAGCTCCTCGCGGCCGCGCTGGCGTTGGCTGTCGCGGCGGCGCTCGCCTTTCATCCGGCCCCCGCGCGCGCCGCGGCCGACAAATCGAGCGAAGCGGCGTTCGAGACGTTCGTCGCCGATCTCTGGCCGCTCGCCGAGGCGCGCGGCGTCTCGCGCGCGACCTTCGACGCCGCCTTCGCCGGGGTGACCTTCGACCCGGGCGTCGTCGCGCACACCACCGCGCAAGCCGAGTTCGTCAAGCCGATCTGGCGATATCTGGCGAGCGCGGTCACCAAGGCGCGCATCATGCGCGGCCGGGCCAAGGCGGCGGAGGAGCGCGCCTGGCTCGCCAAAGCGGAGACGACCTATGGCGTCGACCGATCCGTCGTCATGGGCATCTGGGGCATGGAGACCGAATTCGGCGCCTTCGAGGGCTCGGATTACGTCATCCGCGCGCTCGCCAGTCTCGCCTTCGTCCACTATTCCGGCGACTATTTTCGCGACGAACTGATCGCCGCTCTCGCTATTCTCCAGGAAGGCGATATCGAGGCTCGCGACATGCGGGGCTCGTGGGCCGGGGCGATGGGCCAAACCCAGTTCATGCCCTCGAGTTTCACCGACTACGCCGTCGATTTCGAGGGCCACGGCCGCCGCGACATCTGGAACAGCGCCCCCGATGCGATCGGCTCGACCGCCAATTATCTGGCCAAGCACGGCTGGATCGCCGACGCGCCTTGGGGTTTCGAGGCGCGCCTGCCCGCAAAATTCAAGCTGACCGACGCCGATTCCTCGCGCTTCGCGCCGTTCGCGTCCTTTGCCGCGCGGGGCGTCGTGCGCGCCGACGGCCACCCCCTGCCGCGCTCGGGCGAGGCTGAGCTGCTGATTCCCGCCGGCCTCCACGGGCCGGTCTTTCTCGTCACCGCCAATTTCAAGACCATCAAGAGCTACAACAATTCGACCGCCTACGCCCTCGGCGTGGCCCTGCTCGGCGACTCGATCATGGGACGGGGCGGCCTTCGCGCGCGCTGGCCCATCCGCGATCCGCAGCTCGGCGAGCGCGACGTCCGCGACATGCAGACAAGGCTGCGCGATCTGGGCTATGATGTGGGCGAAGTCGACGGCCGGGTCGGCGAGACTTTGCGCGCGGCGTTGCGCGCCTATCAGGAATCGATCGGCGCGCCGCCGGACGGCTATCCGACCCCGGCGTTGCTCAGAAGTATGCGACGCCGCGGCTGAACGGGATCTCGGTTGCCCGTCGGGCGGTTTTCCGACCGGGTCGCGCCGTATCGAAGCGCTGCGGCTCGAAACGAGGCGGATGGTTCGAGATGAAGCTCGCGATCGATCGTCAACTCGTCGCGCGTGTGGCGCGTCTGGCGGCGGTCGCGTTGTGTTGCGTCGCGCTGGACGGGCCGGCGGTTCGCGCCCAGGACGGGGGGCTCGGCGGGTTCCTTTCGCATCTCTTCGGCGGCCCGGCGGCGCAACCGGCGCCGGCACCGACTCCGACGCATCGCCCCAAGAAACGCGTGCGCGATTTCGTGCCGGCGACGACGACGCGCGAACCGGGAACGCCGGGAGGGGCGCCGGTTCAGCCGACCTTCTTCATCGACGTTCTCGGCGACAGCATGGGCCTTCAGGCCGATGACGGCCTGACCCAGGCTTTCGCCGACAAGCCGGAAATCTCGATCGCCAACAAGTCGCGGGAAGCCTCCGGCCTGGTGCGCGACGATTATTACGACTGGCCCAAGGCCGCGCGCGAGCTGGCGACGGGCAAGGACCATATCGACCTCATCGTGATGATGGTCGGCATCAACGATCTGCAGCCGATGCGCGACGGCGCCGACACGCTCGATCCCTTGAGCGATCGTTGGCGCGCGCTCTACGGGCAGCGCGTCGAGGCGGTCGTGGCGCCGTTCCAGGCCGCGCATATCCCGGTTCTCTGGGTCGGCCTGCCGCCGATGCGCACCGATCGCCTCAACGCCCAAGTGGTCAAGCTCAACGAAATCGACAAGGAGCATGCGGAAAAGGCGGGCGCCAAATACATCGACATCTGGGACGCGTTCGCCAACCAGGACGGCCAGTACGACGCCTTCGGGCCGAACGTCGACGGTCAGACCGTCAAGTTGCGCGGGGCCGACGGCATCCTCTTCACCAAGGCCGGCGGGCGCAAGGTCGCGCATTTCCTCGAAGCCGAGATCAAGCGCGTCTACGACAAGAACAAGCCGCAATACGACAACGCGTCCCTGCCGCCCGACATCGAGCAGGCCGACGTCGACATCAACACGCAAATCCGCCGTGAAATGGGCGCGCCCGAGGAGCCGGCGGCGCCCGGATCGCCCGCGCGGCTCGAACCGCCGAAGCCGCTGGCCGGGTCGATTCTGTCGCTGACGGCGCGGCCGATTTCGCCGGGCGGAGCGCTGGCCTCGCGCGAAGCGACGCCGGCCGGCGAACCCGACGCGGTCGCGCGCGTGCTTCGCCTGGGCGAGCCCGTCGATCCGCGCACGGGTCGCGCCGACGATTTTTCCTGGCCGCGTCTCTAGCCGCGCGCCGGCGATCGCCGGTTCCCGGACGCTCGCGAGTCCCGGCGCAGCGCGCGGATCGCCGCAAAATCGCGCGGCTCCGTTCTTGTTCGCGAGACGGCCTCGTGGTAGGCGACGCGCCGGGCGGGAGGCCGGCTTCGGGTCGGGCCTTTCCAAGTTGCGGCCCGCAGGCGCTAAAGGCGCGGCGGCGCCGATTGAATACCCCCCGAGCGGGCGAGGAGAGACGGAATGGTCGACCAAAACAGCAACGGCGCGACAGAACCGGGCGCCGCGGCGCCGCGATTTTCCGTCCTCGCCCAGTACATCAAGGACTTCTCGTTCGAGAACCCGAACGCCCCGCGCGCCCTTGCGCCGCAGCAGGGCCCCAACATCGGCCTGCAGGTCAACGTCAACGCGCGCCAGATCGGCCCGACCGACTACGAGGTCAGCCTGATGCTGGAAGGGGGCGCCGGCGAGGGACCCTCGGCGCTGTTCAAGTTCGAGCTTAACTACGCCGGCGTGTTCCGCGTGGAGAACATTCCGGCCGAACAGGTTCAGCCGCTCGTCATGATCGAGGGGCCGCGGCTGCTGTTCCCGTTCGCGCGCCAGATCATCGCCGACGCGGTGCGCGGCGGCGGCTATCCCGCGCTCTACGTCGATCCGATCGATTTCCACGCCCTGTACATGCAGCGCGTCGCCAACGCGGCGGGCGCGCCGGCGGCGCAGGCCTAAGACCCTTCTCCTTCGCCCTCGGGCTTGGCGTAGCGGCGCCAGATCGCGGCCTCCCCGAGCGTGGCGACGAGCGCGCGGTGAGCTTGCCGCTCCGCTTCGTTCAAGCGCGGCGCGAGCGGGGCGGCGCGCGTCGCTCGCGTCGCCGCGGCCGGCCCGGCGCCGCGGCGCCCGCCCTCGATCGCCTGGAAAGACAGCGAGCGTTGCCGGCCGCCCGTCAATTCGCCGTAGACCTCGACCAGGATTTCCGCGTCGAGCAGCGCGCCGTGCCGGGTCCGCCGCGAGCGATCGATGCGATAGCGGTCGCACAGCGCGTCGAGATTGTTGGGCGCGCCGGGATGCCGGCGTCGCGCCAGCGCCAAGGTGTCGAGGACCCGCTCGGGCGGCATCGGCGGCCGCCCGAGGGCGATCAGTTCGGCATTGAGGAACCGCATGTCGAACTCGGCGTTGTGGATCACCAGCCGATCGCCGCCGAGGAAGGCGAGAAATTCGTCGACCACCGCCGCGAACACCGGCTTGTCGCTCAAGGAAGCCGTGGAATGGCCGTGGATGCGCTGGGCCTCCTCGGGAACCTCGCGCTCGGGGTTGATCAGCGCGTGGAAAACCGCGCCGGTGGCGATCTGATTGACGATTTCGACCGCGCCGATCTCGACGAGGCGGTGGCCCTGCGCCGGGTCGAGGCCGGTCGTCTCGGTGTCGAGCACGATTTCACGCATCGGCGCCTCTCCCGTCGGGCATGGCGGCGATCGCGCGCAACACGCCGGCGACTTGCGCGCGCGTTTGCTCGAGCGCCCCGTTGGTGTCGATGACGCAATGCGCCAAGCGCCGCTTTTCCCGATCGGGCGTCTGGCGCGCCAGGATCGCCTCGAATTTGGCCGCGCTCATGCCGGGTCGCGCCAGCGCGCGGGCGCGTTGCGCGGCCTCGCTGGCGCTGACGACGAGGACGAGGTCGACGGCGTCGTGTCCCGCGGTCTCGATCAGCAGCGGCACGTCGACCACGACGACCCGCCGCCCCTGCGCGGCGGCCCGCTCGAGAAACGATCGACGCAGCCGCGCCACCTCGGGATGAACGATCGCTTCCAGGCGCTCCAGCGCTTTGGCGTCGGCGAGCGTCGCGGCGGCGAGCTTTTCGCGATTGACCTCCCCGCCCTCGATCACGCCGGGAAAGGCGGCCTCCACCGCCTGGGCGCCCGGCGAGCGATAGAATTCGCGCACCGCCGCGTCGGCGTCGAACACCGGAGCGCCGAGCGCCGCGAACATCCCGGCGACGGTGGTCTTGCCCATCGCGATCGAACCCGTCAGTCCCGCGACGATCACGAGCGTCCCTTTTCCGCGGCGAGGATGTCGGCCTCCACGAGCGCGCGCAACAGCGGCGTCACCGTCGGGCGCACGCCGAACCAGCGCTCGAACCCCGGCGTCGCCTGGTGCAACAGCATCCCCAGCCCTTCGACGGCCCTGAGACCGCGCCGCCGCGCGGCCTCGATCAGCGGCGTCGCCAGGGGAATATACACGATGTCGGTCACCACGGCGCTGCTCTTCATCGGCTTGAGATCGACCTGGAGCGCCGCGTGCCCGGCCATGCCGAGCGTCGTGGTGTTGACCAGGAGATCGGCTTTTGCGAGCCATTTGGGCAGCTCGCGCCATGACGCCGCGGTCGTCCCGCGGCCGAATTGCGCCGCCAGGGCCTCGGCGCGCGCGCGCGTGCGATTGACGATCGCGACGCGCGAGAGCCCGCACGAGAGCAGCGCGTAGAGGATCGCGCGCGCCGCCCCGCCGGCGCCCAGGACGACGGCGGTCTCGGCGTTGCGGCGCCAGTAGGGAGCGCCGTCGTCGAGATTGGCCAGGAACCCCGCGACGTCGGTGTTGTCGCCGCACAAGGCGCCGTCCTCCTCGCGCCATAGGGTGTTGACCGCGCCGGAGGCTTGGGCGTCGGCCGAGAGCCGGTCGCAGGCGGCGAAGGCCGCCTCCTTGTGCGGGACGGTGACATTGGCGCCGACGAAGCGGTCGCGGCCGATCGAGGCGGCGAAAGCGGGAAATTCGGCCGGCGGCACGGCGAAGCGGTCATAGGCGCCCTCGATCCCGAGCGTCCTTAGCCAATAGCCGTGAATCAACGGCGAGCGCGAATGCACCACCGGCCAGCCGCAGACCCCGGCGCGCGGCGCTCCGAGATCGCTCATAACGCCAGCATCCCTTCGCGGCGAAGGCACGCCAGCAATTGCAGCATCGGCAAGCCGAGGATCGTCGCATGGTCCCCTTCGATCGCTTCGAACAGATGCACCCCGAGCCCTTCGATTTGATAGACGCCGACGCTCGCCAGGACGCCGGGTCCGGCGCAGGCGAGATAGAGGGCGATTTGCCGCGAGTCCAGCGCCCGCATGGTCATATCGGCGTGGTCCTGGCCCTCGTGCAGGACGCGCCCGTCGCGCGCCAGCGCGAAGGCCGAGGTCAGCCGGTGGCTGCGGCCGCTGAGCGCGCCTAGCGTCCGCGCGGCCGACTCCAGCGTTTCCGACTTGTGCACGAGCCGGCCTTCGAGGGTCAAAGTCTGGTCGGCGCCGACGCACGGCGCCCCGGGCCGGCGGGCGCTGACCTCGATCGCCTTGGCGCGCGCCAGCGCCAGCGCCAGCGTTTCGACGCCGCCCCCTCGCGCGAGAAAATCGGTCTCCAGCGCGCGCTCGTCGACGTCCGCCGCCTCGACGTCGAAGGCGAGGCCGGCGCTTTCGAGCAGGCGCCGGCGACTGCCGCTCTTGGAGGCCAGGACCAGCCTTTCTCGGCCGATCCAAAGGGAGGGAGGGGCGGACATGAACGAGGGTCGACTTCAGGCCTGAGTGATGAACTTGAGGTGGTGTTCGCGATAGAGATCGAGGATCGCGGCGGCGGTTTCTTCGATCGAGCGGCGCGTGACGTCAATAACCGGCCAGCTCCGTTCGGCGAAGAGGCGGCGCGAACCCGCGATCTCCTGGGCCACCGCGGCGCGGTCGACGTATTGGGTCTGCGAGTCCGCGTGCAGCGCGAGCAGCCGATTCTGCCGGATCTGGATGATCCGCTCCGGCGACGCGACGAGGCCGACGATCAGCGGGCGGCGCAGATGATCGAGCGCGCGCGGCAGCGGCACGTCGGGAACGATCGGAACGTTGGCGGTCTTGTAGCCGCGATTGGCCAGATACATGCTCGTCGGCGTCTTCGAGGTGCGGCTGACGCCGATCAGCACGATGTCGGCGTGCTCGAGATTCTCCGGCAATTGGCCGTCGTCGCTCATCATGGTGAAGTTGAGCGCGTCGATCCGCTTGAAATACTCGGGGTTGAGCATGTGCTGAGCGCCCGCGCGCGGCGTCGAGCTCTGCCCGAGGTAGGACTGGAACAGCCTCAGGATCGGGCCGAGGACGGAGAGGCACGGCGAGCCGGAGGCCTCGCAAGCCGCCTCCAAGCGGCGCGAAAGCTCGGGGTCGACCAGGGTGAAGAGGACGATCCCGGGCGCGTTGTCGATCTCGGCGACGATCCGGTCGAGCTGCGCGCGCGTGCGAACGAGGGGATAGACGTGCTCGATCGACGCCACCCCCTGGTATTGAGCGGCGGCGGCGCGCGAAGCCGCAATCAGCGTCTCGCCGGTGGAATCGGAGACGAGGTGAAGATGAAAATAACTGCGCCCCATGGGCCGCCTCCGAGGACCGTCGAATTGATATAACCGGGGTTGAGCGCTGTGGACAGGCGTGGAAAAGTCGCCCGCCGGGCGAGGCGAGGCGGCGCGCATCGCCACCCCGCGCCGCCGCGTCCACAGCCGACCTCGGCGGGAGAGGCCGCGCAATCGATTCGCATGTCACCGGGAATTGCGGGGAAAGCGCCCTGCCGCTCCACACGCAAGAACGACGCCCGGCGCTTGACATCGTTAATTTTCCCTTAATTTGTCCCCAGGCGCGAGGCCGCCGCGCGCAACGCCGCCGTGCGGCCGACCGCTCGAGCGTGGCTGGGGACCGAATTGCGATCGCGCGTTGGCCTCGTCTAAGAAGAATTAATAAGAGTCATGAATCCTTAATTTGTTTTGCCGCGCCGGATCGATCGGCCCGTCGGGAGCGAGACGCCCCGGGGCTTTTCTCTGGCGGGCCGATCATGGCAAAGTGCTTCGCTCGCGTGGGGTCCAAGCGCCCCCGCGTCGCCCCGAGCGAGCCGCCCATGCACTCCCTGGATCTCTGGATCAAGACGCTGCACATTCTCGCCGTCATTTCCTGGATGGCGGGAATGCTGTATCTGCCGAGGTTGTTCGTCTATCACGCCGATGCCCAGCCGGGATCGGAGCTTTCGCAGACCCTAAAGGTCATGGAGCGGAGGCTGCTCAAGGGGATCGTCAATCCGGCGATGGTCGCCGTGTGGCTCACCGGGCCGTTGCTGGCCTATCGCCTCGGCTATTTCGAAGCGCCTTGGCTGGAGGCGAAGCTGGCGCTCGTCATCGCCCTTTCCGGGATTCACGGCTATCTCACGGGATTGGTGCGGGTCTTCGCCGAGGACCGCAACCGCCGGCCGGCGCGGTTCTATCGCATCCTCAACGAGGTTCCGACCGTGTTGATGGCGCTGATCGTCGGGGTCGTCGTTTTCAAGCCGTTCTAGGCCGGGAAAAAGGTCTGATCGCAAAAGACCGTTGAAAGAATCGCCAAAGCCGATTAAGCAGGGGCCCTCACCTTCAGCGGGCGCTTCCCGAGGCAAGCGGATTTATCGATCCGCGCTGGCTTAGCCGGCCGAGGCAAGCAGCGGCTTCCTATCGTATCCGCGCCCTCCGCTTTCCCATTCCGTCGCCGACGCGCCGATGCGCGAGCGAATTCAAAGGACGCCCCGATGCGGGAAATCAAACTCAAGGACCTCAAGAAGAAGTCGCCGACCGAGCTTCTCGCCTTCGCCGAGGAGAACGAAGTCGAAAACGCCTCGATCATGCGCAAGCAGGAGCTGATGTTCGCCATTCTCAAGCAGTTGGCGAGCGTCGACGTCGAGATCATCGGCGAGGGCGTGATCGAAATCCTGCAGGACGGTTTCGGCTTCCTGCGCTCGGCCGACGCCAACTACCTCGCCGGGCCGGACGACATCTACGTCTCGCCGTCGCAAATTCGCCGCCTCGGCTTGCGCACCGGCGACACGGTCGAGGGGGTGATCCGCAGCCCGAAGGAGGGCGAGCGCTATTTCGCCCTGCTCAAGTGCAACGCCATCAACTTCGAGGACCCGGAGAAGACCCGCCACAAGGTGCATTTCGACAATTTGACGCCGCTCTATCCCGACGAGCGGCTTCGCCTCGAAATCGAGGATCCGACGCGCAAGGACTTGTCGGTGCGGGTGATCGACATCGTTTCGCCGATCGGCAAGGGACAGCGCGCGCTGATCGTCTCGCCGCCGCGCACCGGCAAGACGGTGCTGCTGCAGAACATCGCGCAGTCGGTGACCGCCAATCACCCCGAATGCTTCCTCATCGTGCTGTTGATCGACGAACGGCCGGAGGAAGTCACGGACATGCAGCGCTCGGTGAAGGGCGAAGTCGTCTCCTCGACGTTCGACGAGCCGGCGGTGCGTCACGTCCAGGTGGCGGAAATGGTGATCGAGAAGGCCAAGCGCCTGGTGGAGCACGGTCGCGACGTGGTGATCCTCTTGGATTCGATCACCCGCCTCGGGCGCGCCTACAACACCGTGGTGCCGTCGTCGGGTAAGGTGCTGACCGGCGGCGTCGACGCCAACGCCCTGCAGCGTCCCAAGCGCTTCTTCGGCGCGGCGCGCAACATCGAGGAGGGCGGGTCGCTGACCATCATCGCGACCGCGCTGATCGACAC